>CATJHO010000078.1 GCA_949740535.1 uncultured Lachnospiraceae bacterium
GGAGTTTGCGGCGGCCGCAGGCTGTCTGAAGCATTCCATAATCGGTGATTTCAACCGTGTGGGAGTGCCGGATGTGGAGAAGCTGATGGGCGGAGACGGTACGGGACGGGTACAGAGATAAGATATAGTAAAAAGCTGACAGAATGGATTTCCTGCTGCAGGGCGGGAGGTCCATTCTGACGTTATAAAGGTTTGATTTTTCGAAGTGTGGAATCGCGGATACACAATTCACAGGGGAGCAGGATTTCCTGGGGGCTTTGATCGGGCTGTTCAATTTTTTCCACCAGACGCCTGCTGGCGTGAATCCCCATCTGTACGGCCGGAATTTTAACGGTGGTAACATTGGGTTCGATCATAAACGGCCAGTTTAATTCATTGGCCCAGTCCCAGTCTTCGGGGCCGCAAAGACCAATGTCCTGAGGGATAGACAGACCCAGGGCGCGGATGGCATGGTAAACCCGCACGGTTGTGATACTGTTGCAGCCAATGGCAATGGGAAGCTGATGCTTTTGGCTGGAGAGCGCTCTGCGCAGACAGCTCTGGGCATCCACGCTGCCGGGCCGCAGAGTGAAAACATCTGAGGAAGGATCATAACCATAGATCTCCTGGACAGAGTGGATAAAGGCGTCTCTGAGACGCATCCGGGTAGAATTGTTCTCCCACTCCTGAACAAAAAATAAAGGCCGGGTATAGCCTTGGGCCTTGGTATGAGCGATAAGCTTGGCAAAGCACTCCGGGCTGTTGCTGGTAACAATATCAAAGGTATGATTGCGCACATAACGATCACACAGAACAATAGGCGTCCCGGAGCATTCTGTCTGGATCAGAAAGTCATTGGAGTAAGAGGCTGTGTTGACCAGAAGACCGGAAACGCCTTTCGCGAGAAGGGACTTCAGGGAACGGATTTCTTTTTCCGGATTATCCGAAGTATCTGCCATCAGGAGGGTATATCCAAGGGGTTCCAGATAATTGCTGACACCGGAAATAAGTGCGGAAGAAAACGGCGAAGTGATATCCGCCACGGTCAGGCCGATGAGGTTTGTTGTGTGCTTTTTCAGATTGCTGGCAATGTCGCTGGGCACATAATTGGTCATTTCAATGGCAGCCCGGATCCGCTCTCTGGCCTGTTCCCCCATCAGATCCTTGCGGCCGTTGATATATCGGGATACAGTTGTTTTGGAGACACCGGCGGCTTTGGCAATATCGTTTATAGTTACTCTCTTTTTGGGCATAAAAAACTCCTTGCTGGCGGCTTGATTTACCCTTAAATTATACTAATTTCTGGTTATAAATGCAAGGGATTGGTGTGTGATTCCCTGTCTTCAGTTCTTATTCCCGGCGATCCGTTTTTAAGAGGATTTTTCATCCGCATATGCGTCCGGGCTGGCTTTCACGGCCGGACCAATGGAGTCCGTTTTACCGTAGAACGGAGCAGAGGAAACCGGGGAGCAGGATTGTTTAGAGGGGGAAGATGTGCTATACTTGGGCTGGCAGACGAATCGGCGGATCGGAATATGGAGAGAGGTAATTATGAAAAAAACAAAAGCAGTATCTGCAATTGGCTGTGCGTTCATACTTGTTTCATTAATTTTAACAGGGTGTGGAAAAGAAAAGGATAACGTAAAAAGCAGTCAATCGGTGGAAACCCAGGAGGTAGAAGATATAAGCCAGATGGAAGAGGCAGTAACACAGACAGAGGAAACAGAAGAAACAGCAGAAGAAGCTGGAGAAGCTGTTGCGCCAATAACAGAGGAAGCAGACTGGTCAAATTATTTTGAAGAAATAAATGGCGCTGCGGTTATCTATGATCCGGCTGAGAACTGCTGTCAAATGTATAACCAAGAGCTGTCTCTTACCCGGCGTTCGCCATGCTCTACATTTAAAATTATTTCTTCTTTGATTGCCATAAAAAATGGAATCATTGTACCGGAATACTCTGTCCGTATATGGAGTGGAGAAGTATACTGGATGGAAGACTGGAATCAAGATATTGATTTTTCTGACGCATTTCATGCGTCCTGCGTCTGGTATTTTAGAGAAGTTATTGATGAAATTGGAATGGATGTCATGCAGGAGGAGTTAAACAGACTCCAATATGGTAATTGCGACATATCTGACTGGGAAGGGAAAGCAAATACAAATAACAGCAATCCGGCTTTAACCGGATTTTGGATTGAATCGTCTCTGTTAATTTCTCCCAAAGAACAGGTTGAGGTTATGGAACGTATTTTTGGTGATAACACAAATTATTCGGAGGAATTAAGAAACCAGTTAAAGCAGGTTATGCGGTTGTCTGAGCCGGACGAATCAGACATTTTAATCTATGGAAAAACAGGCATGGGCAAAAGCTGCGGCGTTGTGGTTGACGCTTGGTATACAGGCTTTGCAGACAGTCCAAAGAAACGCATTTACTTTTGTATATATTTGGGTGAAACAGAGAATAAAGACGTGTCCAGCGCTAAGGCCAGAGAAATAGCTGTGGAAATCGTTTCTGCGTATTTAAAGAAATAGAACTATTGTGGAAGAGAAGAAAAACCAGGACCAGAACAACCGCAGAATGTTCTGGTCCTGGTTTTATGGAAAAGGCACAACTGTGCTGACAGAACTCAGCCATGAGCGGCCTGAATCATATAGGAAAGAAAGGCGGAAGAGTCATAGGGATCTGAGAAGCTGAGATGCAGGCTGCAGCCCTCGCAGGGAAGAAGTTTCAGCATCTGGCGTGCGGCAGAATTTGACTTCAGATCCAGGGTTGTGCAGTCGGGGAGATGAAGCAGTACGCTGCCCTGACATTCTTCAATTAATTTCACAAACTTTTCTTTGTTAGGAATCGACATAAATCTCAACATAATAGAACCTCCTTTTTATTTACAATAGAAAATTTGTTTTACTGTTGTATTCAGGTGCATCTGATGATATGATTATATCAACAATTCTGTGCAATATATAGAAAAATATCTCCATTTTTATATGACAAAACCTTCAAAAGGAGCAGGGGATGGCGTTGAAAACATGTGTAACCATTACAGGAGAAGATGGGCGGGAATTAAAGGAGCATGGATCGGCCTTTTTTCCTGCGGGCAATTATTATGACGATCTGAGACAGGAAGCGGTGCCATGGCACTGGCATGAGGAGATGGAAGCAGTCGTTGTGGTTGAGGGAATGGCAGAGCTTTTGGTGGAGACAGAACGATATCAGGTGAAGGCAGGAGAGGGTTTCTTTATCAATGCAGAAGCCCTGCATGCGTTTGAGGTATCCAGCATGGAAGAATGCCGGATGCATTCGCTGGTGTTTCATCCCCGCCTTGTGGGCGGAAGCATGGAAAGTGTATTCTGGCAGAGCTATATTCAGCCGCTGGTTGAGAATCACTGTTTTCAAAGTGCGCTTTTGAATGAAACGCTTCCCTGGCACAGTCAGGCCTGTGGATGCATTGAGGATGCATGGCAGGCTATGGAGAAGAAGGAGACTGGATATGAGTTTCAGGTGAGAAATGCCCTGTCCCAGCTGATACTTCTTCTCAGACTTCATCAGCCAATGCCTCAAAAAGAGCCTTCCCAGCGGGAGCTTCGGGACGCCAGGCGGATCCGCACCATGCTCCAGTATATTCAGGAGCATTACAGCGAAGAGACAGATACGGCTCAGATTGCCAGAAGTGCTATGATCAGTGAGAGTGAATGTCTTCGCTGTTTTCATAAGTCTATCGGTATGCCGCCTATCCGGTATCTGAAGCAGTTCCGCATCCAGAAGGCGGCAGAGCTTCTGATGTCAACGGATAAAAAGGCGGGAGATATCGGCGCTGAGTGTGGATTTTTGGATACCAGCTATTTTACGAAGGTATTTCGGGAGATAAAGGGATGTACGCCGGGGGAGTACCGCAGGAGACAGGCTTGCTTCACGGATGGACAATAATTGAGAGTAAGGAGAGAGGGGGCATCCAAAACAGTTGAAAAAACCTCTTGCATTGTCCCCTCGAATGTAGTATAATTTTTTGAAATTTAAAGGCGGATTTATGTCTTTTTTTTTGAGCAATTTTAGACAGACAGCAGAAAGGAGCGCAGGATGAAAGCTTTTCTGATACTGGAAGACGGACATGTATTTACAGGAACCAGCATTGGGGCAGACCGGGAAGTGATCAGCGAGATTGTATTTAACACTTCCATGACCGGCTATCTGGAGGTGCTGACGGACCCTTCTTACGCGGGGCAGGCGGTGGTTATGACTTACCCGCTTATTGGTAATTATGGAATCTGTCATGAGGACATGGAGTCGGACCGGACCTGGGTGGACGGATTCATCGTACGGGAACTGTCCAGAATTCCCAGCAATTTCCGAAGCAGAGATACCATACAGCATTTCCTCGCAAAGCATGACATTCCGGGAATCGCCGGAATTGACACCAGAGCACTTACCCGGATCTTAAGAGAGAACGGAACCATGAACGGTATGATTACCACGGATGAGCATTTTTCCCTGGAGGAAGTGATTGCAAGACTTAAGGCTTATGCCGCCGGGAAGGTGGTGGAGCGGGTCACCTGCAAGGCTCCCTACATACTTCCGGGAGATGGTTTCCGGACAGCGCTTCTCGATCTGGGAGCAAAAGAGAATATTTCCCGTTCTTTACATCAAAGAGGCTGTCAGGTAACGGTTTATCCGGCGGCCGCGTCTGCGCAGGAGATCCTGTCCGGGCAGCCCGATGGCATTATGCTTTCCAACGGCCCTGGGGATCCCAAAGAATGCGTCTCTATTATAGAAGAAATCCGGACCCTTTATCAAACAGATATCCCAATTTTTGCAATCTGTCTTGGACATCAGCTTATGGCGCTGGCAACGGGAGCAGATACCTACAAATTAAAATACGGCCATCGTGGCGGCAACCATCCGGTCCGGGACCTGGAGACCGGAAAGGTGTATATAACCTCTCAGAATCATGGGTATGCAGTAGACGCAGACAGCCTTGATCCGGCCATTGCAGTGCCGGCATTTGAGAATGTCAACGATGGTACCAACGAGGGTCTGCGCTATATAGGAAAAAATATAGTTACGGTACAGTTCCATCCGGAGGCCTGTCCAGGCCCACGGGACTGCGCGTATCTTTTTGACCGCTTTTTAAAGATGATGGAGGTGAAAAGCCATGCCTAGAAATCCGGAAATCAAAAAAGTACTGGTGATTGGCTCCGGTCCCATTGTTATCGGCCAGGCAGCAGAATTTGACTATGCGGGAACCCAGGCCTGCCGTTCTCTTAAGGAGGAAGGCATAGAGGTAGTTCTGCTGAATTCTAACCCGGCTACGATTATGACGGATAAGGACATTGCGGACCGGGTTTACATTGAGCCCCTGACGGTGGAGGTGGCAGAGCAGCTGATCCTCAAGGAGCAGCCGGACAGCGTGCTTCCCACTTTGGGCGGCCAGGCCGGCCTTAATCTGGCTATGGAGCTGGAAGAGCGGGGCTTCCTTCGGGCCCATCAGGTGAAGCTGATTGGAACCACGGCAGAAACCATCAAAAAAGCAGAAGACCGCCTGGAATTTAAGCGTACCATGGAAAAAATCGGGGAACCGGTGGCAGCCTCCCTGGTGGTGGAAACCGTAGAGGACGGTATCGCATTTACCAATCAGATTGGCTATCCGGTGGTTCTGCGCCCGGCCTACACCCTGGGGGGCAGCGGGGGAGGCATTGCGCGGAATCAGGAAGAGCTGGAGGAGATTCTGTCCAACGGTCTTCGGCTGTCCCGTGTGGGCCAGGTTCTGGTGGAGCGGTGCATTGCAGGCTGGAAGGAAATCGAGTACGAGGTCATGCGGGACGGCGCTGGCAACTGCATTACCATATGCAATATGGAAAATATCGATCCGGTGGGTGTCCACACCGGCGACAGTATTGTTGTGGCTCCTTCCCAGACTCTGGGGGATAAGGAGTACCAGATGCTGCGGACCTCTGCCTTAAATATTATCAGTGAGCTGAAGATCACCGGCGGCTGCAATGTGCAGTATGCTCTGGATCCGGAAAGCTTTGAGTACTGTGTGATTGAGGTAAATCCCCGTGTGAGCCGTTCTTCGGCTCTGGCATCCAAGGCTGCCGGCTATCCCATTGCCAGAGTGGCGGCCAAGATTGCGGCGGGCTATACGCTGGATGAGATTCCCAATGCCATTACCGGGCGGACAAAGGCCAGCTTTGAGCCCATGCTGGATTACTGCGTGGTAAAGCTTCCCAGGCTTCCTTTTGACAAATTCATCAGCGCCAAGCGGACCCTGACCACCCAGATGAAGGCTACAGGAGAGGTGATGTCCATCTGCGATAACTTTGAAGGCGCGCTGATGAAAGCTGTCCGTTCACTGGAACAGCATGTGGACAGCCTTATGTCCTGTGATTTTTCGGATCTTACAGAAGAAGCGATCTTAAAGAAGCTGGAGATAGTGGATGACCGGCGGATCTGGCTTATGGCAGAGGCGCTGCGAAAAGGAATATCCTGTGAGGAGATTCATCGGCTCACCCGGATTGACCTCTGGTTTATTGACAAAATTGCCCTGCTTGTGGAGATGGAGCAGACGCTTCGGACACAGGAGCTGACACCAGAGCTGCTTAAAGAGGCTAAGCGCATCGAGTTCCCGGATGAGGTGATCGCCAGACTTACGGGAAAGACCAGGGAAGCGGTTAAAGAGATGCGTCTTAGAAACGGCATTACGGCGGCTTATAAGATGGTGGATACCTGTGCGGCTGAATTTGCGGCCGCCACGCCCTACTACTATTCCGTGTTTGGAAGCGAAAATGAGGCGGTAAGGACCAGAGGCCGGAAAAAGGTGCTGGTGCTGGGGTCCGGCCCTATCCGGATTGGGCAGGGAATCGAATTTGATTTCTGCTGCGTACACTGCACCTGGGCTTTTGCCAGAGAGGGGTATGAGACGATTATTGTCAACAACAATCCGGAGACCGTGAGCACGGATTTTGACATAGCGGATAAGCTGTACTTTGAGCCGCTGACACCGGAGGATGTGGAGCATATTGTGGAACTGGAGCATCCTGACGGGGCGGTGGTCCAGTTCGGCGGCCAGACGGCTATTAAGCTGACAGAAGCCCTGATGAAGATGGGCGTGCCGATTCTGGGAACTTCCGCAGAAAATGTGGATGCGGCTGAGGACCGCAGGCTTTTTGATCAGATTCTGGAGGAGTGCCGGATACCACGTCCCAAGGGACATACGGTTTATACGGCTGAGGAGGCAAAGCAGGCAGCCAGGGAGCTTGGCTATCCTGTACTGGTGCGCCCCTCTTATGTATTGGGCGGTCAGGGCATGCAGATTGCCATCAGCGATGAGGACGTGGAGGAGTTTATCGGGATCATCAACCGGACTGCCCAGGATCACCCCATACTGGTAGATAAGTATCTGCAGGGGAAGGAGATAGAGGTGGATGCAGTCTGTGACGGGGAGGAGATTCTGATTCCCGGTATTATGGAGCATATTGAGCGGGCGGGGATCCATTCCGGGGACAGTATCTCCGTCTACCCGGCCAGGAGCATCAGCAGTCACGTAAAAGCGGTTATCGAAGAATACACCCGGCGGCTGGCCCGTTCCCTCCATGTGATCGGACTGATTAATATTCAGTTTATTGCTGTGGGGGAAGAGGTCTATGTGATTGAGGTAAATCCCCGGTCCAGCCGTACGGTGCCTTATATCAGCAAAGTAACGGGAATTCCCATAGTGCCTCTGGCAGCCAGGGTAATTGCGGGCCATAAGCTGCGGGAGCTGGGCTGTGAACCGGGACTGCAGAAAGAGGCAGATTACTATGCCGTTAAGATGCCTGTATTTTCCTTTGAGAAGATCCGGGGGGCGGATATCAGTCTGGGGCCGGAGATGAAGTCCACGGGAGAGTGTCTGGGAATTGCCAGGACTTTCCACGAGGCCCTTTACAAAGCCTTTCTGGGAGCGGGAATCCGCCTGCCAAGGCACAAAAACCTGATCATGACGGTCCGGGATGAGGATAAGGAAGAGGCGGCAGTGCTGGCCAGGCGTTTTGAGGTCCTGGGTTACCGGATTTATGCTACCAAGGGAACGGCCAGAGCGCTTCTGGAGGCGGACGTGTCGGTACGGCTTACCAGAAAGCTTGAGCAGGAGTCGCCCAATATTCTGGATTTGATTCTGGGCCATAAGATTGATCTGGTCATCGACACTCCCTCTCAGGGCGTGGAGCACAGCCATGACGGTTTTGTGATTCGAAGAAATGCCATTGAGACAGGGGTAAATGTGCTGACAAGCATTGATACGGCTAAGGCTCTGGCGGAAAGTCTGGAACACACTGACGCAGAAGACCTGACCCTGATTGATATTGCCGGTATTGGCACAGGAAGCTGAAGGGAAGAAAAGAATTGTAAGCCTTTGGAAAGTATGCTATGATCTCCTTTAAAGACAGGGTGAGACAGGACTGCCGCCGTATCTGCGGCAGTCTCATGAAATCAATATAGAATGGGGGAGAAAACGGCATGGTTCTGCTGTGTTATCTTCTGGGACTTCTAATCCTTCATGCAGGTCTCAGAAAGTGTGAGTCGAAGCTTCAAAGCCTGCTTATGGTGGGATATAATTATGTGGCTGCCAGTGCTTTGTATTTCTGGATTCAGTTTCCAGAGGGACAGGGCGCTGCCCGGATTCTTTATGTGCTGCTGACAAGTATGTATCAGGCAATTGGGGCTGTGACCTTTCAGGGGGATACGGAGGTGTTTTCAGATCCCCAGTATATCTGCATCTGCCTGATAATGGCAGCGTATACCATCCGTGCCGTGCTGGTAGTGTTTTTGAAAAGCCTCCTGGAACTTCTGGCACTGGATGTGCGCCATTTTTTTGCCAAGGAAATTTATGTTGTCAGTGGAAATGAGGCGGATGCCCGTGCGCTGATCGAGGATATTCATCGGAATGTATTAAGGGCAGCAGTGGTATATCTGCCTTCAGAGCCGCAAGGAGAGGAGACAGAACCGATCTCCTGGACCCTGACAGCGGATGAGCGCTATTGGATGGGACTGAAGGAAAAGAAATCCTATCATATTGTTCTGCTTTCGGATGATTTTCACAGAAATATCCGTCTGCTGCGGGAGCTGGATGCCCTGGGCGAGAGGTTTACGAGACTTTCCGTGACGGCGTTTCTGGACAATGATTTGATCCGGTTTGAGGATTTGAAGCTTGAGCATCTGGATGCCTGGCTGTTGTCCAGAGAACAGCTGGCAGTGCGGAATTTTCTGACGGTTCTCAGTCCTCTTAAATATCTGAAAGAGCGGGGGCTGGGGGAAGTGAAAGAGGGGATTTTCACACCGGCCAAGCCCTTTTCCCTCTGTATCATCGGACTGGATGCTCTGGGGCAGGAATTTCTTCTTTCTACTTATGAAAATACGGCATTTGAGACTGCAAAGGGGCAGGGAAGCGGCCTGAAGGCAGTGATTCTGGATGAAGACCTGGAGAAAAAACGGGCGGGATTTGTGCGGAATGTACCCCGGCTGGCAGAGGAATCCCAAATTGTATGGAAAGAGACTGTCTACGGATCGGAAGCTTTTTATCAGGCTCTTGAGGAAGGAATTCCCGAATTCCATCAGATACTGATTGCAACAAAGGATACGGAATATAATATTGATTTGGCACTGCGGCTTCGGCGCATGTTCCGAAAGATGGGGCTTTTGGACAATGCGCCTGCACTGGTGACAGTCCTCTATGAGGAAGCCGGCGGAAGCATTGCCCTGCTCAAAGAGGAAAAGCAGGTGTTTTTCCAGGAAATGAATGCCATGCAGCTTACCTGCCGGGAACTGGTGTTTAAGGAAGCCGACCAGCAGGCCCAGGCTCTGCACCGGCGGTATCTGGGGCAGAGCGCCGGGGGGAAAGAGTGGAAGAGTCTGGGGACCTTTACCCAGAATTCCAACCGGGCAGTGGTTTGGGATTTCCCCAATAAGCATCTGCTGGCAGGAGATATGAAGGGACTTTCCCAAGTGGAACGGGAAGCAGTGTACTGGAAGCTTGCCCGCTATGAGCACAGGCGCTGGAATGCCTTTCATTATGCCAGAGGGTGGACGGTTCTGCCGGTGGAGGAGCTTACAGAGGAAGAACGGGAACGGGCTTTGACCAAGCATCCGGAAGAAAAACGCCATACCTGTCTGGTAACATGGGAGGAGCTGGATGCGCTTCCCCAGTCAGAACCGGGAATCCTGAAACGGTATGATTATGAGAATGTGGTGCAGCTTTTGAATGCTTTAGAGCCTGACAGCAGTAACCGTAGATAAGTCTCTGTCCGGCATGGGTTTTCCCGCACAGATCTCTGGCGGCGGCCGTGGAATCTTTGACTAAGAAAACAGTGAGGAGAGAAATGAAAGGAATTTCATTAAAAATGCTGGAGGAGGAGAGCGCATTAAGCTTTACCAGGAAAGAGGCGGCAGAAATTCTTCCAAAGCGTCCCTGGGATGGACATAAGGGGACCTTTGGGAAGGTCTGTGTGGCCGGCGGCAGTGTGGGTTTCACCGGCGCCCCTGTGCTTGCGGCTCTGGCTGCGGCCAGAATGGGAAGCGGGCTGGTGTATCTGGGAGTTCCCAAGGAAATCTATCCCATTACGGCTGCTATGTGCCTGGAAGCAATGCCTTTTCCCCTGGCCGGACGGCAGGGAATGCTTTCCGGGGAAGCTCTTTTTGGAATTCTGGAGCGGTTGAACGGCTGTGATGCCGGAGTGATTGGGCCGGGACTGGGGCGGAGCCGGGAGCTTACGCTGCTGCTCCGTCATGTTCTGGAGCAGGTGAAGACGCCGCTGGTACTGGATGCGGACGGGCTTTATGGAGTGCGGAACCAGAAGGAAATTTTAAAGGCCCGCCAAGAGAAGGGCTGGGTAACGGTTTTGACGCCCCACGAAGGAGAGTTTGCTTATCTGGGCGGAAAACTGTCATGTAGAGAAGCGGGAAGCACGGATCCGGAATACTGGGAAGAACGAAGCCGGGAGCGGATTCGGGCAGCCAGGGAATTTGCCAGGGAATACGGCTGTGTTCTGGTACTGAAAGGACCGGGAACCGTGACGGCAGATCCAAAAGGGGCCGTGTATGTGAATACGACTGGAAACAGCGGGATGGCTAAGGGGGGAAGCGGTGACGTGCTGAGCGGACTTACAGGCTCTTTGCTGGGACAGGGACTGATGCCGTTACAGGCGGCGTCTTTGGCGGTCTGGATCCACGGAGCGGCAGGAGATCAATGCCGGGAGGAGCTGGGAGAGTTTGGAATGCTGCCGCGGGATCTGATAGAGCGGGTTCCTGGGGTGGTGCTTTCCCTGCAATAAGGCTTGTTGATTCCCGGAATTTGTGATATGGTAGGATGAGTGCAGAGCATATTCAGACAGGCTTAAGCTGGATATTGTGGATTTTGGCGAAGTGAGGGAACAGGCATTGAAGTGGAATAAATATACATTGAAGACAACCGCGGAGGCAGAGGATATCATCAGCAATATGATGATGGAGGCTGGTATCGAGGGAATTGAGATCGAGGATAAGATACCTCTGTCCCAGCGGGAAAAAGAGCAGATGTTTGTAGACATTCTGCCGGAGCTTCCGGAGGATGACGGAACCGCCTATATCAGTTTTTATCTGGAACCGGAAATGGATCAGGAGGCAGTCCTTTCCAGGGTGCGGGCTGGTCTTAAGGAGATTCAGACCTGGGGCTTATCCATTGGCGAGGGCACCATCACTGCCTCTGAAACGGAGGACAAGGACTGGATCAACAACTGGAAAGAGTATTTTCATCAGTTTTATGTGGATGATATTCTGATCAAGCCTTCCTGGGAGGAGACAAAGCCGGAGGATCAGGACAAGCTGCTGATTCAGATTGATCCGGGGACAGCTTTCGGCACAGGAATGCACGAGACCACCCAGCTCTGTATCCGGCAGATCCGAAAGTTCCTGACAAAGGATACCAGACTTCTGGACGTAGGCACAGGCAGCGGTATTCTGTCCATTATCAGTCTGAAGCTGGGAGCGAAAGAGGCTAAGGGGACAGATCTGGATCCCTGCGCGGTAAACGCGGTGCAGGAGAATCTGGAGGCTAACGGCATCGATCCGGCTTCCTTTGAACTTCGGATAGGAAATATCATTGATGATAAAGACGTACAGGACTGGGCCGGATATGAGAGCTATGATATTGTGGCAGCGAATATACTGGCAGAGGTTCTGGTTCCCCTGACCCCGGCAGTGATGAGGCATTTGAAGCCTGGCGGAATCTATATTACGTCAGGGATTATAGACGATAAGGAAGAACTGGTAGTAAAGACTGTGAAGGCCTGCGGGTTTGAAGTGCTGGAGGTAAATTACCAGGGCGAGTGGGTGTCGGTGACATCCAAAAAGCCTGCGCAGGCAGAATAAAAACAGCAGTTGCAGGAACATGCCCAGAAGGATTTACGGACGGCATTGAACGGCCGGAAATACTTCTGTTACGTGGGCAGGGGCCGGAAACTGCGGAACTGGAATATATAGCTATGCATCGATTTTTTGTAGAACCATCTCAGATCAGAGAAAAAGAGATTTTCCTGACAGGTGCGGATGTGAATCACATCCGTAACGTACTTCGCATGCGTTCCGGTGAGGAAGTGCTTGTGAGTGACGGCCAGGGGACGGATTACCACTGCAGGCTGGAGCAGCTGGACAGCGATACAGTCACAGCTTCTGTTATGTGGCGGCTGGATGGAAATGCAGAACTCCCTTCCCGGATTACCCTGTTTCAGGGACTGCCCAAAGGGGACAAGATGGAATATATCATCCAGAAATGCGTGGAGCTGGGCGTATCGGAGATTGTGCCGGTAGTGACCAGGCGCACGATCGTGCGCCTGGATGCCAAAAAGGAGCAGGCCAGACGGAAGCGGTGGATGAGCATTTCGGAGAGTGCTGCCAAGCAGTCAGGCCGGGGCATTGTGCCGGAAGTGGGGGCAGTTCTGAAGTTTTCTGAGGCAGTGGAGCGGGCCGGGAAACTGGATGTGTGTCTGATTCCCTATGAGCTGGCGGAAGACATGGAGCATACCAGAGAAATATGTACCGGAATCCGGCCGGGCAGTTCTATCGGAATCCTGATTGGCCCGGAAGGCGGGTTTGAGGAGAGCGAGGTCAGGGAAGCTGTGGCATCCGGAGCTCAGGCAGTTACCTTAGGACGGCGTATTTTGAGGACTGAGACAGCGGGGATGGCGCTTGTTTCAGTCCTGGCATATCTTTTGGAAGGCAGATAATTATGGAAATCTATTTGGACAATTCAGCCACGACCCGCTGCTATCCGTCAGCGGCCAGGCGGATGTATGAACTTATGACAGAAGAATACGGCAATCCATCCTCTCTCCATCACAAAGGGGTGGAAGCGGAAGAAGCTCTTAGGGAAGCGAAGAAGATTCTGGCCCGCAGTCTGAAGGTACAGGAGAAAGAGCTTTACTTTACCTCAGGAGGGACGGAGAGTGACAATCTGGCTCTGATTGGCGGAGCGTCTGCCAATCAGAGAGCAGGAAAGCATCTGATTACTACGGCAGTTGAGCATCCTGCAGTGCTTCAGTCGATGAGATATCTGGAAAATCAGGGATTCCGGGTTACCCATCTTCCGGTGGATTCTGCCGGTGTGGTACGGCTCCAGGATCTGCAGGAAGCACTGTGCGATGAGACCATTCTGGTTTCCGTTATGTATGTGAACAATGAGGTGGGAGCCCTTCAGCCCGTTGAGGAAATCGGAGCTTTGCTTAAGAACCGGGAAAAACCGGTGCTGTTTCATGTGGACGCAGTGCAGGCTTACGGAAAATACCAGATTCATCCGGGAAAGCTTGGAATCGATCTTCTCTCTGTCAGCAGCCACAAGATTCACGGGCCCAAGGGAATGGGCCTGCTCTATGTGAGGGAAGGGGTAAAGGTACGCCCCCTTTTGTATGGAGGCGGCCAGCAGAAAGATCTGCGGCCGGGAACGGAGAATGTGCCGGGTATTGCAGGGTTTGGCGAGGCAGTCCGGGAGATTTACACGGATTTTGAGGAAAAACGGGAACGGCTGTACCGGCTTAAGGAACAGTTTGTGGAAGGGATCGGGAAGCTTAACGGCGCTTCGGTCAACGGAAAGACGGGGCGGGACAGTGCACCGCATATAGTGAGCGCAGGCTTTGAGGGAGTGAAGAGCGAGGTGTTGCTTCATGCCCTGGAGGAGCGGGGAATCTATGTCTCCTCCGGATCGGCCTGTGCTTCCAATCATCCGGCAGTCAGCGGCACCTTAAAGGCCATGGGCGTCCGGCGGGAACTGCTGGATTCTACTCTGCGGTTCAGCTTCAGCGAGTTTACGACAGAGGAAGAACTGGCCTGCTGCCTTAAGGCATTGGAAGAGCTGCTGCCGGTACTGCGCAGATTTCAGAGACATTGAGCCTGTTGTATGCAAAGATTAGAATTTAAACCGTGTTGTTCACGGACCTTTCAGGCTTAATTAAACAACACAGGAGGAAACAAGAAATGTTCAAAGCGTTTTTAATTAAGTATGGAGAAATTGCAATCAAGGGAAAGAACCGGTACCTGTTTGAGGATGCTCTGCTGGCTCAGATCCGCCATGCCCTAAAGGAGGCAGACGGATCTTTCAGGGTGACGAAGGAACAGGGCCGGATGTATGTGGAGGCTCTGGAGGAGTTTGATTATGAAGAGGCAGTGGAGGCCTTAAAACGGGTCTTCGGGATTGTGGGAATCTGTCCGGTGGTGATTCTGGAGGATGAGGGCTTTGAAAGGCTGGCGGAGGAAGTGGTTTCTTATCTCCGGCGCCGCTATGGAGACTGTGAAAAGACCTTTAAGGTACAGGCCAGGCGGGCCCGGAAGACATATCCTCTGCCTTCCATGGAATTGAATGCCCGGCTGGGCGGCCGGATTCTGGACAGCTTTCCGGGAATGCGGGTAAATGTACATGATCCGGAGCTGATGCTTCATGTGGAAATACGGGAGAAGATTTACCTTTACTCCGATGTAATTCCGGGACCCGGCGGAATGCCCGTGGGGACCAACGGCAAATCCATGCTCCTGCTTTCCGGCGGCATTGACAGTCCGGTGGCAGGCTGGATGGTGGCAAAGCGGGGCGTAAAAATTGATGCGGTGTATTTCCATGCGCCGCCCTACACCAGTGAGCGGGCAAAGCAGAAGGTAGTGGATCTGGCGGCAAAGGTAGCCCGGTATGCCGGCCCGGTCTATCTCTATGTGGTGAATTTTACAGATATTCAATTGTATATTTATGAAAAATGTCCCCACGAGGAGCTGACCATTATTATGCGCCGGTATATGATGCGGATTGCGGAGCGGATTGCTGAGAAAACCGGTTCTCTGGGATTGATTACCGGGGAGAGTATCGGGCAGGTGGCCAGCCAGACAGTTCAGAGCCTGGCAGCTACCAATGAGGTGTGTACCATGCCGGTGTTCCGTCCGCTGATTGCCTTTGATAAAGAGGATATAGTAAAGATTTCCAAGGAAATTGACACTTACGAGACCTCCATTCAGCCCTTTGAGGACTGTTGTACCATCTTTGTGGCCAAGCATCCAGTGACAAAGCCCAATATTAAAGTAATCAAGCGTTCGGAGACAAAGCTGGCGGAGAAAATTGACGCCATGGTAGAGGAAGCCATTGAGACAGCAGAGCTGATCGTGTCAGGATGATTTTTAGGCATAAAAAAGGGACCGTCCCCTGCGGCAGTCCCTGGTTTTCTGAAAACGTACGAAGCAGCTTTTGTTATTCCACGATATAAGGCTTAAGTGTGCTCAATACGGATTCCATCTCTTCCTCCGCGTGAATGTTCAGGTCAATGGGTTTGGATAAATCCAGACTGAAAATTCCCATGATGGATTTGGCATCAATCACATAGCGTCCGGAAACCAAATCGAAATCCACATCAAATCTTGTTATATCATTGACAAAGGACTTTACTTTTTCAATGGAATTCAGGCATATTTTTACGGTTTTCATGGTAAATACCTCCTAATAATCAGCTTATCTTAATCTTAATACGAGGGCTTATAAAAGTCAATACTGGAAAGGAAAGTCGGATATGAAAGTTGCGCTGCACAGTCTGGGCTGTAAAGTGAATGCCTACGAAACGGAAGCCATGGGCAGGCTTCTTCGTGAGGCGGGCTATGAGCTTGTTCCCTTTGAGGAGGGGGCGGATATTTATATTATCAATACCTGCACGGTCACAAATATTGCAGACCGCAAGTCCAGGCAGATGCTGCACCGGGCGAAGAAGCTGAATCCGGAGGCGCTCGTGGTGGCGGCAGGCTGTTATGTCCAGACCGGCGGTGAAGCGGTTCAAAAAGATGACGCGGTTGATCTGGTGATTGGCAATAATAAGAAGAAAGATCTGATTTCGATACTGAAAGCCTATGAGGAAGGCCGGCAGGCGGAAACAGTGATAGATATTAATCACACAAAGGAGTACGAAAGCCTGTCCATTACCGGGACGAAGGAGCATACCAGAGCCTATGTAAAGGTTCAGGATGGCTGTAATCAGTTCTGCAGCTACTGCATTATTCCCTATGCCAGAGGGCGGGTGCGCAGCAGGAGCCTTACGGAGGTCAGGGCAGAAGTGGAGAAGCTGGCCGATGGAGGTTATCAGGAGATAGTTCTGACCGGCATTCATCTTAGTTCCTACGGCGCAGACCTGGAAGGAACGGATCTGCTGGCGTTGATTGAAATGGTGCAGGAGATTCCGGGTATCCGGCGGATCCGTCTGGGCTCACTGGAACCGCGGATTATCACGGAAGCTTTTGCAGAGTCTTTGCGGAAAATGGATAAGTTCTGCCCGCATTTTCACCTGTCGCTGCAAAGTGGCTGCGATACAGTGCTGAAGCGGATGAACCGCCGTTATACGGCCGCTGAATATGAAGAGGCCTGCCGTCTGCTCCGGCATGTATTTACAGACCCGGCCTTGACCACAGATGTGATTGTGGGATTTCCGGGAGAGACGGAGGCAGAATTTCGTGAGACAGAGGAGTTTTTGAAACGGATTGCGTTTTTTCAGACCCATATTTTTAAATATTCCAGGCGGAAGGGAACAAGGGCCGCTGCCATGGAGAATCAGACTGCCGAGCAGGTGAAGACGCAGCGGAGCCAAATTCTGCTGGATCTGAATCAGAAGCATGAAAGGCGGTATCTGGAGAGCTGGACAGGCCGGCAGGTGGAGATTCTGTTGGAAGAGCAGATAAAACTGGACGGCAGGCTCTGGTGGACAGGGCATACCCGTGAGTACTGCCGGGTATTGGTCCCATCCCAGGAGAATCTGGCAGGACAAATTGCCGCCGCAACAGCGGAAATGCCCCTCAAAGGGTTTCTTTTATGTAAACTTGTCTGAAAAGGTATTGTATTTTTGGAAAATATAGAGTACAATAAGGGGTAGTGGTGTCAGGAGCGTGAAAAAATGGGTAGATTGGATAGCACACAAAACTTCAAAGTGATACCGGAGACAGAGAACCGGGTAGGAGATATTCTGCATCAGGTGTATCAGGCTATGACTGAGAAAGGTTATAATCCTGTGAATCAGATTGTAGGGTATATTATGTCCGGGGATCCCACCTATATCACAAGCCATAACAATGCCCGCAGTCTGATTATGAAAGTGGAGCGGGATGAGCTTGTGGAGGAGCTGCTGAAGGTTTATATTGCAACAACCGTAAAATAACAGTGCGGCAGTATTGACTGGGATCGGCGGCAGGGCTGTCTTTGGCGGAACGGGAGTGGTATATGCGGATTATGGGACTGGACTTCGGTTCAAAAACCGTTGGGGTTGCAGTGAGTGATCCTCTGGGCTTTACGGCTCAGCCGGTGGAAATTATCAGAAGAAAATCGGAAAATAAACTGCGGCAGACTCTTGCGCGGCTTGAGGAGCTGGTGAAAGAGTATCAGGTAACCCGGCTTGTGCTGGGGCTTCCCAAAAATATGAACAACACATTAGGTGAGCGGGCTGAGAAATCTCTGGAATTTAAAGAAATGCTGGAGAGACGGATCGGTCTGCCTGTTGTTATGTGGGACGAGCGTTTGACCACGGTGGCTGCCAATCAGGCAATGATCGAGGGCGGAGTGCGAAGAGAGGACCGGGGCAGGTATGTGGATGCGCTTGCCGCTGTTCTGATTCTTCAGGGCTATCTGGATCGTATCTGCGCGTCAGGGACTACGGAAGCAACGTAACCCTCTTGCAGTCAGAAGGGCTGCAAACGGATAGATGAGGAGCAGAGAATGGAAAAGATTACGTTCATCCAGGAAGAGACAGGAGAGAAGACAGAATTTTTTGTTCTGGAAGAGACAAGGCTGAACGGAAAAAACTATATTTTGGTAGCTGATTCCGAGGAGGAAGATGGAGAGGCTCTCATACTGAAGGATTTGTCTGCAGATGGAGACCAGGAAGCGGTTTATGAGATCGTGGAGGATGATCAGGAGCTGGAATCTGTGATGGGGATTTTTGAACAGCTTCTGGAGGATGTGGATATTACCTTTTAGGCGGAGCGGAAATACTAGAGAGCGAAAGCAGAGAACCTGGATATAGCGTTAGCTGCTGTTTATAGAACAGTCCGGCTTTTGCCAAAGCTGGAGCGAAGGATAACTGGAAGCGCTGGAGACGGGGGTACAGGCAGCGTTTGGATTCCAGGGACTGCAAAACTGGAATAAGAACTAAAAATCAGGAGGTTTAATTTGAGAAATATAAACAATTCAAAACTGCGCATCATTCCTCTGGGCGGACTGGAGCAGATCGGAATGAATATTACTGCCTTTGAGTTTGAAGACAGTATTATTGTTGTTGACTGCGGTCTGTCTTTTCCGGAGGATGATATGCTGGGAATCGATTTGGTGATTCCCGATATTTCATATCTGAAGGATAATATTCAAAAGGTAAAAGGGTTTGTGATCACCCATGGACATGAGGATCACATCGGAGCCCTGCCCTATGTACTGAAAGAGATTAATGTTCCGGTGTATGCCACGAAGCTGACCATCGGATTGATTGAGAATAAACTGCGGGAGCATAACCTGCTTAACCATATCAAGCGGAAGGTAGTCCAGCATGGACAATCTATCAATCTGGGAGCATTTCGGATTGAATTTATCAAGACAAACCACAGTATTGTGGATGCTTCTGCCCTGGCCATTTATTCTCCGGCGGGGATTGTGGTACACACAGGAGATTTTAAGGTGGATTACACACCTGTTTTTGGCGATGCCATCGATCTTCAGCGCTTTGGGGAGATTGGCAAGAAGGGCGTGCTGGCGCTTATGTGTGACAGTACGAATGCAGAGCGGCCGGGCTTTACGATGTCGGAGCGGACAGTGGGAAGAGTCTTTGACAATATTATGTCGGATCACAGAAATTCCCGTATTATCATTGCTACTTTTGCCTCCAATGTGGACCGGGTGCAGCAGATCATCAATTCGGCTTATAAGTATGGACGCAAGGTTGTGGTGGAAGGCCGCAGTATGGTCAATGTGATTAAGACGGCGGCAGAGCTGGGCTATCTGAATGTTCCGGACAAGACGCTGATTGATATAGAGATGATGAAAAATTATCCGGATGATCAGGTGGTTCTGATTACCACAGGAAGCCAGGGAGAATCCATGGCAGCACTGTCCCGGATTGCAGCCAATATTCATAAAAAGGTGCAGATTAAGCCGGGCGATACAGTGATCTTCAGTTCCAAGGCGATTCCGGGCAATGAAAAAGCGGTATCCAAGGTGATCAATGAGCTTTCCATGAAGGGAGCAGATGTGATTTTCCAGGATGCTCATGTGTCCGGCCATGCCTGCCAGGAAGAGATTAAGCTGATTTACTCTCTGGTACGTCCAAAGTATGCGATTCCAGTACATGGAGAATACCGCCATCTGAAAGCACAGGCTGATCTGGCAAAGAGCCTGGGAATTCCCAAGGAAAATATATTCCTGCTCTCCTCCGGGGATGTGATTGAGCTGGGAGAAAACAGTGCACAGGTTGTGGATCATGTTCATACCGGGGCGATTCTGGTAGACGGCCTTGGAGTAGGCGATGTGGGAAATATTGTTCTGAGGGATAGACAGCACCTGGCTGAGGATGGTATTATGATTGTTGTTATGACCCTGGAGAAATACAGCAATCAGCTTCTGGCCGGACCGGATATTGTGTCCAGAGGATTCGTTTACGTGCGGGAGTCTGAGGATCTGATGGAAGAAGCAAAAGCCGTAGTGGACGATGCTGTAAACGACTGCCTCGACCGGGGGGTATCTGATTGGGGTAAGCTGAAGAATGTGATTAAAGATGCCTTAAGCGACTTTATATGGAAAAAGACAAAGCGGAATCCCATGATACTTCCCATCATTATGGAAGTATAGGAACAAAAGCAGCTTTAAACAGCATTACAGGGACTGCAGAACTGAAACAGCAATAAACAAAAGATCCCGGATACAGCCTCAAGATGGATTCACAAATGGCATTTAACGGCCGGAAATTCATCTTTACATAGGTTGTGGAAGGGTGCAGCAAAACTGGAATGGAGACGTAAGATGAATACAAAACGGGCGGCTTTGACGGTCTTGTCAATTGCATTAAAAATTGTAGTGACTGCAGTGGTCATACTGGGGATTGTCCGGTTAGGCGGAGTTGCTTTTGATTATGGACATTCAGTGTTCCAGGAGGAGGCGGTGGACGAAGAGCCGGGAAGAAGCATCACCGTGACCATTGATGACGGATCCGATATCGGGGAGATTGCAAAGCTTCTGGAGGATAAAGGGCTGGTCAATGACTGGAAGCTGTTTTATATTCAGGTTAAGGTTTCCAAATATGCCAAGAAGCTGGAGGCCGGGACCTATACTCTGACCACAGCAATGAAGCCCAGAGAAATGATGGCAGTGATGACCGGGGAAGAGACAGCCGAGGAGTCGTAAGTGATTGTAAATGAAAGAATAACTGCCTATATCAATTCTCTGGATATGGGCAGTACTGAGCTTTTGAATCAGATAGAAGAGGAAGCACTAAGAGACCACGTACCAGTAATACGCCGGGAAATGCAGAGTTTCTTAAAGACGCTTCTGGCAGCGAAACAGCCCAAGGCTATTCTGGAAGTAGGAACGGCCATAGGCTTTTCTGCTTTATTGATGTGTGAGTATGGGCATCCGGAAGCTCATATTACCACCATAGAGAAGTATGAGAAACGGATCCCTGTGGCAAAGGCAAATTTCTTCCGGGCTGGCAGAGAGAAACAGATTACGCTCCTGGAAGGAGATGCGGCAGAGCTGCTGGGGCAGCTTTGTGGACCCTTTGATTTTATTTTTATGGATGCTGCAAAGGGACAGTACATTCATTTTCTGCCGGATATACTCCGGATTCTTGCCCCAGGCGGTCTTCTGGTGTCTGATAATGTGCTGCAGGAAGGGGATTTGATTGAATCCCGTTTTGCAGTGGAGCGCAGGAACCGGACAATCCACAGCCGGATGCGGGAATATCTCTATGAGCTGAAGCACAATCCGCAGCTGGTTACGGCCGTTCTGCCTCTGGGGGATGGGGTGACTCTGAGTGTGAAGCGTTAAAAGCGCCTTTGTCTGCCAGGAGCAGGTATGGATCTGGAACGATGAATAAAACAGCAGTTTATAAAAGGTATTCAGAGAGGTTTAAAGACTGTATTGAACGCCTTTCATTTCTTCTGTATAAGGAGACTGCCAAGAAGAAACTGCAGAACGGGAATAAGATTGATATTATGAAAAAACCGGAATTATTAATACCAGCCAGTAATTTAGAAGTATTGAAAACGGCGGTGATCTTCGGGGCCGATGCCGTATACATCGGCGGCGAGGCTTTCGGTCTCCGGGCCAAAGCGAAAAATTTCTCTCTGGAAGAGATGCGGAAAGGAACTGCCTTTGCTCATGAAAGGGGTGTAAAAGTCTATGTGACGGCCAACATCCTGGCCCACAACCGGGATTTGGAAGGGATCCGTGCGTATTTTCAGGAGCTTCGGGAAATCCGCCCGGATGCGCTGATTATCGCAGATCCGGGGGTGTTTACGCTGGCCGGGGAGATCTGTCCGGAAATAGAGCGCCATATCAGTACCCAGGCAAACAATACCAACTATATGACGTATCGATTCTGGAAAGAACAGGGAGCAAAGCGGGTGGTGTCGGCCAGGGAGCTGACTTTATCAGAGCTTCGGGAGCTTCGGGCTAATATCCCGGAGGAACTGGAAATTGAGACTTTTATCCACGGAGCCATGTGTATCTCTTATTCGGGCCGCTGTCTTTTGAGCAATTATTTTACTGGAAGAGATGCCAATCAGGGCTCCTGTACCCATCCCTGCCGCTGGAAATATGCAGTAGTGGAGGAGACAAGGCCGGGAGAGTATTTTCCGGTTTATGAGAATGATCGGGGAACTTTTCTGTTTAATTCCAAGGATCTCTGTATGATTGAACATATTCCGGAGCTTCTGGAATCCGGGATTGACAGCTTTAAGATAGAAGGAAGGATGAAGACGGCACTCTATGTGGCGGTGACAGCTCGGACATACCGCAAAGCCATTGATGACTGTCTGGAATCAGAGGAGCTCTACCGGCAGAATATGGGCTGGTATAAGGAGCAGATTGCAGGCTGTACCTATCGGGAGTTTACCACTGGATTTTTCTTTGGAAGGCCTGACGAGACCAGCCAGATCTATGGAAACAGCACTTATATCAAGGGATACACCTACCTGGGAATTGTGGACGGAGTGGATGCCCAGGGATACCTTCAGCTGGAGCAGAGGAATAAATTTTCTCTGGGAGAAACGATTGAAATTATGAAACCGGCAGGAGACAATGTTTTAGTACAGGTAGAAGCGATAGTGGATGAGGATGGAAACCCAATGGAAAGCGCCCCCCACGCCAGGCAGAAGCTTCGGGTGAAGCTTAGCCAAAAAGGGGAAGTCTACGACATCCTGCGCAAAAAAGAAACCTGAGAAACGAGTCCGTATTTCAGGAAGCGTGAATTGGAAAGGCACTTCTTTCGTGGAATTATCATAAGATAATATAAATCCACCAAAGAGGTGCCTTTTTGAAGACTTTTCCCCAACCATTACCGGCCAAAGAGGAGCAATATTATCTGCAGAAGCTGAAGGAGGGAGACCTTGAGGCACGTAATATCCTGGTGGAGCACAATCTTCGTCTGGTAGCCCATATTGTAAAGAAATACCAGGGTACGGAGGAGGATGTGGAGGATTTGATTTCCATAGGTACCATCGGCCTTATCAAGGCCGTTACCACATTTGACAGTGGAAAAGGTCCGCGCCTTGCTACTTATGCGGCCCGCTGTGTGGAGAATGAATTGCTGATGTTTTTCCGGGCCAGAAAGAAGACGGCCAGGGAAACTTCCTATTATGAACCGATTGGTACAGACAAAGAGGGAAATGAGATTCATCTGCTGGATATTATTGAGAGCAATGAGCGGGATGCTTTTGCACAGATCAGCCTGAAAGCGGACAGCAGAAAGCTGTATGAGCTTCTGGATAAGGTGCTGACCCCCAGGGAGCAGAAGGTTTTGATTATGAGATACGGACTTTATAACGGAAAGGAATATACACAGCGGGAAATTGCCGGTCAGCTTGGGATTTCCCGTTCTTATATTAGCAGGATCGAGAAAAACGCCCTGGGGAAACTGAAGGAATACTTTTAAAAGGGACAGAAGAAAGAGAAAAAAGCAGGGATAGAATCAGGGAAACCCCTTAAGGGGAACTGGCGCTGTCCCTGCTTTTGGCAGGCGGATATTTGATAGCAGCAGTCTTGTTTTTTGTGCTTTATTATAAATCATGGAGTAAAAGTACTTGCCATATCTGGAAAAATATAGTAATATATGTAATATAAAAACATCAAAAAGATTTCTGCCTCAGTTCGAGCGGATAATTCCCAATACATTACTTATTTTGAGAGGACAAAAAGTCTGCTGTTGACATTGTGTTTTCATATGCGCATTGTTATAATTAAGAAAAGAGAAGCAATGGAGAAAGGCAGGATTATTGCGGTATTTCTTTACCGCCTGAATGTGCCGCGCGAAGAGGTAGAAGCATTTACAGATCGGATTATGCACACAACAGATCTGTCTCTTCTTCGAAGCTGGCTGAAGCTTTCTGCAAGAGTGGGGAGTATAGAGGAATTTTGTGAAAAAGCGGGGTTTTAAATTTTATTTGGTTATGTGAATGTTATTTCTTAATTTATATCCGGCTGTTTATTCGATTTACATAAGACAATCTTTAAATCCGGCAGTCGCCGGAGTCATTTCCAATCATGTGTAATAAAATCACCCCCTTAGTTTCTGTATGTGCATTCTGTCTTTGCAGGAGTTTGAGCGGGGATTAAGGAGGAGAAAACTTTTTATGTTCAGTAATGTGCAGTCAGCAGCCTTAAACGGACTGGAAGCCTATATGGTCCGGGTAGAGGCTGATATCAGTGACGGAATGCCTCAGCTTTTGATGGTGGGATATCTGTCTTCCGAGGTACGGGAGGCCGGTGACCGGGTACGGACAGCTCTGCGCAATACAGGAATTGCGCTTCCCCCCAAACGGATCACAGTGAATCTGGCGCCTGCCGGCATCCGCAAAGCAGGCTCCCGGTTTGATCTCCCCGTTGCGGCGGCTATTTTGGCCTCTCTTGAAAAGATTCCAGGGCAGGGGCTGGAGGATGTGATGCTGGCCGGAGAATTGAGTCTGAGCGGCCAGGTGCTTCCGGTTCCGGGAATTCTGGCCCTGGTGGAAGCAGCAAGGGATGCGGGAATCCGTCGCTGTATCGTGCCGGATAAAAATGCGGCTGAGGGGGCAGTTTTGGAGGAAGTGGAAGTGATTGGCGTTTCCAGTCTCGCAGAGCTGATTGAAATTCTACGCCATCCGGAGAAAGCAGTCCGGGTGCGGGTGGATACAACTGAGCTTTTGAGGGAACAGAATTTTTCCGGCGGAGAGGATTTTGCGGAAGTGAATGGACAGGCTTCTGTCAGGCGGGCGGCAGAGATCGCTGCGGCCGGGATGCACAATCTTTTGATGATTGGGCCGCCGGGCTCCGGGAAAACCATGATTGCCAGGAGGATTGCAGGGATTCTTCCGGCGGTGAGTCTGCAGGAAAGCCTGGAGATTACAAAGCTCTACAGTGTGGCCGGCCTGCTGCCGGAACAGACATCTTTGATGGTAAAAAGACCTTTTCGTTCGCCCCACCACACCGTAACGCCGGAGGCACTGGCAGGCGGCGGCCGGGTTCCGGCTCCGGGGGAGATTTCCTTAAGCTCCGGGGGGATTCTGTTTCTGGATGAATTTCCGGAGTTTAGAAGAAACGCTCTGGAGATTCTGCGGCAGCCCCTGGAGGATCGGAGGGTCTGCATCTCCCGGACGGCCGGAACCTATGTGTTTCCTGCCAAATGTATGCTGGTGGCAGCCATGAATCCCTGTCCCTGCGGGTACTATCCGGATCGCGGCCGCTGTACCTGCACGGAAGAGGAGGCGGCCCGTTATCTGGGACGGATCAGCCGTCCGCTTCTGGATCGGATTGATATCTGCACAGAAGTGCCGGAGATTTCTTACGAGGAGCTGACAGAAAAGAGGAAGAACGAGAGCTCCTGGGAGATCCGCAGACGGGTGGAACGGGCGCATGAAATGCAGAAGGATCGTTTTTTGGGAATGCCGTCGGCATTTAATGCCTATTTGAGTGGAAAAGAAGTGGAAAAATACTGTCCTCTGGGAAAAAAGGAGCAGAAACTGATAAAAAATGCATTTGTGAAACTAAATTTAAGCGGCCGGGCATATTATAAGATTATCAAGACAGCCCGTACCATCGCAGATCTGGAAGGAGAGGCACGGATTCTGGAGCAGCATCTCCTGGAGGCGGTTCATTACCGGATACCGGATTATACCTGCAGAAGGAGAAGTCTATGAGTGAGACCAGGGAAGCCTGTTGGCACTGGCTGAGCAGCAGCCTTGTGGGAGAGACGGCCCTTCTCTGGAGGCTTGTGGAACGGTATGGAACGCCTGAGAGCATATTTGCAGTCAGGGAGGAAGACCTCCAAAAAGCGTTTCCCAAAAATCCAGGCGGAATACGCAGACTCTGCCAGGGCCGCAGGGAATGGGATTTTGCCCGGGAAGAGGAAAGGCTGGTCCGTCTGGGTATGTCCTTTGTAAGCTGTGAACACCTGGCGTATCCCCGCCGCCTGCAGAATATCTCCCAGAAGCCGGGGGGAATCTATTTCCGGGGAAAACTGCCGGAGGATGACCGTCCGTCTATTGGGATAGTGGGAGCCAGAGCCTGCAGCGCTTATGGCAGAAGCGCTGCTCTTTGGTTCGCAAAGGAGCTTGCCGGCGCGGGCGTACAGATCGTAAGCGGGATGGCGTCCGGGATCGACGGTTTTGGCCATTGGGGTGCCTTAGAGGCCGGTGGAAAGACCTTTGGAGTATTAGGGGGCGGGGTGGATATCTGCTATCCCAAATCGCATCAGGAATTGTATTTAAGACTGGAGCAGGAGGGCGGCCTGCTGTCGGAGAATCCGCCGGGAACCAAAGCCATGTCTCATCTGTTTCCTCTGCGCAACCGGATTATCAGCGGCTTGTCGGATGCTGTACTTATAATAGAAGCGAAGGGAAAGAGCGGATCTCTGATTACCGCAGACACAGCCCTGGAGCAGGGAAGGGATGTGTACGCAGTTCCGGGACGTCTTGCGGATCCCTTAAGCGCGGGATGCAATCACTTGATTGGACAGGGTGCTGGCATTGCACTTTCCCCGCAGTATATCCTGGATGAGATGGGAATTATTTCCAAATCCATAAAAAAGAAAAAGGAAAGAACACAAAAGGATCTTGAAAAGGCTGAAAATATGGTGTATAGTTGTTTAGGTTTACAGGCCCGAAAACCGGAAGAGCTCTGTGAGGAAACAGAGCTTTCCCTGATTGAGGTTCTGCGCATTCTTGGCAGTCTGGAATTGAAGGGGTATGCAAAAGAGGTTTATAAAAATTATTATATCCGGGCATTGTAATGATATCGCTGTGAAGACAGAGACAGCAAATGCGAGAAAAGAAAGAGGACGTATACATGGCTAAGAATCTGGTTATTGTTGAGTCACCGGCCAAGGTAAAGACAATCAAAAAATTTTTGGGCAGTAATTACGAGGTGATGGCTTCTCAGGGACACGTGCGGGATATGCCGAAAAGTCAGCTGGGATTTGATGCAGAACATGGATATGAACCCAAATATATTACCATCCGGGGAAAGGGCGATATACTGGCGAAGCTCCGCAAGGAAGCCCGCAAAGCAGACCGGGTCTATCTGGCAACCGACCCGGACCGGGAAGGAGAGGCTATTTCCTGGCACCTTTCCAAAGCCCTGAATCTGGATGAGAAGAAAATGTACCGGATTACCTTTAATGAGATTACGAAGACGGCAGTGAAAGATGCTTTAAAGAATACCAGAGAGATTGATATGGATTTGGTCAATGCACAGCAGGCCAGACGGATGCTGGATCGGATGGTGGGTTATCGTATCAGCCCCATTCTCTGGGCCAAGGTAAAGCGGGGCTTAAGTGCAGGCCGTGTGCAGTCAGTGGCGCTGCGGCTTATTGCTGACCGGGAGGAAGAGATCAATGCCTTTATTCCTGAGGAGTACTGGACATTGGAGGCCGGATTTCAGGCGGAGGGCAGCAAAAAGCCTCTTCAGGCCAAATTCTATGGAACCAAGTCAAAGAAGATGACCATTGGTTCCAAGGAGGAAATGGATCAGATACTTTCCGGCCTTTCCGGTGTTTCCTTTCATGTTGCGGAGGTGAAGACGGGTGAGCGGATTAAGAAAGCGCCGCTGCCCTTTACCACTAGCACGCTGCAGCAGGAAGCATCCAAAACCCTGAATTTTTCACCTCAGAAGACCATGAGTCTGGCGCAGCAGCTCTATGAGGGAATTGATATTAAGGGGAATGGAACGGCAGGCGTGATCACCTATCTGCGTACAGATTCCACCCGGATTTCGGAGGAGGCGCAGAAGAGTGCAAAAGCCTATATTGGAGAGCAGTATGGAGAAAAATATATTTCTACAGGAACAGCTGCCGGGAAAAGCGGAAAGAAGATTCAGGATGCCCATGAGGCCATAAGGCCTACGGATATTTCCCGGACTCCGGCAGATCTTAAAGAATCCCTGACCAGAGACCAGTTCCGTCTCTATCAGCTGATCTGGAAGCGGTTTACGGCCAGCCAGATGGCAGAGGCCCGTTATGAGACTTCCTCTGCAAAGATTGACGGTGGAGCATACCGCTTTACCCTGTCAGCTTCCCGCCTGGCCTTTGACGGCTTTATGGCTGTGTATGTGCAGGAAGAAGAAAAAGAGGAGAACAGCCAGCTGTTAAAAGGGCTTAATAAAGACACGGCGCTTAAGCTGCAGTCTCTGGACAGCCAGCAGCACTTTACCCAGCCGCCGGCTCATTACACGGAGGCTGCGCTGGTGAAGACATTAGAGGAGCTGGGAATCGGACGCCCCAGCACCTATGCGCCAACCATTACCACGATTATTGCCCGCCGTTACGTGTCCAAGGAGAACCGGAATCTTTATCTGACCGAGCTGGGCGAGGTGGTAAATCACATGATGAAAACAGCCTTTCCCACCATTGTAGAATCGGACTTTACGGCCAATATGGAAGGGCTTCTGGACTGCGTGGAAGAGGGAACCGTCAATTGGAAGACAGTAGTGGAGAATTTCTATCCGGATCTGGACGCGGCAGTTCAGGCGGCAGAGAAAGAGCTTGAGGAAGTGAAGATTGAGGATGAGGTTACAGATGTGGTCTGCGATCTCTGCGGCCGCAATATGGTCATAAAATACGGTCCTCACGGACGCTTCCTGGCCTGCCCCGGATTTCCGGACTGCCGGAATACCAAGCCCTATCTGGAGAAGATTGGAACTGCCTGTCCCAAGTGCGGAGCGGAAGTGGTACTGTGCAAAACGAAGAAGGGGCGGAAGTACTATGGCTGTGAGAACCATCCGGACTGTGATTTTATGTCCTGGCAGAAGCCTTCGGAGAAGAAATGTCCCAAGTGCGGAAGCTATATGGTAGAGAAAGGGAATAAGCTGGTCTGCGCGGGAGAGGGGTGTGGATATCGGGAGGAGAGAGAAAAAGACAAAGCTTGACAGGGTGGATATCAGCCGCACCGTTGGAATTATAAAGTATTCCGCTGACTGAACTGAAAGTTTCAAAAAAAGATTGAAAAGTTCGAAAACTTATGCTAGTATAACGAATATTAGAGAATTTACTGTTTTGCTTGTATGAGAGTACTTTTACTCTCTTCCGGCTGTGTATTCATGTCGGAAGAGGGTAGTGGACAAGGGTTTCACGTTTGTTGCAATTTGTGCCTGGCAGGGTTTGCATAAGTGTTCGTGAATGTGGGTATGAATTGGAACAAGCGGCGGCCAAAAGGCCAGCCGCTTTTACTTTATTAATATTTATACAAAAGGAGGGATGCGGGTGAGCGTACAATTATTGGACAAAACCAGAAAGATTAACAAACTGCTTCACAATAACAATTCCAGCAAGGTTGTATTCAATGATATCTGCCAGGTCTTGACGGATATTCTGGACTCCAATATTCTGGTGCTCAGCAGGAAAGGCAAGGTTCTTGGTGTGAGCTGCTGTGAAGGAGTGGAGGAGATTCAGGAACTGATTTCCGGACAGGTAGGCGGACATATTGATGGAGCCCTGAATGAACGGCTTCTTGGAATCCTGTCCACAAAGGAAAATGTGAACTTACAGACGCTGGGCTTTGTGTCAGAAAATGTCCAGGATTATCAGGCGATCGTTACGCCGATTGATATTGCGGGAGAACGGCTGGGAACGCTTTTTTTGTACAAGTATAAAGAGCAGTATGACATTGATGATATCATTCTCAGTGAGTACGGCACTACGGTAGTGGGGCTTGAGATGATGCGTTCGGTCAATGAGGAGAACGAGGAAGAGAAGCGGAAGGTCCAGATCGTAAAATCCGCTATCAGTACGTTATCCTTCTCAGAGCTGGAAGCCATTACCCATATTTTTGAAGAGCTGAAGGGAAATGAAGGGATTCTGGTTGCCAGCCGTATTGCAGACAGCGTGGGAATTACCCGATCCGTGATTGTCAATGCACTGCGGAAGTTTGAGAGTGCCGGTGTGATTGAGTCGCGGTCTTCCGGAATGAAGGGGACATACATCAAGGTTGTAAATGATGTGGTATTTGACGAGCTTGCGAAGCTGAAGAAAAGCTAGGATTTATTCTGTATACGGCAGAAATGGCGGATATGTAAGGCAGATCATAATTAAGAATAAGAAAACCGATATTGCAGACAGGGTTTTCCCCTGAACTGTGATATCGGTTTTCTGCGTTTTGGAAGGGAGGGACCGGGCAGGTATAGAAGGCCGGTCTTTGTACAATAATGTATATAATTGCCCGGATTTTTAGTGAAAATTGTTAAACTTGATAAAAAGTGTAAAGCTGGGATAATGAAATAAGGGTAGAGGATATGAATATCAGACAAAAGTATGAATTAAAAATGCTGTCAGATGACGGCCATATGGATATGTCCAAAATAGCGGAGCTTTTCTCCATCCATCTTCGGACGGTGCGGTATGACATTGAGATTTTGAATGAACATCTGCAGAAAGAGTTTGGAGCTGAATGTATCCGGGTCAACAATAAGATTGCCAGTGTGAAAGCGGCGGATCAGGAGCGGATAAGAGAAGCGGCCAATCTGAATGTAAGAGATTTTTATACAGACCGGCTGAGCGGTGAAGAGCGTATGCTGCTGATGCTTTTTGATCTGTGCTGGAGCAGCGGCGGAAGTACCATTCAGAATCTGGCAGATAAGTATTTTGTCAGCAGAGCAACGGTAAATAAGGATATTGTGGCGCTGAAAGAATACTGCCGGAAAAATGAGATCCGCTTTGTCAGCAGCCGGGGAAAGGGAATCCATGTGGAAGCAGAGGAGGCAGAGCGGCGGAGATATCTGGCCAAGATCATCCGGGATCTGACGGCCTGGAAGGCCATGGATGAGCGCTCTTTGCAGTCAGCTTATTCTCAGTGGTTTCAGGAAAGAGATTTGGAATACATCCGGGAAATTGTCATAGAGGTAGAGGAACAGTTTTCCATTTATCTGGCAGACATCGCTTATGAAGGTCTTGTGCTTCATATTGCTTTATCTATTGAGCGGTTTCGGACAGACAGCCAGTACGGCGAACTGCTCCAAAAGCCGATGGCTTCCAAGGACAGTGTTCAGTACCGGATGGCGGACAGGATTGTCAGGAACGTGAATGAAGTGTTTGGGATTCAGCTTCCCGAAACAGAGATTCACTATGTGGCTCTGCATATCGGCGCCAAATCCAGCGATGCAATCCGCCGGGAAGCCGCAGGGGATGTTCCCCTGGAGTATTACTGCATCCGGTTGATTTCCGGGGTCAGCAGGAAGCTGGGATGCGATCTGTCCGGGGATGGACGGCTGTATGAGAGTCTGCTTCAGCATATGAACGTATGTGTTTACCGGAAGAAGAGCGGAATGCTTCTGGAAAATCCGTTGAAAGAGGAGCTGATAGGAAGCTATCCGCAGCTCTATGAGATTATCCGTCATATGCTCTGCGTGGAATTGAAACCAGAGATCATCATTGCCAGTGATGATGAGATTGCTTATATTTTACTGCATTTTGCCACAGCTCTTTACCGGAGAAAGCAGAATACCGGGCGTCTTGCGGATGTGGCTGTGGTCTGTGCCACCGGCATGGGAACGGCGGAGCTGGTAGTTGCGGGACTCCAGAAAAAGTTCCGCTTAAATATAACAGGCGCTCTTGCAGAACATCAGCTGGAGAATTTTTTGAAAAAGCAGTCTGTAGATTTGATTATCTCAACGGTTCCCCTTAAGACCTTCCACAGCTTTGTCTGTGTAAGTCCGCTGCTTCGGCGGGACGATATCGTAAGAATCGGCAAACAGCTTCTGGATCTGGGTTTTGATATTGAAAAACCGGCAGAGGCCAGCGGGGAATGGAGTGATACGGCCAGATGGCTGGAATATCTGCTCCGGAATTATTCAGGTAAGGGACAGGAGGAGGTGCTGAAACGTAAAATTAATGACATTCCCAAAGAGAAAAAATTAAGGAAAGAGGAGAAACCATATATGTTAAGTGAACTGCTGAATGAGCAGAGTATCCGTCTGAATGCGGATTGTACGGATTGGGAGGATGCCGTTCGAAAATCAGGAGAACCGCTGGCGGCGGCAGGAGACATTACCGAGGTCTATATTCAGGCGGTTATCGACAGCGTAAAAGAGGTGGGACCCTACATTGTAATTACCAAGGGAGTTGCCCTTCCCCATGCAACCAATAAGGCAGGTGTCAACCGGACGGCCATGTCCTTTGTACGGCTGTCCTCGCCGGTGAATTTCGGAAATCCTTCCAATGATCCGGTGAAGTACCTTTTTATGCTGGCCACTACAGATGCCAATTCCCATCTGGGAGCGCTGCAGGATCTGGCGGAGTTTCTGGAGCGGAAGGAATTTATGGATGTGCTGGAAACAGCCGGAGAATCATCCGAGATTGTGTCCTACATTAAGGCCAATGAAAGCGGCAGATAGTCAGCGCTGCTTCTGGAAGACAGATAAAAATAAATGAAAGAAGGGAGGAAGAAGCCATGCAGACAAAGAAATGCCTGATTATGTGCAGAACCGGTATGGGAAGTTCTATGATGCTGAAAATCAAAGTGGATAAGCTGATTGATAAAAAGAACTATCCTCTGGATGTAACCCATGATGCATTCAGCGGTTTTGCAGGACAGCAGAATGTGGATGTGATCATCACGATGGAAGATCTCATCGACGAGTTTAAAGGCTCCAAAGCATATATCATCGGTGTGAAAGACATTATGGATATGGAGTTTTTGGAAAAAGAGCTGGATAAATATTTTGCACAGCTGAACTGACAAAAGAGAGAATTAGAAAGGGGGAGTTGTAATGGCAGTATTACAATTCGTAGTTTATGACATTTTGGGTGAGGCATCCCTGTTAATAGGTCTTTTGGCTCTGGTGGGTCTTCTGATTCAGAAGAAGCCGGCAGAGAAAGTAATTGCCGGAACCATTAAGACCATTGTAGGGTTTTTGATTTTTGGTATTGGTTCTTCTGCAGCACAGGGGGCGCTGAACGGCTTTCAGACATTGTTTGTAACGGCCTTCGGCCTGGAAGGCGTTACGCCGATTTCCGAAGCAATTACTGCTCAGGCTCAGACCCTGTTCCCTATGGTAATTGCGCTGATTATGGTGGGAGGCTTCCTGTGCAACCTGATTATTGCAAAATTAACAAAGTTTAAATTTATTTTCCTGACAGGCGGCCACAGCTTGTTCCTGTCCGCACTTCTGGCGATTATGCTGAAGGCTCTTGGGCTGTCTGATGTGGCAGCAATCCTTATTGGTTCTGTGATTCACGGATTTGCAGCGGCTCTGTATCCTGCCATTGCACAGAAATCTATGCGGGCCGTGACAGGCAGTGATGAGATTGCCATTGGACATTACTGTACCCTGGCTTACGCTCTTTCCGGATGGCTGGGGAGCAAGGTGGGAGATCCAAAAGACAGTACGGAGAATATCAATCTGCCCGGATGGCTTTCCATGTTTAAGGATTATATTGTGTCTGTATCGTTGTCCATCGGCATTATTTACTATATTGCGGCCGTTGTGGCAGGAAGAGCAGCGGTAGAACCTCTGGCAGGGGGAACCCACTGGCTGGTATGGCCGTTGATGCAGACCCTGACCTTTACCGGCGGTCTGTATGTAATCATTACGGGTGTCCGCCTGTTTCTGGGTGAAATCGTTCCTGCTTTTGTGGGTATTACGGAGAAATTCATCCCTGGCGCCAAACCGGCTCTGGACTGCCCGGTGGTATTCCCCTATGCACCCACAGCTACGGTGCTTGGCTTTATCTCCGCCTATGCGGCAGGCCTGATCTGCATGTTTATTATGGCGGCCATGAAGACGACGGTGATGATTCCTGTGGCAATTCCTTTCTTCTTTATTGGTGCGACCGCAGGTGTATTTGGAAATGCCAGGGGCGGCTGGAAAGGGTGTGTACTGGGAGCGTTTGTGACGGGTGTTCTGATTTCCGTAGGACCAGCTGTAATTTACGGTATTCTGACCAGCGTGGGACTCTCAGGAAGCAGTTTCCCGGAGACAGACTTTAACCTGATTGGTATTGTATTCAACTTTATCGGTAAAGCACTTGGAAAGTGGTAAGTGAAGCAAGGGAGGAAATCTGTAATGAAAGACGCAGGGCAGTTGAAGCTGATTGCAAACCGGAACCGGAAGCGGATTGTGGAAATGGTATACCGGGCTGGTGTGGGCCATGTGGGCGGAGCACTTTCCGTCATTGACCTTCTGACAGCCATCTATGAAAACGAAGTGGACTTTGGAGAAAGCAGACGTACGAGAGTTGTCCTTTCCAAGGGTCATGCAGTTCCGGCCGTTTATGCGGAGCTTGCGGAAAAAGGGATCGTGAAAGAAGAATTATTCCCCACCTTCCGGCAGATCAATTCCAGACTTCAGGGACACCCCTACACCTGTGATATTCCTGAGGTTGATGCCACAACCGGCCTTTTGGGACAGGGATTTTCCATGGCAGTGGGAATGGCGGTGGTGAAGAAACAGGAAAAAGATCCCCACAAGGTCTATGCCATTGCCGGAGACGGGGAAATGCAGGAGGGACAGATGTGGGAGGCCATGATGTGCGCCGCCCACTATAAACTTGACAATCTGGTGCTGATTCTGGATTACAACAAGCTGTCTTCCAGTCATCCCGCCAACGAGATTATCAATCTGGAGCCGCTGGGAGAGAAGCTGAAGGCTTTTAACTATCATGTGATTGAGATTGACGGACATGATATGGAAGAGATTCTGGCTGCCCTTGAGGAAGCCAAGAACGTAAAGGGAATGCCGGTTCTGATCCTTGCCAATACAATAAAAGGAAAAGGGGTCAGCTTTATGGAGCATGTTCCCAAGTGGCATTCCAGCGGACTGACGGATGAAGAGTACGGCATTGCCATGCAGGATTTGACAAAGGAAGAGGAGGCGCTTGTCCATGGAGTATAAAAAGATTACCCTGCGGGAACTGGTGGGAACCGTATTGATAGAAGCGGGGAAAGAACATCCGGATCTCTATGTCATAGACAGTGACCTGGCCAAATCCACCACCACCAATCAATTTCAGGAGGTTTTTCCGGAACGCTTTTTTGAATCCGGGATTGCGGAGCAGAACGCCATGTCCATTGCGGCAGGAATGGCATCGGAGGGGAAGATTCCCTTTTATGTAAACTTTGCGATTTTTGTGTCCGGTACCTGCTGGACCCAGCTGCGGCAGATCTGTTATGCCAATCTCAATGTGAAGCTGATCGCGACCCATCCGGGTATGGACGGAAGCTTTGACGGTGCAACCCACCATGCGGACGAGGATCTGGCCCTGATGCGGGTCCTTCCAAACCTGCGGGTGCTCTCTCCCTCTAATCCGGAGGAGCTGCGCCAGGCAGTGAAGCTGGCTCTTGCTCATCAGGGACCCGTGTATATCCGCTGTGCCAGAGATGTGGTTCCTGATATTCCCGCAAAGGGGCAGATGGAGATGGGAAAGGCAGTCATGACAGAGGACCTGGGTGATGATTTTGCCATTCTCTATGAAGGATCCACGGCAGATCTGGCGATGCAGAGCTTTGCAGCCTGCCGGGAGAGGGGACTTAAAGGAAAGCTGGTCAATGTGTTTTCGGTGAAGCCGGTGGATGCGGACTGCATCCGGCGGATTGCCGGACAGGTGAAACGGATGGTGACGGTTGAGAATCATTCAGTTATCGGCGGTCTTGGCGGCCTGACGGCGGAGATCCTCTGTGATATGCCAAAACACGCGGTTTTGAAGCGGGTAGGCGTGGAAGATGTGTTTACGGAATCCGGATCCCTTAAGGCGGTGAAGGAGAAATATGGGCTTACAGTGGAGCATGTGCTGGAGCAGTTAGGTGTGTAGAAATTTCATTGTGTAAAAAGAGAAGATCCCTGGGGCGGCCTGGGGATCTTTTTTATTTTGGGTGAAAATTGTGATAAAGATAAAAATAAATATAAAAAAAGTATAAAATGTGTTGACAAATAAATAGGAAAGTTTTAATATAATACCCGTAAGTTAGCACTCGATTGAAATGAGTGCTAATAATAAAAGAGGAGATTCAATCTAAGGAGGAATAGAAATGAAGTTAGTACCATTGGGTGACAGAGTTGTACTGAAACAGTTTGAAGCAGAAGAGACGACGGCGTCCGGCATTATTCTGGCAAGCAAATCTCAGGAGAAGCCCCAGCAGGCAGAAGTTATTGCAGTAGGACCTGGCGGAATGGTGGACGGAAAAGAAGTGACGATGCATGTGAAGGAAGGCGACAAGGTAATCTATTCCAAGTATGCGGGCAATGAGGTGAAGCTGGGAGACGAGGAGTATATCATTGTAAAGCAGAATGATATTCTTGCAATTGTAGAATAAACAGAACCGGTAACGAAGGCCCTTTGGGGCCTGAGAATTTTAGCTGTTAAGGAAATAAACAAATAAGACTGGAGGAGTTTTGAAATGGCAAAGGAAATTAAATACGGTGTGGAAGCAAGAACCGCACTGGAGACAGGTGTAAATAAACTGGCGGATACGGTTCGGGTGACTTTGGGACCCAAGGGAAGAAATGTGGTACTCGACAAGCAGTACGGCGCTCCCCTGATTACCAACGACGGTGTGACCATTGCCAAGGAGATTGAGCTTGAGGATGCCTTTGAGAACATGGGCGCTCAGCTGGTGAAAGAAGTTGCTACCAAGACCAATGATGTGGCAGGCGACGGCACCACAACGGCGACGGTTCTGGCACAGGCGATGATTCATGAGGGCATGAAGAATCTGGCAGCAGGAGCTAACCCCATTGTTCTTAGAAAGGGCATGAAGAAGGCTACGGATGTTGCAGTTGAGGCCATTGCAGGCATGAGCAGCAAGGTAAACGGCAAGCATCAGATCGCAAGAGAGGCTGCTGTTTCTTCCGGAGATGACGAAGTAGGAAATATGGTTGCGGACGCTATGGAGAAGGTTTCCAAGGACGGCGTTATTACCATTGAAGAGTCCAAGACTATGAAGACAGAGCTGGATCTGGTAGAGGGTATGCAGTTTGACCGGGGATATATTTCCGCTTATATGGCAACCGACATGGAGAAGATGGAAGCGGTTCTGGATGATCCTTATATTCTGATTACTGACAAGAAGATTGCCAACATTCAGGAGATCCTTCCTCTTCTGGAGCAGATTGTACAGACCGGCCGGAAGCTTCTGATTATTGCAGAGGATATCGAGGGCGAGGCTCTGACTACGCTGGTTATGAATAAGCTTCGTGGAACCTTTACGGTAGTGGGTGTGAAGGCTCCGGGATATGGCGACAGAAGAAAAGAGATGCTTCGTGACATCGCAATTCTGACCGGCGGCCAGGTGATTTCCGAGGAGCTTGGTCTGGAGCTTAAAGAAGCAACTCTGGATATGCTGGGAACTGCCAAGTCTGTAAAGGTTCAGAAGGAGAACACCATCATTGCAGACGGCGCCGGAGACAAGACAGAGATCGAGCAGAGAATCGGCCAGATCCGTGCGCAGATCGAGGAGACCACCTCTGACTTTGACCGCGAGAAGCTGCAGGAGCGGCTTTCCAAGCTGGCCCGCCGGGGAGCCGCGATCCGGGGACGGGCGGCGACCCAGGCGGGGGAGGAGGGAGCAAAGCCC
>CATJHO010000079.1 GCA_949740535.1 uncultured Lachnospiraceae bacterium
ATATGCAAAAGGAAAAATAGTAAAAGCTGCCGACAGGGTTTTGATGCTGGGAGAACTTAAGGGCGGAATTGATCCGGCAGGGGCTGACGAGCATTGGAAAACCGCGAATACTGCGCTGGAGCGTATCAGAACGGGTTTCACAAATGCCGGTTATAATGTGAAAACATCCTTTGTGGGCGCGGCAATCGAGCATGCCATGGCGGAAGAAATTTATGCGCAGTTGAAGAATGGAACATTAAGCAATGCCGCAAATCTTACCGATCCTAATCAGCTGACGGAATATTGTAATTGGATCTTAAGTATTTGACCCATGGAGGCAGAAATGAGAGAGTCAGATTCATTTAAGGAGTCGTTCGATGGATTTTTGGTAGAGCAGTTTTCTGCCGGGGGACTGTGTAATGAGAAAGAGCGAAAAAAATTAGAAGAAGGATATGCAGCGTATTTAGAAATAACAGATAAATTCAGCAGAAAGAGTGTCAGCTATCAATTAAGCAAGAAAGATGCTCTGCACAGCTGGTTAAAGTATAAAGAGGGTTTTTCGGCAGATCTGGTTAATATACTGCTGGACGAAATGGGGGTTCAAAAAGGGGATTGGATCATGGATCCGTTTTTGGGATCTGGAACAACGGGGCTGGTATGCCGGATGCGTGGAATAAACAGCATAGGATATGATATTATGCCTCTTTCTTCTGTTGTTGTTAAAGCCAAAAAAGCAGTGTACTGCTATAACATTCAGGAAATTACAAACCTTCTTCAGGATGTGGAACGTTTAAATACACCAGAGGGATATGAAGGAAAAACGGAATACATAAATATTACGCAGGATGCGTATCCGGAACAAACGGAATCGTTTCTCCAATATATAAGAGAGTGGAATGAGAACAGCTCCTATTCTGACGATGCCAAAAATCTTCTTACACTTTGTATTATTAATTCCCTTGAACGATGCAGCTATACCAGCAAGTCCGGTCAGTATCTGAGCTGGGACTGCAGATCCGGGAAGGTGATAGAGACAAATAGAAAGAGAGCGGAAAAAGGGCAGAAGCTTCTGCCCCAAAAGTATGTACGGGCAGAGATTGGAAATATAAAAGAAACCATTGCAGGAGAACTGGCGCATGTGCTGGATGATATAAAAACCATACAGGAAAATTCTCTGGAAGTCGATGAGGCTCAAATCCGTTTTGTTGAGAACAGCGTTCTTTATGAAATCCCGAAACTCAAAGACGGAATATTGAATGGAGTCATTACGTCTCCGCCATATTGCAATCGGTATGATTACACAAGAACATACGCGTTAGAATTGGTTTATCTGGGGCTTGGGGAAGAGGCTGTAAAAAAAATGAGGCAGGACTTGCTGGCCTGTACGGTTGAAAGCCGTTCTAAGATGAATGATTTAGAGAAATTCTACCAATCCATTGATCAGGCCGGCAGATTTAAATACATAAAAGAAACAATTGAAAGTAACAGAGCTCTGAAAGAAGTGATAGAAGCTTTGAATCGACGGAAGGAAAATGGAGATCTGAACAATCATGGCGTGATCCGGATGGTTGAGGGGTACTTTACCGAATTGGGCTTTGTATTTGCGGAGCTGTACAGACTCTGCAAAAAGGGAGCGATGGCCGCATTTGTGAATGATAATGTCCGATATGGAGGAGAAGTGATTCCCGTAGATTTTCTGAGCTGTGCGCTGGCTGAGGATTTTGGATTTAAGGTTAAAAAGATCTATACTTTAAAACAGCAGAAAGGAAACAGCAGCCAGCAGATGGCAAAGTTTGGGAAGGTTGCCTTAAGAAAGGGAATAACCATTTGGATGAAAGAATAAAAATATAAGTTTCAGATCTCATACAGCAGTAAAGGTGCCTGCTAATAGTCAACTAATTTTTAATAAAGGTTGACTATTGTGGCGCAACATGGTATATTTGTCTCCAACAGCAAACACATTCAGCATAAAGGAAACAGGACAGCCGGTATCATGGCCTGCTCCTGAATTTCCAAAGAGGAGGCATAATTTGACAAATCAAAAGACAAAAATGATGATTTTAAGCGCCATGTTCGTAGCGTTGATTTCTGTAGGAGCGTTTATCAAAATCCCCATTCCGGTGGTTCCCTTCACCCTGCAGTTTTTATTTACCATGCTTGCAGGCCTGCTTCTGGGCGGAAAAAGAGGCGGGTCTGCGGTGTGCATTTACATAGCGCTGGGACTGGCAGGGGTGCCGGTTTTTACCCAGGGAGGCGGAATCGGCTACATTTTCCAGCCAAGCTTCGGTTATATCATCGGATTTGCGGTGGGAGCCTTTGTCACAGGAACCATAGCGGAGAGGGGAAACCGGCCTGATTACAAACTGCTTTTAGCTGCCAATTTTGCAGGACTGGGAATTGTCTACCTTTTTGGAATGGTGTATTACTACCTGATCAGTAACTTTTATTTGAACAGTCCTATTGGAATCTGGCCCCTGTTCCTGTACTGCTTTCTGCTGGCCGTTCCCGGAGATATTTTTCTGTGTATTGTCGGAGCAGTTCTGGGTAAAAGGCTGATTCCGCTGATGAAAGAAGGGAGATTATAAAATGAATATCGAAAGCCTGGGAAAGAAAGTGATGGAGGGCGGGGAGATTACCAGAGAAGAAGCCCGCTGGCTTTATGGACAGCGTCTGGAAGAGCTGTGTGAGAAGGCAGACGAAATCCGGGCTTATTTCTGCTCAAATGGATTTGATATCTGCACAATTATCAATGGAAAAAGCGGGCGGTGTTCAGAAAACTGCCGGTTTTGTGCCCAGTCCGTCCACAACCATACGGGAGCAGAAGAATATCCCCTGCTTTCCACAGAGGAGATTCTGGCGCAGGCCAGGAAAAATGAGGAACAGGGTGTGCTCCGCTATTCCATTGTCACCTCAGGAAAACGGCTGTCTGACCGGGAAGTAGAAAAGATGTGCGGTACGGTACGGCAGATCCGCAGGGAAACAGGTATCAGCGTCTGTATTTCTTTTGGTCTTTTAAATGAGGAACAGTATGGAAAATTAAAGGCAGCAGGGGTGACACGGGTTCACAATAATCTGGAGACTTCCCGGCGGAATTTTCCCAATGTATGTACAAGCCACACGTTTGAAGATAAGATCAAAGCCATCCGGGCCGCTCAGGCAGCAGGACTTTCTGTGTGCAGCGGCGGCATTATGGGGCTTGGAGAAACCGTCGAGGATCGGATTGATATGGCTTTTACTCTGCGGGAGCTTGGAATCAAGAGCGTGCCGGTGAACATGCTGAATCCCATTCCGGGTACACCCTTTGGGAAAAACAAAAAGCTGACGGCAAAAGATATGTGCAGGCTTACAGCTGTCTATCGATTCATTCTTCCGGACGCCTCGATCCGGCTGGCCGGAGGGCGGGGACTCCTGCCGGACAAAGGAAAGAGCTGTTTCCAGTCCGGGGCCAATGCAGCTATTTCCGGCGATATGCTGACAACGGCAGGTATTTCGGTAGAGACAGACCGTAAGCTTCTGGCAGAGCTTGGTTACGAAGTGAGGTATGGAAAATGAGTAAGATACTGTTTGTCGTCGGGACAGGGACGGACGTTGGAAAGACCTATATCTCCGGTCTGATTGTAAAAAAGCTGAGAGAAAGCGGAAGCAGAAGCGCCTATTACAAGGCGGCCATGAGCGGAAATGAGCGGCAGGCGGATGGAAAACTGATTCCTGGAGACGCGCTCTTTGTAAAGAAAATGTCGGGAATCAGCCAGCCTCTGGAAGAAATGTGTCCTTACCTCTATGAAATGGCTGTTTCTCCCCACCTTGCTTCCCAAATAGAGGGTAACCCAGTTCGGATGGAAGCAGTACTGGAGGGCTTTTCGAAGGTGCTGGACCAGTATGAGTACATTACGCTGGAAGGATCCGGCGGAATTCTGTGCCCCATCTGTTTTGACGAAGGAGAGCTCTGGCTTCCTGACATCATAAAAGCGTGCGGCGCGGGCTGTCTCCTTGTGGCAGATGCAGGACTGGGCACCATCAACAGTGTAGGACTGACTGCATTCTATATGAAGGAGCATGATATTCCCCTGAAAGGAATTATATTCAACCATTTTGAACCGGGAAATGTGATGCATGAGGATAATCTGAAAATGTGCAGGCACCTGACCGGAGTTAAGGTGGCTGCCTGTGTCCGGGATGGCAGTACAGAACTTGATATTTCCGCAGAGGAACTAAAGGCGCTGTATACATAAATTACGAGTACTGGGGAACCGGAAACAAAAACAGCAGTGCCTGTACGAAACCTCAGAAGGATTTACGGACGGAAGTAAACGGCCGGAAATACTTCTGTAACAGAGGTGTAGGGAAGGTACTGCGGAACTGGAATAGGAGCAAAAATGATTTGGTATCCATATGAACAGATGAAAACAATGAAAGCCCCGTATAAAATCATCGATGCCCAGGGTGTTTACCTGTACACGGAAGATCAGAAGCTGATCGATTCCGTGTCTTCCTGGTGGAGTGTTATCCACGGCTACAAGCATCCAGTGCTGAACCAGGCAGTTATCTCTCAGGTGGAGAAATTTTCCCACGTGATGCTGGGAGGCCTGACCCACGAACCGGTGCAGAAGCTGGCGGAAAAGCTGGCGGACTTTCTGCCGGGGAATTTAAATTATTCCTTTTTTTCGGATTCCGGAAGCGTGGCAGTAGAGGTTGCGCTGAAGATGGCCCTTCAATATTACATGAACCGCGGGGAAAAGGAACGGACCATGATTCTTGCCCTGAACCACGCCTATCACGGAGATACCTTTAAGACCATGGAGGCCGGAGATGACGAGGATTATCATTTTGTCCTGAATGCTTACGGTCCCAGCAGATATGTGGTACACATTCCCACCGAGATCGAGGCATTGGAGCAGGCCTTTGAGGCGTATCACAGCCGCTTGAACTGTTTTATCGTAGAGCCGCTTCTGCAGGGAGCGGGCGGAATGCGCATGTATGACATTTCCTTTTTAAAACGAGCCAGGGAGCTGTGCAATAAGTACGGCGTGCTGTTAATTTTTGATGAGGTGGCAACAGGCTTTGGCCGTACCGGAAACCGCTTTGCAGCTGACCTGGTTCTGCCGGACATACTGGTTCTGGGAAAAGCGCTGACCGGAGGATACATGGGTCATGCTGTTACCGTTGCCAGTGAGAAGGTATTCCAGGGCTTTTACGATGACAATCCGGAGCATGCCCTGATGCATGGTCCTACCTTCATGGGAAATGCCTTGGCCTGCAGCGTGGCGCTCAAGTCCATCGAACTTTTTGAGACACAGGATTATATGGCAAAAATCCGCCGGATTGAGGAAATTACACGGCGGGAAATGGATGGATTTTCAGATGAGCGCATCAGAGAGGTCCGCATCATGGGCGGCTGTGTCTGTGTGGAGGTAAAGGACGCCCGCGTGCTTGCCGGATATCAAAAGTATGCCTATGAGCGGGGCGTATTCAGCAGGCCATTCTTAAAGTATCTCTATGCGATGGTTCCCTATGTTATTTCCGAGGA
>CATJHO010000080.1 GCA_949740535.1 uncultured Lachnospiraceae bacterium
ATTTCCAGCCATATTGCATATGTCTGTAAATTGTTCTATGCGCTTCCGCGATACTGCTGTTTTTATTCCAGTTGCCCAGTATCCCTCAGCTTAAATCCCCCAGCAGGCCGAAAAACCGCCGTCCACAGGTATCACTGCGCCATTTACAAAGGAAGCCGCCTCAGAGCACAGCCAGATCACCGGTCCCGCCATCTCCTCCGGCTCGCCGTAACGTCCCATGGGGGTTTTATTCAGCACCCGTTGCCCCCGGTCCGTGGGCGTTCCGTCTTCTTTCTGCATCAGGAACTGATTCTGTGTGGTCAGAAGAAAGCCAGGCGCAATGGCATTTACCCGGATCTCTTTGCTGTAATTCTGGTTAAAATGCGCTGCCATCCACTCGGTAAAGTTGGCAACGGCCGCCTTGGCTCCGCAGTAAGCCACGGTATTGGTCAGGGGATGATACGCTGCCATAGAAGCGATATTGATAACACTGCCGTGTCCCTGTCTGGCCAGAATCTCTCCAAATACCATGGTAGTCAGCACCGCCCCTGTGACATTCAGATCAAAGACCCACTTAAAAGCCTCTGTGTCCAGATGAAAGAAATCCAGCTCCTTGGAAACGGTTGCTTCCTTCTTATTTCCACCAGCGCCGTTGATCAGTACGTCAATGGTTCCGAATTTTTCCATTACTACGTCCCTTGCCTCTTCCAGGCTTTTCCGATCCAAGACATCGGCCTTCACCCCGATGGCCGTACCGCCGCTCTCGCAGATCTCGTCCGCAGTCTTCTGCGCGTTCTCTGCAAAAACATCCAGCAGAGCAGTCTTTGCTCCCCTTTTTGCCATCTCCTTTGCCATTACGCCGCAGATAATACCGCCTGCCCCTGTAATGACAACAACTTTTCCAGAAATATCAAAATTTATTTCCCGCATACTGCCTCTTTCCTTTCCTGATATATATGTACACTGACGTTCCGGAATCCCTTTCCTCTCCTGCCTGCGGGCCGATACCTTCCCCCGGTCTCTGACAGAGTCTTAGAAGAACTCCCGGATACTTGTCCCTGCGCGCTCCACGATATGCTGTCCGCCGGGCCGGTTCAAAACCTCCAGCGCCACATACCCCTCATAGCCGGATTCCTCCAGAGCCTCCCGGATCACGCAGAAATCGATATGTCCTTCCCCCGGCAGCTGTCGGTTACTGTCTGCAATGTGAACATTGGTAATATGCCCTTTTAACTGCCGGATGGCCTCTGCCATATCCACATCTTCGATATTGGAATGAAAAGTGTCATACAGAATTCCCACATGCTCCGGCCGCCCAAGTTCTTCTAAGAAGGCAAGTCCGGACAACGATGTATTCAGATGAACACATTCATACCGGTTAATGGGCTCCAGATTCAAAATAATATCTTTGCGGGCCGCATATTCTCCAATCTTCTTCATGGAATCCAGCAGCAGAGAATGCTCCATCTCAAAGGAGAGACTGCCGCCCCTGCCCCGGATCAGTCCAATGGTTACATGAGGCCTCCCAAGCTCCACTGCAAAATCAATATCCGCCCGAAGGCGTTTCAATGCCGCTTCCCGTATCTCACGGCTGGCTGCCATCATGGACAGTCCCTCAAGAACCGCCGCCTGGCCGGTAGAGATTGTGGAAACCAAAAGATTCTGTCTTCCAAGCTCTCTCTGCACTGCTTTCCAATCCAGGAGCTCCGGATCGCTTACTATGATCTCCACTGCGTCAAAGCCGGAATCTTTCACCCACTGAAGCCCCTGAACCCATTCCCTTCCGGGAAAAGGCGAAAAACTATTATCATACTGAATCGACAGCGATGTACTGCACTTCATATTCTGCTCCTTATACAACTGCTCCTGTTTTATTTGTGCAGACAGGCTTTTCCCTGCCTGTTCTGCCGGATTTATCAGCTGTTATTACTCCTCATATCTCTTGGCATATTCCGTTACATTGTCCGCATCCACCAGATAAATATCCGAGTAGTAGGTCTTCTCTACCGTCTCGCCGCCCAATACCATGTTGGCTGCCTTGAATCCCATTTCCATCTGCGCCCAGGCGCCGTCGTCATAGGTCATGTAAATAGATCCGTCCTCAATGGCCTGGCAGATCTCACTGTTGCAGTTATCCGCAGCCACCTTAATCTCATCGGTTCTGCCTGCCTGTTTAATGGCTTCTACCACGCCCAGAGCCATCTCGCCGTTCTGTGCATACACCATATCGATTTCCGGATACTTGGTAAGGAGTGTCTGCATAACTGTCATTGCGTCATTTCTGGTTCCTTTTCCAATCTCATTGGCCAGCACTTCCCAGCCGGCGTGCTCCTTGAACGCATCCTCCGCGCCTTCATTTCTCTCTACGAAGGTCTGGGCACCGGGTTTTCCGAAGATGATAATGGCCTTTCCTTCCCCGCCGATCTTCTCAATGGCTGTGGATATGGTGGTATATCCCAGGTCATACTGGCTGCAGCTTACATAGGTATCATAGGTAACAGATTCATCTGTAATCTTGGTATTGACATTCACAATGGGAATTCCCGCGTCATTGACAGCTTGAATGGCAGGTGCAATTCCCTCAGAGTCAGCCGGAACTATCACATAGAGATCCGGCGGGCTCACAAGCGAATTCTCGATGAGCTGAATCTGTTCCTCATTGCTGTTGGAAACCGTGGGAGCCAGAATCTCAACCTCACATCCGTATTTCTCACCCTGAAGCTTTGCCTCATTGGCAGCCTCTACCCAGAACATATCCGTATAACTCTTCAACAGAACCGCAATTTTCTTACCCTCCAGATTATTTACATCCGTGTCAGCCGGTGTCTGTGCCGGCGCCTCTGCTTCTGGTTTCTCAGCCTCCGCCGGCGCCTCTGTCGTTGGTTCCACCGGTGCTTCCGCCTCAGGCATTTCCGTCTCCGCCGGTGCCTTGCTGCTGCATCCCATAAGCGCTGCAGTCATTGCTGCTGCCAAAATAAGTCCCCATACCTTCTTTTTCATGTTCCTTCCTCCTTTGGATAAATATAGTCGTTTTTATCTACTGCAGCCGCACCTTCGGTTCGGCTGTCTGCAGTTTCTCTAACATGCGTTCCATCAAAACCGCCGCAATTATAATCAAACCCTGGGCAAAATCCTGCCATACCCCCGGCACGCCAATGTGGATCAGCCCGTTGTTCAGGATCACCACAATCAGTCCGCCAATCAGCGCGTTGGATACCCTGCTCTTAGCTCCCCTAAAAGATGCGCCTCCAATCAGGGTTGCCGCAATGGCTTTGATGGTAAATCCGTTCCCCAGTGTAGGGTCCGCGGCCCCAAGCTTGGCCACATACATCATTCCTGTCATGGCTCCAATGAAACCGCTGGCCATATATGCCAGAATCTTTATTTTTGTGGAATTAATTCCGGAAATCCGCGCTGCTACCGCATTACAGCCCACGCTGTAGGTCTCTCTGCCAAAGGCAGTCTTTGTATACAGGAACCAGGCCATTACCAGAATGATCCCTGCCATCAAAAGATAAGTGCCTTCCCAGGAATTAAAGAGATTCCGGAAATTCTCAAAACCGTTCAGCTGTCCCCCCTTCGAAATAACCAGAGCGCTTCCCTTGCCGATCCAGTTCATGGAATAGGTGGCCACGAAAGGCGGAAGCCCTGTCCTGGCAATCAAAACTCCATTGATAAAGCCCATAAGAAGCCCCACCGCCAGCCCCGTCAGAATTCCCGCACCAGTATTTCCCACAGCCTGAATGGTCATGGCGCAGATGAAAGAGGACAGAGAGATATTAGCCTCTATAGACAGGTCTATGCCGCCTACAATCATGGGAATGGTCATTCCAAGGGCCAGCAGAATGTAAAAAGGTGCCTCCTGAAGAAGGATATTTCCCACATTCGTCCAGTTATTCAGTCCAAAGAAGCTGTCCGTAAATGCCGAAAACACCACAAACAACAGAATCAGCACAATTACTCTGGCGCCCTTTATCAGAAAGGATCGAACGTCAAATCTGTCAGCCATCACTGTAAACCCTCCTCAGACTCTTCTTCACACGCAGCTTCGTGCTGATCACGTCATAGAGAATAATTGCGATAATCACTACCCCCAGAAGCACCTGCTGCCAATAATTGCTAAGTCCAATCAGCTGAAGACCATTCTTCATAGCTGAAATAAAGACCGCTCCGAATATGGTACCCTTGAAGCCTCCCTTTCCGCCGTCCATAGCCGTGCCGCCTACTACAACTGCCGCAATGGCATTGAACTCATACCCCTCTCCTACCGCAGCCCCTGCCGAATTGGTCCGGGCCAGGAGAAGCATGGCAGCCAGTCCTGCCATAAGACCGGAAAACGCATATGCCAGAAACCGGGTCTTCCTCACATTGATTCCCGAATTCAAGGCACAGGCTTCTGAATCACCGATGGCGTAAAGATGCAGACCAAACCGGGTCCTGTACTGAAGAAAGAGCACTGCAGCGCAGATCAGCAGGGCCCACACAATGCACATGCTGAGTCCCAGCACCTCTCCCATACTAATCCAGCGGAATTTTGTGTCAAAACCGCTCAGTACACCGCCGTTCGTAATTCCCTTTGCCAGTCCGAATCCCATACTCATACTGCCGAAGCTGACCAGCCAGTAGTTAAATTTCCGGATTCCTATCATATAGCCGTTGAAAATTCCAAAGGCCAGTCCCACTGCAGCACAAATCAGTACGCCCAGCAGAACATTTCCTATTGTTACCGTCTCAACAGACTGCAGATACAGGCCTGCTGACGTAGCGGCAATGGTTATCACACCGCCCACAGACATATCAATCTCTCCCAGAAGAATGATCATGGTCATTCCCGCAGCCACTACCACAAGGACCGAGCTGTTCCGAAGGATGTTCATGACATTTCTTGCTCCCAGATAGTTCTCAATCACTACCGCAAACAGAAAAATCAGGCCGATTCCGGCCCACATGGAACCGGATATTCCTTTTATAAAACCCTTTCCCCTGTTCATGCCGGACATTTACCTTCCTCCTTTATCATGTAATGCCTCCTCCTCTTTGTCCGGCAGAAGTTCATGTCTTTCTCCCCCCGACCGGAGCATAATAGCGAGTACATTATCCTCTGTAAATGTATCCCTTCCGCGGATCAGCTCCCCGGAAATCTCTCCGTCGTGCATGGCATAGATTCGGTCTGAGATTCCGCACACCTCTGTCATCTCGGAAGATATCATGAGAATTCCCGCTCCATTCCTCACCAGTTCATCCATCAGCGCATAAATCTCCGCCTTGGCGCCGATATCAATGCCTCTGGTGGGCTCGTCAAAAATAAACACTCTGGAACGGGTCAGCAGCCATTTGGCCAGAGACACCTTCTGCTGATTTCCTCCGGATAATGTATCCACCGTGCGTTCTGCATCTGCGGCCGCCACGGACAGCTTCTGCATATATTCGTCCGCAGTCTTTTTCTGCTTTGCCGGATTCAGCAGTCCATTTTTAAAGAGATCCTTTAATGCCACAGAAACAATATTATCGGAAATGGAAAATTCCAGGAACAGGCCTTCCTGCTTCCGATCCTCGGACAGATAGGAAATCCCATCCGCGATGGCCTTCTGAGGCGAATGTCCCTTTGCCAGAATCTCCTTTCCGGCAAAAAACAGCTGTCCGCCCTCAATAGGTTCAACTCCAAAAACAGCTTTCGCCACTTCGGTTCTCCCGGCTCCCACCAGTCCGGCTACGCCTGCAATCTCCCCGGCATGGACCCGGATATTCACGTTCCGGAAACGCAGCCCCGTCAGCTCCTTTGTCTCCAGCAGAATCTCTCCCGGTTTATTCCAGGTCCGGTCAAAAAGCTGTACCAGCTTCCGCCCAATCATCATATTGATAATCTCATCAATGGAAGTTTCCTTTACCCGCCGGGTTCCCACATACTTTCCGTCACGCATAATGGTAATGCGGTCGCCAATCTCAAAAATCTCATTCATGCGGTGGGATATGTACACAATCCCCAGGCCATCCTCTTTCAGCCGCCGGACAATTTCAAACAGCGCCTTAATCTCCGGCGTAGTCAGACTTGAGGTAGGCTCGTCCAGAATCAGGATTTTATTGTCTGTAGATATCGCCTTGGCCACTTCCACCATCTGCTGCAATGCAATACTCAAATCCTTTGTCCGGGTCTGGGCATTCACCTTCACTCCCAGCCTGTCAAGCAGTGCCTGGCTGTCTTCATTCATCTTCCGAAGATCCACCTGTTTAAGCAGTTTTCCCTTTACAGGCTCTCTTCCCACAAATATGTTCTGAGCAACGGTCCGGTTGGGCATCATGCTCAGTTCCTGATGGACCATATTGATTCCATGCCGCTGAGCATCGAGAACGCTCTGCGGCCGGTAAACCTCTCCCGACAGAACCATATCCCCGTCATCTATTCCATGAATCCCGGCAATCATTTTCACAAGGGTGGACTTTCCCGCCCCATTTTCCCCCATAAGCACGTGAACCTCTCCCGGCCGGATATCAAAGCTCACATGATCCACAGCCGTCACACCGGGAAACACCTTTGTCAGATTTCTTATTTCCAGCAAAGTCTGCTGTCCCAAGAACCGACACCTCCTTTCGCCTGCGTATACATGGAAATTTCCTTACAGTCTTTCAAAAATCCCCATACGCGGAAGCTGATCCACGGATTTCCATCCTTCACTGAGAGGTTCTTTCAGGAACGGCGCCAGTTCTTCGGCTGTCCGAAGGGTCGTCATCTCCACCGGCGGCACCACTCCCGGCGGCAGTGCCTCCCGGATCTCATCATGAATCAGCGTGAGAAACTTCAGAATCGCCGCAATGGGTCTCTTGGCCTTCCGGGCCGTTCCCAGTCTGGGATTGCCTACCACACCCTGAGGCGTGCCATTGCGCTCAATAGCGCTGTGTCCCTCCCCCTCACTCCATCTGGCAGGACGGTGAGCCGAATCTACCGAATTGTCGTAGTGATCCTGGAAAAGATAGCTGGTCGGCCACGCTTCTTCCGCAGCGCTCATATCAATCATCTCCGGGAACAGCAGCCGGGCACAGGAAGTCTCCGCCTCGTCTGCATGCACAAAGGGCGTATCCATAGAATCTCCATGATTCTCCACCGGAACAAAGAACTCCCGCACTGACCGGTGCCATTCTACTGTCCGGAAAATCCCCGGCAGCTGATAGCGTTTGCAGAACTCATGGATAGCAGACTCCAGCATCCAGGAATGTCCGTGGTTGTTTACAAAAATAATCTTCCGGTAGCCGTCGTTCCACAAACCCAGCATGGTGTAAATCAGAGTTTCCTTCACAACCTCCTCCGGCATAATCACCGTACCCGGCATTCCAATGTGGTGATAGGGATGTCCTCCGTAAAGAAGAGGCGGAAATGCCAGATTACACTCGTATCCCTGTCTGGCTGTGTAGCGGCGCAGCCCCTCAAGAACCATGGTCACCTGAAATGTATCCAGTCCGGAATTGGCGTGCTGCCCGTGATTCTCCGTACATCCAATGGGGACAAATACAATATCATTCTTCCGGCGCTTCTCATTCTGATGGCACCGGGGAGTCGTCTGAATATAACAGCCGGCCTTTCCCATCTCCGATTCCGCAGGAATGCCGTAATCTGCAAGAATCTGGTCGATCTCCTCCTCCGAAGCATCCCAGATCTCTTTCTTCATACGGCCTATGGCAGTATCCTCGAAAAATATGGTGGGATTCTCCGTAAAAAGCCAGCTTTGATTCTTAAAATCCTTCATTTAAATTCTCCTTTCGCAAGTTTCACTTTCGTTTATTCATATACCGTATACGGTATTCTGTACTTCGTATTTCATATTGTAGCCGTTTTTCGTTGAATTGTCAATGAATATTTTGTCTTTTTTTGAGTTTTTTTGTGTTTTGCACAAAAGCGGCTGCCCGATGGGAGCAGGTTAAGTAAGAGGCAGCTTTTCTTTTTGAGGAAGAAGAGGGGGATAAAAAAACAAGCCCTTTGACGGGGCCTGGAAAAAAAAGATCGAGAAATCTATGGAAGTAAGGCAGAACTCAGACTGGCAGTTTTTGGTTTACAATTTTATCCGGTGCAGACTCTGTGCATGGATTGAGGACGGACATACAGCTGCGCCGTTCACAAAAACGCACCTGCGCTGCCCATCGCTGCTTCGCAGCTTTTTTACTCATGGTTACGCTCCCTCAGCCAGAACAGCCAGCGGGAAAATCGTGCAGGCACGATTTTTCCGCTGGCTGTTCTGAATGGCCAAACTGGTGGTCAGTTTCTCCTCAATGCCTCTATGGGGCTTAATTTTGCAGCCTTTCTGGCAGGATAGATTCCGA
>CATJHO010000081.1 GCA_949740535.1 uncultured Lachnospiraceae bacterium
AACACAGTGGCCAATTCCGGACATACGCCCATGGTATATGCCAGCAAGTCCTGGTTCTCAGATCATTTAAGTGTATCACAGTTTCCGGGAAGTTACCGCATCTGGGTAGCTCATTATGCAAATAAGTGCGGTTACGGCGGCCGGTATGATATCTGGCAGAACACATCCAAGGGACGTGTGGACGGTATAAGCGGCAATGTGGATATGAATGTAAGCTCTATCTAAAATAAAGGGATAAAACAAAACAGCAGATTTTTCCTCATTCTGAATGATGAAAAAATCTGCTGTTTTATGTTAAGCGAATATCTTCTCCTGACAAGAGTTATGTGTTTTGTTATAAGAGGGCGGATTAAGCTCTTGTATATGCAAACGTCTTTCGTGCTACTCCCAGTTCCTCGTTGGCCGGAATTACATGTATCGTTACCGGAGAATCTGCGGCGGAAATAACTGCATTTTCGCTGTAATCCAGGTTCTTGTCCGGATCCAGCAGAATTCCCATATGTTTCAGGTGGCTGCAGACGATCTGCCTTATGGTACAGCCGTGTTCTCCGATACCTCCGGTGAAAACCAGATGATCGAGGCCGCCCAGTTCGGCATAATAAGATCCGATATAGCGGACAATGCCGTTACAGAATACCCGGACAGCCAGTTCTGCCCGTTCATTGCCGGCATTGGCAGCCGCTTCAATGTCCCGCAGATCGTTGCTGACGCCGGAGAGGCCCAAAAGACCGCCTTTTTTGGTAAGACCTTCCATAATCTCGTCCAGAGTCATTCCTTTCTTTAGAAGGAAGGGAATGATAAAGGGATCCATGTCGCCGTTGCGGCTGGATTGGATCAAACCGGCCTGCAGGGAGAGACCAAAGCTGGTGTCCACGCTCTTACCATTGTCGATGGCGCACAGAGAGCCGCTCCCGCCCAGATGGCAGGAGATGGCCTTGCCGGTTGTGCCGTACAGATCCGACAGGGTTTCTGCCACATAGCTGTGGGAAGCGCCGTGATAGCCCAGACGCTCAATGCCGTATTGCTCATACCATTCATAGGGAATGCCGTAGAGTCTGCGCTCCAGAGGAATCGTAGTGTGGAAGGCGGTTTCAAACACACCTACCAGCATGGCTTTTGGTGTCAGCTTCTGGAACTGGCGGATAGCCTCCAGATAGGGAATGTTGTGGGCAGGGGCCACAACCAGATATTCCTCCATTCCCTGAAGGACTTCCGGGGTCAGTTCATGGATGCCGTAGTGATCCTTGGAGAGCACAGTCTTAAAGCCCACCCGCTCCAGCTCCTGAAGATTGGAGAGAACCCCATACTCTTTGTGAAGAAGGCAGTCCAGAAACATCTGGATCCCTTCAGTGTAGGTGGGAATCGAAAGCTTTTCCCCAAGAATCTTAAAGCCGTCCGGTTTCTTAAAGTGGAAAATAGCACTGTCCGTGCTTCCTACCCGTTCTACCCGTCCTTCTGCCAGAACCTGGCTGTCGGGCATGATGAATAATTTGAATTTCAGCGAGGTACTGCCTGCATTACATACTAAAAGCTTCATAAAACCTCCGTTCGTGTAAGATAATCGTTGCTAATTCATAAGTATAACAAAAAGAATTTTTCCGCACAACTAAAATAACAGAAGATTCTGATATCTCTCTGTTTTTGTTCTGCTTGACATGGAAAAAATATGCTATCAAGGTATAAAACAATTTCTCCTTACAAATACTATTTCCAGAAATGGACAGTATGAGCATTCAAAAGTAAATGGAGGAATATTTTTATGAAAGCTACAGGAATTGTCAGAAGAATTGATGACTTGGGAAGAGTTGTAATTCCCAAAGAAATCAGAAGAACACTCCGGATCCGCGAGGGCGATCCTCTGGAAATATTTACCGATCGGGAAGGGGAAATCATATTGAAGAAATACTCTCCCATTGGAGAACTGGGCCTTTTCGCCAAACAGTATGCGGAAAGTCTGGCCCAGACAACCGGCCTGATGGTTTGCATTGCAGATCGGGACGCTGTGATTGCTGCGGCTGGAGGAGCGAAGAAAGACTACATGGGAAAGGCTATCAGCCATCAGCTGGAGGATGCCATCCAGGAGAGAGAAAATATCCAGGCTTCTGCCGGGGAAAAGCGGTATGTGAAAATTGTAGACGAGGACATGGAAGACTGTTATGCGCAGACCATCAGTCCCATTCTCTGTGAAGGCGACGCCATAGGAGCGGTTGTTCTCTTCAGCCGGGATCCAAAGGCCAAGATGGGAGAGGCGGAGCAGAAGCTCGCTTATTCTGCGGCTGGGTTTCTGGGGAGACAGATGGAGCAGTAGAACAGAACAAAAGGCTGTGGGAGCTGTTGAAATAACAGCCTGGATGAGCAGCAGTGCAGGCCGGACACTCGATATTGGACAGTCATCCGGCCTGCTGCCATGCAGGTCTTTGGAGGAAATACTTTTTAATTTAAGCTTTCCATTTTTTGTTTCGGAGTGTAAAATAAAGACAGAGAATATCCGGCAGAACAGGCGAAAGGAAAAAAAACAGATGAAAAATTATCGTGCGGAACTGACAGGTGTATTTGGGGATCCGGTGGACGGAAATCCTACGGGGGTGACGATGGAGGCGGCTTTTGCAGATAAGGGATTGAATTACCGTTATCTGACATTGAAGGTGCTGCCGGAGGATCTGGAAGCGGCTGTGAAGGCTCTTTCGGTGTTACATATGAGAGGGATTAATTTGACTATGCCCCATAAGATTAAGGTGATCCCGCTTCTTCAGGAGCTGTCCCGGGCGGCAGAGATTATTGGAGCGGTGAATACGGTGGTTCTTCGGGAGGATGGCAGCCTCTTTGGAGAGAATACTGATGGAAAGGGCTTTGTGCAGGCTCTTGCGAACCGGGGGATTTCTCTGGAGCATAAGCGGGTTACTCTTCTGGGAGCAGGCGGAGCGGCTAAAGCTGTTGCTGTTGAGTGTGCGCTGGCAGGTGCTGTGTCCATTACCATCATTAACCGTACGCTGGAGCGGGCCCGGGAACTGGTGGATACGCTGAAAAAACATACCAGGGCAGAGGCTTCCTGTGAGAAGTGGGAAGGGTGCCACAGGATTCCGGAACATACAGATATTCTGATTAATGGAACGTCCATCGGCCTGCATCCGGATGGAAATCAGAAGCCGGACATTGACTATGCGGGAATTACGCCGGGGATGATTGCGGCAGATGTGGTATTCAATCCGGCAGATACTCTGTTTTTGAAGGAAGCGGAAAAACAGGGAGCAGAAGCAGTCAACGGTCTGGGCATGCTGGCCTGCCAGGCAGCGCTGAATTTCAAGCTTTGGACTGGGGTGGAACCGTCCCTGAAGGTGATGGAGGATACTCTGCGGAAAGAATTTATAACAGTTTAGAGGGTGGATGAGCAGACATAAAAAAATGCGCTAAGCTTTGTAAGCAGATTTCTATGTCTGTTTTCCTGCTGTATGGGCATTGGATACAATCTGTTTACAATTTAGATAAAAATATGCTATACCATTGGTGTAGCATATTTTTTGGGTTGTATTTTACACAATGACAGCGGAATGTATCAGAAGAATATGAACAAAGTTCAGCTCCTGTGTGAAGTTTGGCGGTTTTTGTGCAGAAAAAGGAGAGCAGACAGATGGACCAGAAACGAATCCTGGTGATAGAGGACGAAAAACCTATTGCAGAGATTTTAAAATACGGCTTTGAAAAGGAGGGTTTCCAGGTAGCGTGTGCCTATACAGGAGGAAGCGGTCTTGAGAAGGCGGAGGAGTACAAGCCGGATATGGTTCTCCTGGACTGGATGCTGCCGGATATCGCCGGGGTGGATGTGTGCCGGATGCTGACAGAACAGCACAATATCCCCATTATTATGCTGACGGCGCGGGGGAATGTGGAAGATAAGCTCTATGGACTGGAGTCAGGGGCGGATGACTATATTACGAAGCCCTTTGATCTCCGGGAGGTGGTGGCCAGAGTGCGCACCATTCTGCGGCGCTTCGACCGGGTGCGGGGAATCCGTGAGGAACAGTCTGCAGTGGAAGGACTTACGGTATCGGAACAGGAGCGGATGGTCTATCGAAATGGAGAACCGGTGGAGCTGACACCCAAGGAATATGATCTGCTTCTGTATTTTCTCAAACATCCCAGACAGGTATTTACCAGAGTGATTCTTCTGGAACAGATTTGGGGTTATGATTATATGGGGGATACCCGCACGGTGGATATCCACATTCAGCGTCTGAGGAGGAAGACGGGACTGGGAGAGAAGCTGGTTACAGTATTTGGAGTGGGGTATAAATATGTACCATAAAAATCCTCAGAAAAAGAGAAGATTCCGCTTTGGGATCCGTATGCAGATGACTGCGGGTCTTTTAGCGGTGTTTTTGATCAGCGGGATTTTTTTGTATCTGATAACAGACCGGCAGCTGGAGAAGAGCCGGGAGGAACAGATTATCAGAGAACTGCAGACCGTCCGGGAGAATGCAGAGATCTATATCCGGCAGGTTCTGATATTAAATGATGCGAATAATGACGAACAGAGCTTTAAAAACCTGGCAGAGACGATTGTGCAGGAGATGTACGGCTCCTCAGGACGGTATGAACTGGCGGCTTACTCAAAGGACGGAGAGCTTCTGGCATACAATTATCATAAGAACCGGAATGAAAAGGATGTAGGAGAAGGTGCGGAGCTTCAGGAGGCAGTGGAGGGAAACACGGCGTTTACGCTGGTATATTCTGAGGGTGGAAGTCTGGAGGTCTGGTTTGCCATGCCGGTGATTGTGGCGGAACGGAATGTGGGGATTATCCGTTACTGCATGAATTATACGGAGCTCTGGCAGCAGGGAGAGCGGATGAAGGAGGTTATCGTCCGGGTTGCTGCAGCCGTATTTATTGTAGCCTTTTTCCTGATTTTTCTTCTGCTGAACCGAATCCTGAAGCCTGTTCAGAGGCTGAGCCGTGTTTCCCGGCAGATGAGCCTGGATCTGGAGCAGGATCAGGTAAATATAGATCTGCTGGCCGGCCTGGCGTCTTCGGCCAGGCGGGATGAGGTGGGAGAGCTGGCCAGGGACTACAGCGCTATGCTGAACAAGATTGGCCAGTATATTCAGAAAATGCAGGATGACCGGGATCAGATCCTGAAGCTCCTGAGCAGCCGGCAGGAGTTTTATAACAATGTGACCCATGAGCTGAAGACGCCGCTTACCACGATCCAGGGCTATGCCCAGCTGATGGAAGGGGATGGCGGAAAGGATGAAGAACTGATCGAGAAGGGGACAGAGCATATCCTTCATGAGAGCACCCGTCTGCATCAGATGGTCATCCAGCTTCTGGAAATGGCAGATCGGGCAGAGCATGGGGAAATGAGAGAGGTGGATATGGTTTGTCTGGTGCGCAGTGTCTCGGAGGCAATGGAAATCAAGGCCAATCGCTACGGGGACCATATCCGCCTGAAGCTGGAACCGGATTTAAAGGTTCTGGGGCAGGAAGAGCGGCTGCGTCAGGTATTTATCAATCTGATTGACAACGCAGTAAAATATGGAGAAGAAGGGACCGAGATTCGGGTTTCCGGCGGATACCGGAAGGGGCGGCTTGTTTTTTCTGTGTCCAATCAATGCCGGGAAGGCAGGCAGATGAGCCAGGAGGAGCTTAAGCATATCTTTGATCCTTTTTACCGGGCAGACAAGGAGTATTCCAGAGAACAGGGAAGCGCGGGGCTTGGGCTTTCTATCTGCCAGAAAATTATGCGGGAGCATAAGGGCAGGATCTGGGCGGAAAACCGGCCCTTTGGAAGAATCGGATTTTTCCTGCTGTTCTCCCAAAAGCCAGGAGAGGGCAATGAGAGACAAAAGGAGGCAGGAGTATGAGACGTGAGAAATACAGAATATGGGCGGTAATTCTCGCTTTCTCCTGCCTTGGCTTGACGGGGGGATGCACAAGAGTGCCAGAGCCCAAGACAATGCTTCTGCCCATTGAGGAGACAGAACAGGGAGTAGCCCTGGAGGGAGAGGAAGGCGACCGCTATGCAGTCCGTAAGATTTACAGCAGAGAATACAGCAGTCTCTGGTATGGAGGGTATACCGCCTTTCTGCCCGGTATGGATGAACACCGGGTGTGCCTGGCAGAGCGGGATACGGAGGGCCTGCGGATACAGACTATGGATTACCGCTATGGATTTTATGATACGGGATCGTTCGCGGCGGGAGAGCTGATGGATGCCCTGGCGCTTCCCGCCTCCTGGGGCTGGGGAAGCCAGGATGAGCGGAATATGGAGAAGGAATTCTTTTCGCCGAATGGAAAATATCTTTTGTACCAGCGTGGGGATCTGTCCCATATAGGAAATAAGCTGTATCTGCTGAATCTGGAGACGGAGAAAGAAGAGCTTCTGTTAGACGGAGATGAGGCAAAGCGATCCGTAGAGGACTTTATGATACTGACAGCCTGGAGCCGGGATGCGTCTACTCTGTGTTACGGATTTGTGCCCAGGAATACCGGTGTCTGGAATACCAGTAAAAAAGATACCCTTGTGCTTTATTATCTGGATTTGAAAACAGGAGAGGTGGTAAACCGGCTGAATTACAGCTATGCCGGTACAGCAGGGAAAGCAGATGATCTGCAGAGCGCCCGGCTCTATATAGACCGAAGCGGAGATAAGATTCTCACTGCGCTTGTATCAGACAGTGCATATGAAAAAGAAGAAATATGTATAGATCTTTTTTTGCAGGATATACCAGAACCGGGCATGGAAACAGAAGGGGTTGTGATACCCCAGAGAATGCGCTGCATAAAAGAAGCACTTTTTTATCTGGATGCGGAGTCACAGCGGGTTTATGCGTCATACGCTGGCGATATGATTCAGTGTATAGATGCCAATAATGCAGAGTATGTAGAAAAGCCTCTGGAGCTGGAGCCCTACAAGGGAATCTGGGACTTCTGCGTTCTGGACGGCGGGCAGGCTTATATAACGGCGGAATACGATCGGAATTATGCAGAGGGCGCAGGAGTCTATGAGCAGGATATCTGCCTCTATACGGTCACGGAATCCGGAGCCGCCAGGCGGGTTCTTTATCAGAATGCAGGCTGTGTCATACGCCTCCAATACGATCCGGTTTACCGGAGGATCCTGGCAGAGACAGGAGAGCCCTACACGATCGAGAAGATGGAAGAGGAAAGAAAGAACGAAGATTCCTACATACAGTGGGATGAAAACCGTAAGATTCTTGTACTTGAATTTTAGTATTTTATTAACATGTGGATACAATTTTGTTACAAGACAGAAAATTTGTCGAAATAAGGCGATGCTAAGCTTGTGGTAACCAATAAGACAGACGGGGAGGTTATCATTATGTGCGGCATTTGTGGATTTGTGGGAAACAGAAGGGGATCCTGGGATAGAGAACAGATTTTGGAGGAGATGAAAGACGCCATCCGTCATCGGGGACCGGACGACGGGGGAAGCTGGATGAGCGGCAGCGCGGCCCTGGGGTTCCGCCGGTTAAGTATCATTGATCTGGCGTCAGGGGCTCAGCCTATGGAAAATGAGACGGGAGATAAAGTTCTCACCTTCAATGGAGAGATTTACAATTACCAGGAGCTTCGGGAGGAATTGATTGAGGCAGGCCATCAGTTTTCTACCCGCTGTGATACAGAGGTTCTCATTCACGGGTACGAGGAGTGGGGCAGCGACATGCTGCCGCGTCTGCGGGGGATGTTTGCCTTTGTCATCTGGGATGAAGCGGAAAAGGAATTGTTTGCAGCCAGAGATTTCTTTGGAATCAAGCCGTTTTATTATACCATTGTGGGGGAAAACTTTGTCTATGCGTCAGAGATAAAGAGTATTCTCAAGTATCCGGATTACCGAAAGGAATTAAACGAGGAAGCTTTGGAGCAGTTTCTTTCCTTTCAGTATTCAGCCTTAGAGGAAACATTTTTTAAGGGGATTTACCGGCTGGAGCCGGGAAGCTTTCTGCGCTGGCGGGCCGGAAGCATTATACTGGAGATTCAGAAATATTTTGATCCGTCCTTAAAACCAGAAACGGGGAGAACGGAAAAGGAGTGGCTGGAGGATGTGGATCAGGCGCTCAAGGATTCCGTAAAAGCCCATGAAATTGCGGATGTGGAGATCGGCACCTTTTTATCCGGCGGAGTGGATTCCGGCCTGATTGCCTCGGAATTCGGCGGACAGAAGGCTTATACAGTGGGGTTCGGACAGGAGAAAAGCGGATATAATGAGATTCAGTATGCCCGTGTGACGGCAGAGGAGTGTAGTCTGAAACATAAGGGAAGAAGGATTCGGGAGCAGGAATTCTGGGAGGCGGTGCCTGAGGTGCTCTACTATCTGGATGAGCCTCTGGGAGATGCTTCCGCTGTAGCTTTATATTTCCTTTCCATGGAAGCGTCGAAGGATGTGAAAGTGGTTGTTTCCGGGGAGGGGGCAGATGAACTTTTCGGAGGATACCGGATTTACTGCGAACCGGAAGCTCTCAGGCGTTACCAGATGCTGCCAAAAGGCCTGCGGGTAAAGCTTGCCTCTCTGGCAGAGCATTTTCCTAACTGGAAAGGCAGGAGCTTTCTGATTCGGGGAAGTAAGTCGGTAGAGGAGCGTTTTATCGGCAATGCCAATATCTTCTCATGGGAGGAACGCAGGGAATTGCTGCAGAAATCTGCAGGAGCCCGGAGCCCGCAGGACTTTCTGGAGGAAGATTATGAGCGGTCTTTGGGCATGGCGGATGCGGATCGGATGCAGGAGATCGATTTGAGACACTGGCTTCCGGGAGATATTCTTCAGAAAGCAGACCGCATGAGTATGGCGCATTCCCTGGAGGTTCGGGTGCCGTTCCTGGATCGAAAGGTATTTGAAGTTACCCGGCGTCTGCCCTCTCATATGAAGCAGAG
>CATJHO010000082.1 GCA_949740535.1 uncultured Lachnospiraceae bacterium
CGGGAAGATCCCGAAGGCAAAGTTTCTCTGCTCCTGGATTTCACAGATTTTCCACGGGATATCGCAGATCCCTGGTATACCGGGAACTTCGACATTACCTATGAAGATATTCTGGAAGGGTGCCAGGCGCTGCTTGCCTATATCCTGCAAAACGATCAGGACCGTCTGTATACTTAATACGCTCCAAATGGTAACACAACCGTACCCTTTCCTGCCAAAGGTATACACGTCTCAACTATAATATTTCGCCAAACTGCGGTGCTGTTCTCAGCCGCCTGCCTTGCAAGGCGGCTGAGCGAGGTGATGTTGCAGCATCATTGAGCAGACCTGGGGAACCTGCCTGGAGCTTTCACAGTTGTTTGGACCTTCTGATACTGAGATTGGGCCATGGCGGATATTCAAAGAGCAGCAATTTGGCATTATACAGCTGTCCAGGCCGGGAGTTCCCGGCCTGGACAGCTTCTGTTTTCACGTGCAGCCGTCTTCGACCGCCAGCTGTAACAGCAGCAGGGGCGTTTTCTTCGCCATTCTCTTTTCCTCTTCCAAAACCGATTATTCAGTCAGACATATCAATTATTAAGATTCTATTAATACTATTGACAACATCATATTATACGTTGTATAGTATAAACATCTTATAATACTATATGGCATATAGTATTATATCTTACAGAACAGAGAAACATTCTTCTGTATAGATATTTTACCCTCTTTTGCTGAGAGTGCAGATATGCCATAGCAGCCCCTTTGGGGCAGGCGGGCTTACGTCCGCAAGGTACAAAATCAGGATAAGGAGAGGATTGCATGGTATTTAACACAGGAGCGGCACTCCTGGATGCCATCGTGCTGGCCGTAGTCTCCAACGACTCGGAGGGAACCTACGGCTACAAGATCACCCAGGATGTACGTCAGGCCATCGAGATATCCGAGTCCACCTTATATCCGGTGCTGCGGAGACTCCAAAAAGACGGCTGTCTGGAGACCTACGATATGGAATACGGAGGAAGGAACCGCAGATACTACCGGATAACAGAGGCCGGAACGGCGCAGTTGAATCTGTATAAGACAGAGTGGAAGCAGTATTCCACGAAGATTGCGAAATTATTTGCGGGGAGAGGTGTGTAATGAACAGAAAGGAATTTATGGAAAGACTGGAGCGCCTGCTGTGGAATATCTCGGACAGCGAGCGGGAAGAGGCTTTACAGTATTACAACGACTACTTCGATGATGCCGGGGAAGAGAATGAGGCCAAAGTGATTGAAGAGCTGGGAAGTCCTGATCAGGTAGCCCAGAAGATCAAAGCCGGATGTTCCGATTCTGCATCCGAATATTCCGAACAGGGCTATGAAGATACCCGCTTTCGAAGGAATCAGGAAGTGATATCTCAGGAAGAGGCGGCGGGAGGACAGAAAAGTTCTCAATATGCCAGAGGCGGCAGAAGGCGGGAGAGATCACAGGAGGCAGATGCATGGAAGATCATAGCCATCATCCTTCTGTGCGTTATCGGTCTGCCGATTGTCCTTCCAATAGGAGCAGGGCTCCTGGCAGTAATATTCGGTATCATAGCAGGAATCGGCGGCCTGATTATCGGAATAGCAGCCGCAGGCTTCTCTGTGCTGGTTGTGGGAATTGTACTGATCGGAAGCGGAATAGCAGAACTCTTTGTACTGCCCTCAGCAGGGCTTGCGCTGACTGGAGTGGGATGTCTGATATTCGCGCTGGGCGTTCTGCTTTCTTTGCTGACTATCTGGTGCTGTATTAAAATTTTACCATGGCTGATCCGCGGAATTGTGGGGCTGGTCAGCTATCCATTTCGAAAGGCAGGTGCAGGAAAATGAAATCACTGACAAAATTTTGTCTCATTCTGGCCGCTGTATTTGCGCTGGCAGGAGTGCTGGGAATCGTGGCGGGGATGTGTCTTGGGGCAACGCCCGCTCAGTTTCTGCGGATGGTTCATTATAATGGGGGAAGAATGCTGTCCAGACACAGTTATTCGCAGGGATTCTGGAACGGCTGGGGCTGGAGAGACGGTATTGATGATTGGAAAGATGAGCTGACAGACGGGCTCGATGACTGGACAGACAGCCTGACGGACGGAGTAGACGACTGGACGGATGAACTGACAGACGGCATCCACGACTGGGAAGATGATGTAGAGGACTGGCAGGATGATATGGATGACTGGGGAAATCTTCCCGCGATTGACGAGATAGAGGAGGCTTCTGTGGAAAACATAGATATATCAGAAGGACTTTACGGAGGCGCGCATATAGAGAAACTGAAGCTGGATTTGAGAAGAAGCAGTGTGAAAATTTATTCCTATGAAGGCGAAGAATTCAAGATCCTTGCCAAAAACGCGCAAGAATATTTCCATATTATAGAAGATGGAGACACACTTCTGCTGGAGGATTACAGAAGTTACCGCCGCAAAAACGCCCTGGTGCTGGAGATATATCTTCCCAGGCGCAGTTTGGAGAAAATAGAGATGGAGCTTGGAGCCAGCAAGCTCTATGTAGAAACACTTCAGGCAGATAAAATGAATTTGGAAATCGGAGCCGGAGATGCCAGGATTGATACCATAGAGACAGGAAAGCTGGATCTGGAGCTAGGAGCGGGCGAGCTGGAGATTCAGAACATGACGGCAGCTGAGAAGGCGGAACTGCAGGTAGGAACCGGGACTTTGAAAGCAGACAGCTGTACGGCCGGAGATCTGGAGCTGCAATGTGGTGTGGGAATGATGGAACTTAGCATGCAGGGCCAAGAGAGTGATTACAATTATCATATGACTTGTGGAATTGGAAGCATTGCGCTCAATGGTAAAGACTATTCCGGCCTGGGCCGTGAAAAGACCATCAATAATCAAGCGGCAGACCAGATCGTTATGGAATGTGGAATCGGTGAAATAAGCCTGGAATTTGCAGAATAAATGTGGAGATTAGAAAAAGCTGGTTAAAGCGCATTTAAAAGCGGGAATGGAGGAAAAAAGATGGAAGAAAAAAAGTTAGTAAAATCAAGAACCAATAAAATGATCTGTGGCGTTTGCGGGGGTATTGGAGAATATTTTCACATAGATCCCACCGTCATCCGGCTGATTTGGGTTATTCTGACAATCGGCGGTTTTGGAAGCGGCCTGCTGGCCTATATTGTGGCGGCAGTTGTGATACCGGAAGCCTGTCAGGAATTTTAAAATCCTTGCACCTCAGATACAAGTTTGTTATACTGAATAAGCGTGGTGCTGTCTGGCAGAGAGCCGGGCGCGCTGCGGCGATTATAAAATGAAAGAGGTGGTAAAATGGTAGAGCTGGATCAGTTTAAGTATACCTTAAACGGCTATCAGGGACCATTGGTGGAATTGAGGGATTCACTTTGACCTGGCTGACAAGGCACAGCGGATCGAAGAATTAGAAAGAGAAATGGAAGCGCCCGGCTACTGGGACGATACAGAGAAGTCTCAGGCAGGGATGCGGGAGCTGAAGAATCTGAAGGATGAGGCAGAGGATTATCAGGGGCTGCAGCAAAAGTATGAAGATATAGAGACTCTGATAGAAATGGGCTATGAGGAAAATGACGCTTCTCTTCTGCCGGAGATTCAGGAAGAGCTGGACAGCTTTGTAAATAAACTGGAATCTATGCGGATCAGGACCCTTCTTTCCGGGGAATACGATTCAAACAATGCCATATTGAAGCTGAATGCAGGAGCCGGAGGCACCGAGAGCTGCGACTGGGCAGGAATGCTGTACCGCATGTATACCCGCTGGGCAGAACACAAGGGCTTTTCGGTGGAGGTGCTGGATTTCCTGGATGGTGATGAGGCGGGAATTAAGTCCGTGACGTTCCAGATCAATGGTGAAAATGCGTATGGTTATCTGAAATCTGAGAAAGGCGTCCACCGGCTTGTGCGCATCTCTCCCTTCAATGCCCAGGGCAAGCGTCAGACATCCTTCGTGTCTTTAGATGTGATGCCGGACATTGAGGATGAGATAGACCTTGAGATTCGGGATGAGGATCTGCGGATTGACACCTACCGCTCCAGCGGTGCAGGCGGCCAGCATATTAATAAGACATCATCGGCCATTCGTATTACGCATCTGCCCACAGGCATTGTAGTTCAGTGCCAGAATGAGCGGTCTCAGTTCCAGAATAAGGATAAGGCCATGCAGATGCTGAAAGCCAAGCTGTATCTGCTGGAGCAGCAGAAAAATGCAGAGAAGCTTTCCGGCATCCGGGGCGAAGTGAAAGAGATAGGCTGGGGTAATCAGATACGCTCTTACGTCATGCAGCCCTACACAATGGTCAAGGATCATCGGACCAATGCCGAGATCAGCAATGTAAATGCCGTTCTGGACGGCAGTCTGGATCCCTTTATCAATGCCTATCTGAAATGGCTGACGGTGGGACCGGAGGAAGAATAACGTATAAGGGCTGTCACTAAATAAAGGATCGTGTTTTTCGATCTCTTATTTGGCGGCAGCCTTGTTGCCGTATGTACCTCTGCCGGCAGAGAGGATACAAATTTTCCGCATTTAACACTTGCAATCTCCCCTTAAATGTGGTAATATTTTTGCTGTTGAATCCATGACAGAAATACAAATGTTTTTAATGGACGCACACGGAGGGGAAAGATGTCAGAAAAAACGAAGTATTTTGTAGTGAGCCAAAAGGCAGTTCCGGAAGTGCTCCTGAAGGTGGTAGAGGCCAAACGTCTATTGGAATCCTCTAAGGCAGTTACCATACAGGAAGCTACGGAGCGGGTGGGGATCAGCCGGAGTTCCTTCTATAAATATAAGGATGATATTTCTCCCTTTCACGATAATTCGAAAGGAAAGAGTATCACGTTTATTCTGCAGATGGATGATCAGCCGGGCCTGTTATCGCTGGTTCTGAAAACCATAGCAGATTATAAGGGAAATGTGCTTACCATCCACCAGACCATTCCGATTAACGGAGTGGCGGCGCTGACCCTGACCGTGGATCTGCTGCCCATCACAAAAGACGTGTCAGCAATGATTGAGCAGATTGAGAGTCAGGAAGGCATTCACTACCTGAAAATACTGGCAAAGGAGTAGACCAATATGATACAGATTGCAGTTATGGGATATGGGACCGTGGGTTCCGGTGTTGTGGAAGTGTTAAATACCAATCAGGCCAGCATCAACCGGCGGGCAGGGGAAGAGATCAACATAAAATATGTGCTCGATCTGCGGGAGTTTCCCGGAGATCCGGTGGAATCCAAGCTGGTTCATGATTTTGAGACCATTGTAAACGATCCGGAGATCCGCATTGTGGTGGAAGTGATGGGAGGCGTGGAGCCTGCCTACACCTTTACGAAGCGGTGTCTGGAAGCGGGCAAGAGTGTCTGTACCTCCAACAAGGAGCTGGTGGCCCGGCATGGAGCAGAGCTTCTGGAGATTGCAAAAGAGCGGGAGCTGAACTATCTGTTTGAGGCCAGCGTTGGCGGCGGAATTCCCATTATCCGTCCCCTGAATTCCTCTCTGACTGCCGATGAGATTATTGAGATTACCGGAATCCTGAACGGAACTACCAACTATATTCTCAGCAAGATGAGCCACGAGGGAATCAGCTTTGAGACGGCTCTTAAGGATGCCCAGGAGAAGGGGTATGCTGAGCGGAACCCGGAGGCTGATGTGGAGGGATATGATGCCTGCCGCAAGATTGCCATTCTGACTTCTCTGGCCAGCGGCTGTCAGGTGGACTACGAGGATATTTATACAGAGGGAATTTCCCGGATTACGCCGGAAGATATTAAATATGCCCGGAAAATGGGCAGAGCTATTAAGCTTTTGGCAACCAGCAAGAAAGAAAACGGCAGATTCTTTGCCATGGTGGCGCCCTTCCTGATCAATGAGATGCATCCTCTTTACAGCGTAAACGATGTGTTTAATGCCATTTTTGCCAAAGGAAATGTGCTGGGAGATGTGATGTTCTACGGAAGCGGAGCCGGGAAGCTGCCAACAGCCAGCGCAGTTGTGGCGGACGTGGTGGACGCAGCCAAGCATCTTCACCGGAATATTATGACCTTCTGGAGCAGCACAAAGCTGGAACTGACGGATCTCAGTGATGCCAAGCGGCGCTTCTTTGTGCGGGTAAAAGGCGACAAGAAGACAGATGCCATCAAAATGGCCGGAATATTCGGGCCCATCGAAGTGGTGTCTGCGGAGCTGGCCGGTGAATTCGGATTTATCACAGGAGAATACACAGAGGCAGAATATCGGGAGCGGGCGGCAGAGACGGATGCCGTGATTCACATGATCCGTGTGGAGGGATAAGAGAGCTATGAAATATATCATTGTTTTGGGAGACGGGATGGCGGACGAGCCTATAGAGGAACTGGATGGCAGAACCCCTCTGGCCTATGCCCGGACGCCGGAGATGGATGAGCTGGCCGGGAAATCCCAGATAGGTCTTGCCTGTACAATTCCGGATGGTATGAAACCGGGCAGCGACACAGCCAACCTTGCGGTCCTTGGTTACAATCCCAGGAAATATTACACAGGGCGCTCCCCCCTGGAAGCATTGAGTATCGGGGTAGACATGAAGGCAGACGATATTGCGCTGCGGACCAATCTTATTACATTATCTGAGGAGGAAGAGGCCTACGAAGATAAAGTGATTCTCGATCACAGCTCTGATGAAATCAGCACAGAGGACGCAGCGGTTCTTCTGGACGCTGTCCGGAAGGAACTTGAGAATGATATCTATAAATTTTATGTGGGCATTAGTTACCGCCATCTGCTTATCTGGGCAGGGGGAAATGTGGCAGAACTGACGCCGCCTCATGATGTGCTGGGACAGAAGGCGGGAAACTATCTTCCTGCCGACGAAAAGCTGCGGGAAATGCAGAAAAAGAGCTATGAGATACTTTCCGGACATCCCATTAACCTGGAGCGGAAGGCAAAGGGCCTGCGCCCGGCCAATTCCTGCTGGTTCTGGGGAGCAGGAACACGCCCGGCCCTCTCTTCCTTTGAGGAGAAATATCACAAAAAAGGGGCCATGATTTCTGCTGTAGATCTGCTGAAGGGAATTGCAGTGGGAACGGGCATGACCAATATCCATGTGGAGGGAGCCAACGGCGGCCTTCACACCAATTATGAAGGCAAGGCCCAGGCAGCGGTGGACGCCCTGCTGAAAGGCGGCTTTGATTTCGTCTATGTACATGTGGAGGCTCCCGATGAGATGGGCCATCAGGGCAGTGTGGAGCGGAAGATTCAGGCCATTGAACATGTGGATCAGAGAGTCTTACGCCCAATCCGGGAAGCAATGGACGCGTCCGGGGAGCCCTATCGGATTCTGGTGCTTCCGGATCATCCCACGCCTATCCGTCTGCGGACCCATACCAGTGATCCGGTTCCCTATCTTTTGTACGACAGCACAAGGGAGCTTCGCAGAATCGGGGCATATAATGAAAAAGAGGCAAGGGAAAGCGGCAGGCTTGTGGAGCAGGGGTATGAGTTGATTCTGGAGCTGTTTCAGGATTGACGAAAGGCGCTGCCACGACAAAGCCGAAAAATATATATGAGGAGAAAAAGCAATGCTGATAGTGAAAAAATTTGGCGGCACTTCCGTAGGCAATAAAGAAAGAATATTCAACGTAGCCAGACGGTGTGCGGAAGAATACAGAAAAGGAAATGATGTGATTGTAGTTCTTTCCGCAATGGGAAAATCTACGGATGATCTCATTGCCTTAGCCCAGACCATCAATCCCAATCCGCCCAAGAGGGAGCTGGATATGCTGCTGACCACAGGAGAGCAGGTTTCCACGGCCCTTATGGCCATGGCTTTTGATACCATGGATGTGCCGGCTGTATCTCTGAATGCATTTCAGGTGGCCATGCATACCACCAGGGTTCACGGAAATGCCCGGCTGAAGCGCATTGACACGGATCGGATTATGCATGAGCTGGAGCATCGGAGAATCGTGATTGTCACCGGATTTCAGGGCGTGAACAAGTACGATAACTATACAACCCTGGGACGCGGCGGGTCCGATACCACGGCAGTTGCCCTGGCGGCGGCTCTGCATGCGGATGCCTGTGAGATTTATACGGATGTGGACGGAATCTATACGGCAGACCCCAGGTATGTACCCAAAGCCCGGAAGCTGGATGAGATTACCTACGACGAAATGCTGGATCTGGCCACCCTGGGATCGGGGGTGCTTCACAACCGTTCCGTGGAGATGGCAAAGAAATACGGCGTACAGCTTGTAGTACGCTCCAGTTTGAATGATCATGAAGGAACCATTGTTAAGGAGGAGACAAACGTGGAGAGAATGTTAATCAGCGGAGTGGCGCTGGATCGAAATACAGCCAGAATTTCAGTAATCGGGTTGAAGGATCAGCCGGGCATGGCCTTTAAGCTGTTCAATATGCTGGCCAGGGAAAATATCAATGTAGATGTGATTCTGCAGTCTATCGGACGGGAGAACACCAAGGACATTTCCTTTACCGTGTCCAGGGATGAGGCCGACGCGGCGGTGAAGATTCTGGAAAGTAATTTGAGCCGGATCGGCGGCAAGAGCATTTCCTGTAACCGGGAAGTGGCGAAAGTGTCTATTGTGGGCGCTGGCATGATGTCAAATCCGGGTGTGGCTGCCAAGATGTTTGAGGCTCTTTATAATCAGAATATCAATATTAATATGATTTCTACATCTGAGATCCGCGTGACCGTTTTGATTCATGAACGCGATGCAGAACGGGCAGCCAATGCAGTACATGATGCTTTTGGGCTGGAGGAGTAATACAGCTGTAAAAGAAAATGTAAGAATTGGGAAGCTTTGAGTGTAAAACAGACCGCAAGCAGTTTTGATCTCCGTGTTCGGGAACTGTCCGGATACAGGATATCGGAAATGGCTTGCGGTCTGTTCTGCTGTCAGCAGCTTTTCAGGAAAAAACGGGATTTCCATCAGCGCACAGCAGACCCTGCATAGGAATATGATACTGTGCGAAGCATAAAATTATACCAGGATGGAAATCTGAGGTTCTTCCGGGAGGTCTTGATGACTGACGTCCATATAAAACTGGCTCATGGCAGCATGGAAGTAGGGCTTAACCCAGAGAACCGCAATGCCGGAGGTTCCAACGATCAGCAGAAGGAAGGGAAGAAAGCTGGACCAAAGATACAGGAGCCGCAGATAATTGCCTTTCATAAGTCTGCGGCTGGTTTTCAAAGCCTGACGGGCTGTATAGAGAGGATTATCCAAAAGTACATAGCAGGCCAGTCCGTAGGGCAGGGATAGAATCAAGGCAGGAAGGATCCCGGCCAGAATCAGAAAAACCGTAGGAAGGAGAGCGCCCATAAAGGCAAGGGGCTCCAGATTCACAGGTACAGTCCGGAATTCCAGCACTGCGGGCACAAACCAGACAAGCGCCAGAAGACTGCGGAAAGCATAGACCAGAATAAAGGTGTCGGGCTGATTCTGATAAGCATAAAAGAGAGAGAGCATTGGCTGCTTGTCTTTACGGCTTAACAGATAGATAAAGCGGATCAGTCCCACTTCAAGAAGAACGCCAAGAAGGGACATAATGCCCCACAAAACATAGTAGAATACGATATGGCCAGGCTCTTCAGATGCCTCAAGCCCGGTATGCTGAAGGATCAAAAAGACTATAAAGGAATAAAGCATCAGGGAACAGGCGGCATTGGATGCAAAAAAGTAGTTACCCTCCAATACAGAGCGGGCCCTGCGCTTTATTTCGCTGGATGGCAGATTCATAAGCCGTTTCCTCCTGTCTCAAGAGGGCTGAAAAAACTGTTGGCCAGCTCGTTCAGTGCTTTCTGCATGGCAACGGGATCTTCCAGGACATCCTTTCCAAATCTCTGTGCCAGAATCTGCCGCAGATAGAGAACGGCCAGGAAGAGAAGGGTGGTGATAACCAGGGCAAAAATAGAAGTAATAAAGCCGGCCAGAGCTTTATCCGGCATTTTCAGGCCGCTGCCTCTGGAAAGGGTGGCAAAGAGAATGCTCATGCAGCCGCAGAAAAAAGCGTAAAAGGGTGCGGCAGAAGCTGTAAAGGCAAGGAAAATGGCGGCAAATCCAAGAATCATAGATGCGTTCGCCATGGAATTTTGTTTTGGCTGATGGGATTGTTCCATAAAATAAACCTCCTGTACATCTTTTTCTATCATATCACAGCCCTTCAGGAAAAACAAATCCTTCTTGCGGAGGGGAAAGGTTTTGTTTATAATAGGGATGATAGTTTGGAGAGCTTCCTGCAGGGTAAAAGACCACGCAGGAAGCTGGTGTCTGAACCGTTATTATGAAGGAAACAATGGAAGACAGAGGAACTGCATACATGGATATTTTAAAGAAACTGACAGAAGAACTGGGCGTGCAGCGCTGGCAGACAGAGGCGGCAGTGAAGCTCATTGATGAAGGCAATACCATCCCTTTTATTTCTAGATACCGAAAGGAGGCTACAGGTTCTCTCAATGATGAGGTTCTGCGGAACCTGAACGAGCGGCTTTCGTATCTTCGCAATCTGGAGGAGAAGAAAGAGCAGGTGCTTAGCAGCATCCGGGATCAGGGAAAACTGACGGAGGAGCTGGAAGGCCAGATCCGGGCAGCAGAGACGCTGGTGGTGGTGGATGACCTGTACCGTCCTTATCGTCCCAAGCGGCGCACAAGAGCAGCCATTGCAAAGGAGAAGGGCCTGGAGGGGCTGGCGGACCTGATCCGGCTTCAGATGACAAAGCGTCCATTAGAGGAGGAAGCCCTTGCCTATGTATCTGAGGAAAAAGGGGTCCTGACCCCGGAGGAAGCTATAGATGGGGCGAAAGACATTCTGGCGGAAGCCGTTTCCGACGAGGCGGATTACCGGATCTATATCCGGAAACTCACCTTTGATGAGGGGAAACTGATCTCTACGGCCAAGGATGAGAAGGCTGAGAGTGTCTATGAGATGTACTATAATTTTGAGGAGCCGCTGAAGAAGCTGGCTGGCCATCGGATCCTGGCATTGAACCGGGGAGAGGCGGAGAAGGTGCTTACAGTTAAGCTGGAAGCGCCGGAGGAGCGGATTCTGCGCTTCCTGGAGAAAAAGGTGATAGTCCGGGAGAATCCTTACACGGAACCTGTGCTGAAAGCGGTGGTTGAGGACAGCTACAAGCGTCTCATTGCTCCGGCCATAGAGCGGGAGCTTCGAAATGATCTCACGGAAAAAGCAGAAGACGGCGCCATCCGGGTGTTTGGAAAGAATCTGGAGCAGCTGCTGATGCAGCCGCCCATTGCAGGCCAGGTGGTTCTGGGCTGGGATCCGGCGTTCCGCACCGGCTGTAAGCTTGCCGTTGTGGATGCAACCGGGAAGGTAATGGATACTGTGGTCATTTATCCCACAGCGCCGCAGAACAAGGTGGCAGAGGCAAAGGCAGTTTTGAAGAAACTGATTTCGAGATATCATATTACGCTGATTTCTGTGGGGAACGGTACTGCTTCCAGAGAATCGGAAATGGTGATTGTAGAGCTCTTAAAGGAGCTTCCGGTGAAGGTTCAGTATGTGATTGTCAATGAGGCCGGCGCTTCTGTCTATTCGGCCAGCAAGCTGGCCACAGAGGAATTTCCTGAATTTGACGTGGGACAGCGCAGTGCGGCGTCCATTGCAAGACGCCTGCAGGATCCCCTGGCAGAACTGGTGAAAATTGACCCGAAATCCATCGGTGTGGGCCAGTATCAGCATGATATGAACCAGAAGAAGCTCAGCGAGGCTCTGGCCGGTGTGGTGGAAGACTGTGTAAATAAGGTAGGGGTGGATCTGAATACAGCCTCGGCCTCTCTTCTTGAATATATTTCCGGCATCAGCAAGACCCTGGCGAAAAACATTGTTCTCTACCGGGATGCCAACGGGCGGTTCACGGATCGCCGCCAGCTTTTGAAAGTAGCCAAGCTGGGGCCTAAAGCATACGAGCAGTGTGCTGGTTTTATGCGGATTACGGGAGGAAGCAATCCTCTGGATGCTACCAGCGTACATCCGGAATCCTACGAGGCGGCGGAGAAGCTGCTGGCATCTATGGGTTACAGCCATGCGGATCTCCAGAAAGGCGGCCTGACAGGACTTTCCAGAAAGGTAAAGGATATAAAGAAGCTGGCTGACAGCCTTGGAGTCGGAGAGATCACTCTGCAGGATATTGTAAAGGAGCTGGAGAAGCCTGCCAGGGATCCGAGAGAAGAGATGCCAAAGCCTATTCTCCGCACCGATGTGCTGGAAATGAAGGACCTGACACCAGGGATGGTGTTGAAGGGAACCGTGCGCAATGTTATTGATTTCGGTGTATTTGTGGATATCGGCGTTCACCAGGACGGGCTGGTACACATTTCCCAGATTACAGACAAGAAGTTTATCAAACATCCTCTTGAGGCGGTAAGTGTGGGAGACGTGGTGGGTGTGAAGGTTATGAGCGTGGATCTGCAGAAGAAGCGGATTGCGCTGACGATGAAAGGGATTGGACAGTCATAAGGAGGCCGCCATGGAATTTTGGCAGATCGTCAGCGCAAACATCTGCGGCCAGACAGTGAGCGTGGGATTCGTTTTGTGGATGTGCAGCATCCTGCTTGGCCGGCTCCCTGACGGGAGTTCGGGACGCAGGAAAAAGGGTATATTTCTGGCGCTGTTTTTGGTTTTGGTATGGTCGGTGACAGCAGCCGGCTGTTATCTTGGAGGCGTGTGGAGCTGGAAGTATAACCTGGGCAGAATTCTTTGGGAATATTTTGTACTGGCCGGTTATATTCTCCTTCTGCGGGTTCTCTACCGCCTGTCTTTTCGCTCCTGTCTGCTCAGTGCCGTGATCATAGCGATGCTGAGCGCCTATGGGGAGCTTCTTGCTGAGGTGTTCTGTTATGGAAGAGTATTTGATCTGAATATTCCGGCAGAGCGTCTGCAGTATCTTTTCTGGTTCCTGCTCATAAGCCCCATCTGCCTGTTGTTTTCCGGTCTGGTGATCAGCAAATCCGGTGCAGGGAAGATATACAGCCAGTGGGTACAGCGGGAGGAGATGGGAAATCGGCTTGTGATCCTGATCGGGCTTTATCCTGTGTTTAACCAGATAATTCAATGGCTGCCTGTGAATCGTGTGGAGCTGGACAAAGAGAATCTCCTGATCTCTCTAGCCTTTCTTCTGGTGCTTCATCTGATCTTTGTCTACGTGGGACGGGACTGGCAGCAGAAGCAGTACATAGCAGCCCAGGAGGCCAGCCTCCGCCAGCAGACCGTTTACATCGAAAAAATGGAACAGATCCAGTCAGAGCTCCGCAGATTCCGCCATGATTTCCGGAACATGATGGCCGGAATGTTTCTGCAGGCAGAAGAGGGCGGCCTGACGGCGGTTCAGTCCTATATTCAGGAAATGACAGATGATTTTGACCGGCAGGTAGGAGATCAGGTCCAGCTGATGAACCAGCTGGCGAATGTGCACATGGTGGAGGCCAAGGGACTTCTTCTGGAGAAACTTATAGGGATGCAGCAGAAGAGAATCCGCGTAAGTCTGGAGGTTCTGCGGCCCGTCTATCAGGTTCCCATGCGCAGTACCGATCTCTTAAGATGCCTGGGGATTCTGATCGACAATGCCATTGAGGCAGTGCAGGGAAGAGAGGAGGGAGAAGTCTGCCTGATGATCAGCAGTCAGGAAGACTGTATTACCTTTCGAATAAAGAATACCTTGTATGAGGCGATCGATTTTGGAAAGCTGGAGACAGCAGGGTACTCCACCAAAGGAAAGGACCGCGGAGTAGGCCTGTCCAGTTACAGGAAGATATTGGAAAATTATGACTTCGTATTTCCCTTTACAGCGGTTCAGGAGGGGTATTTTGTGCAGGAGCTGAAGATTCAACAGCGGTAATCCCAGAGGTGAAAGGAATTTCAAAAACAAGGCAGAGGAGAACAGGAGGAGGAGCTGTGCTGCCCATTTATATTTGCGAGGATGAGAGAACAGTCCGGGAAGCGGAACAGGCCTGGCTGGAAAAGCAGATAATGATAGAAGGTTACGATATGGAGATCGCTTTGTGTACCGGCAGTCCGGAGGAACTGCTGGAAGCTTTGGAGCAGGAGCAGAAACGGGGGATTTATTTTCTGGATGTAGAGCTGAAAGGCGCTTCCATGGATGGATTTAAGCTGGGACAGGAGATTCGGAAGCGTGATACGAGAGGATTTCTTGTGTATGTGACGGCTTTTCGGGAACTGGCTTTTGAGACCTTCCGCTATCATCTGGAGGCTCTGGATTATCTCTGCAAACAGGACCGGGATCAAATGTACACCGGGCTTTCCCGCTGTCTGAAGGTGATTGGGGAGCGGATAAGCCGGGAGCAGGGAGAGCAGCAGGAGTATTTTACCATTCGGACGCTGGATGTGGTAAGGCATGTTCCGGTGAATGAGATTCTGTACTTCGCCACTTCCGGCCGGACCCACCGGATTGAACTGCATGGCCTTCAGGACCGGGTGGACTTTATCGGGAGTATCCAGGAACTGGAGAAAAAGCTGGGGCGGCGCTTTATCCGGGCCCATAGGGCTTTTCTGGTGCAGACGGACCAGATTGCCGGAGTAGATCTGAAAAACAGAGAGCTTGTGCTGAAAAACGGAGAGCACTGCCCCTTTTCGAGAACCATGCGCCAGAAGCTGCTGGACGCGGTAACGGTCTAATACAGCTGTCTGGGCAGTTAAAAGAACCATTTGGGCAGTTGATGCCACTTGACAGGCAGGAAGTGATAGGATGGTTAAAAAGAATCCGTCCGGTTACCTGCCTGTTTTTTGATTTTACAGGAAAAGGCAGGCGATCCGGTTTGAAACGGGAATCAAAACAGAAAGAAGTGATATCAAATGGAAGAAACAGCAAAGACAAAAAAGCAGCTGATGATTTTTCTGCTGACTGCCTATGGAGTAACCTATGTGATGGGGATTCTGACCTGGTATGGAAGTACCATACCAGTGGAAATGAGCGTATTTCCCAATGCCCAGATGTTTTACCCGGCGGCAGGGGTGATGCTGGCTTATCTGCTGACGGAAAAGACAGACCGTCTCGTTCCCAGATGGTTCTATAGGGGGTTTCTGCTGGTGACAGCAGTGATGGTGGTTCTCTGTGTCCTGTCCATTGCACAGCCGGAACGGGTGATCGCCCTTTCGGAGCAGACGTCGGTCTCCCTGTGGATGATGCTGACTCAGTATACCGCCATTGGAGGAAGCCTGCTTTTATGGATTCTGCTGCTGGTATCAGGGAAAGAGCAAAGGTCTGCCTATGGACTAAGCTTTAAGAAGTGGAAAGCCTCTCTCTTCTGTGTTCTGGTATTTCTCGCTCTCTACTTTGGCCGGATGGCTTTTGCCTATCTCATGGGAGGGCAGGAAGATGTTTTGTTGGAAATTGTACAGAATCCGGTAACATGGAGTTACCTGCTTTTTATGCCGGTGAACTTTATCCTTGCCTTTGCGCCTTTTCTGGGAGAAGAATACGGGTGGCGTTACTATCTGCAGCCGCTGCTTCAGAAACGATTCGGTATGCGGACCGGTGTGCTGATTCTGGGCGCAGCCTGGGGCGTATGGCATATATTTTTGGACTTTTTTTACTACACCACGCCGGACAGGGGATTGATTATGCTGGTATCTCAGACAATTACCTGCGTGACATTGGGCATCTTTTTTGCGTGGGCCTATCTGAAGACCAACAATATCTGGGTTCCGGTGATCCTGCATTTTCTGAATAACAATCTCAGCCTGGTGGCTGCTAACAGCTATTCCATGGATGTGCTGGAGAATCAGCAGATAACCTGGGAGATGATTCCATCGGCTCTGCTCTTGAATGGAATTCTGTTCGGCGGATTCCTGCTGGCAAAGGAGTTCTGGAAGAGAAAAGCATAGAGAAGATACAGTTGAGAACAAAGAATCCGCCTGCAGCAGAAAATCTGCTGGGGGCGGATTCTTTTTCGTACATCCTGGGACAGCAGCAAAGCAGCCTGCTGCACAGGGAAGGTTCTTTTTAGAGTGCTAAGCCCTGCCGCGGGGATTCAGCGCAGCATCAGCTGTCCTCCGGACACGGGCAGAGCCTGCCCGGTTTCATAATTCTGTTCAATGAGATAGAGAACGGCTTTGGCCACATCTTCGGCCTCGCAGCTTCTGCCCATGGGAACCTTGCGGTTGTAATGCCGGATAAGATCCTCCACGGTTTTGGCTCCGGGAATTTTGCCGGTGCGCAGATACTGGGTGAAGAGACCGTTTTCCGGATCGGACCAGAGAGGGCCCGTCAGGTAATTGCCGGGGCAGATGGAATTAACTTTGATGTGATAATCTGCCATTTCCATGGCAAAGCTCTGTGTCAGGCCGATGGTTCCGAATTTACTTCCGGCATAGCTGCAGTTCTTATTGGAGCCGGTCAGGCCGGATTTGGAGTTAGTCTGAATAATGTCCATCCAGTAGTCCCGGTTAATCTCATTCTGCCGTTTCATAAGAATAAAGGCCTGTTTGGCGCAGATAAAATATCCCGTATAGTTTATCTGGGTTACATACATGAAATCTTCCAGGGACAAAGTGTCGGAGGCTCCGGCACGCAGGACCCCGGCATTGCTGTGGAAGACATCTATGCCGCCGAAAAAGGCGGCAGTCTTTTCAATTCCGGCCTTCACCTGCTGCTCGTCCGTAACATCCATCTCGACGGGAATGGAGCAGAAGGGGCCGTAAGCCTCATTCAGCTCTTTCGATACCTGTTTTGCTTTATCAGTATTAATATCTGCGATGGCAAGATAAGCCCCCTCTCTGGCAGCATACTGGGCGGTTCCGAGGCCAAATCCCTGAGCGCCGCCGGTTACGATCATGATTTTCTGTTGCAGCCGCTTTCCTTCTATATAAGAGGAAGTTTTTTGAATATCGGTCCAATCCAAATCCTCACCCTTCTGGTGGGAGAGATATATTTCCAAAGCTTTGACGGCTGCTTCCATATGGCAGCCCAGCGCAAATCCGAGATTTTCCACGTATACAATGACCGGCTCTTCTCCATACTTCCTGGTAAAAGCTTCAAAAGATTCCACATAGGAAGTCTTCGCGGAAACCAGAAGAACCTTTCCCTTCAAGAAGGGATCCTCTCTGAAAGGAGCTTCGGCAGAAAAAGAGATAACACTGGCCCGGCCGGTGCGGTTCTTGTGCAGCATCCGCAGCCTGGGAGCAATTTCAGCGGCCTGTTGTGCCTGGACAGGGGTCAGGGATGTAAGAGTATGTAAGTGTTCCTGGGTGAGCTTCATTTTCGATACCTCCTATATAATAAATATGTAATTGCCACAAACTCATTATAATGTGTTGGAGATATAAAATCAATACTTTTCAAAAAAAGTGTTGATTTTATGGATATTTACGCATATAATGAAGATGTAAAATTCAATATAATAGCATGTTGTTATAATGATATCTTAAGTTAAAAGACAATAATTGACAGAAACAGATTGAGGGTTCTGCATGGAGAGGACTGGCAGATCTGTGTACTTGCTGTGCAGCTGGAACCCCATAAAGAAATAAGGAGATGAGAGGATGCAGCATGAAGCAGTTTTTTTGGGCATTGACGCAGGGACAACTACCATAAAGCTGTCCCTGTACGACTGTACTTTGAGGGAAATTGCAACCAGTAAAAAGAAAACCACGGTTTACACCCCATGCCCCGGCGCTTCCGAGATTGATATGGATGAATTGTGGCGGGATCTGTGTGAGTGCGCCCAGAAGCTGAAATCCCAATATCCTGGCGAGTGGGCCCGGATTGCAGGGACAGGCATTTCAGGACAGGGAGACGGACTGTGGCCTCTGGATGAGACAAACCAGCCAGCCTGCCGGGCACTGCTCTGGAACGATTCCAGAAGCAAGATGCTGGACATCGACAGCACGCCGGGACTGGAAGAGCTTCTGAGCCGGGAATATGCCAATGCCATATTTGCGGGTTCTATGCCGGCCCTGCAGAAGTATCTGAAGGTGACGGCGCCGGAAGTGTATGGAAGGATCCGGACTTCTCTTCACTGTAAGGACTGGCTGAACTATAAGCTTACGGGCAGGATTGTATCAGATTATTCCGATATTAACTGCTCTTCGGGCCTGAATGTAAAGAAAAAGGAGTATATTCCGGAACTTTACCGTCTGCTGGACATTCAGGAAGCACTTGCGACCATGCCGGAGCCTGCAGAGCCTATGGATGTGATTGGAACAGTCAGCAGAAGAGCCATGGAGGAATGCGGCCTGAAGGAAGGAACTCCGGTAATAGCCGGGTGCCTGGACTGCTGCGCCGTTTCCGTGGGGACGGATTTCTGCACTTCGGATTATGCCTGCACGATTATCGGCACATCCATGATCAATGAGATAATTCAAACGATCGATCAGGTGGATCCCACAGATCTGCGGGGCCTTCTCCTCTATCATGTGGTGCCGGGAACATACATCAAAATTATGAATACAGCAGCAGGCTCCTCCAGTACAGATGTGATCAAACAGATGCTCTGCCCGGAGGAAAGCTTTGAAGAGCTGTTTGCCCGGCTGGAGAAGATTCCCATCGGATCGAACGGAATAGTGTTCCATCCCTACCTCTTCGGGGAACGGGCGCCTTTCAAGAATCCCAATGCCTTTGGTTCCTTCTTCGGAATCCGCAGCCATCACACAAAGTACGATCTGATGCGCGCAGCTTATGAGGGCCTGGCTATGTCCTTTGTGGACTGTTATCAGGGTAAGAGCGGATTTCATACCGTATACCTTTCCGGCGGCGCTTCCATAAGCCCCTTTATCAGCCAGATGTTCTGCGATGCCATCGGACTTCCGGTGAAACGCCAGAATAACGAGGAGCTGGGGGCCCTGGGGATTGTTAAGATGCTTATGAAAACCCTGGGATATGTGAATGATTTTGAAGAGTTGAAATGTGATTCTTATGTGGACTTTATGCCGGATAAGAAACGGCATGAAGCATATCAGAAGCTCTATGGGAAGTTTGTCAGCCTGCAAAGCAGTATAGAGAAACATTGGGTTTAACACACAATAGGAGAAAAAGAGGAGGATGAAATGTCAAAAATAAAAACCGTATGTACAGCCACAATCACGGACCATTATATGAAAGAGCTTGAGAAATACTGCGACATAACCCTGGGCGGCTGGATTGTGACAGGAGATTTCCTGGCGCAGGAGCAGTTGATCGAATTATTCCGGGGAGCAGAGCTGCTTATCGTAGAATATGAGGAGGTGACAGAGCACATCATTGCCAGCCTGCCGGATCTGAAACTGATTGTCTGCCCCCGCGGGACGCCGGTAAATATCGACTGTGAAGCGGCGGCCAGACGGGGAATTCCCGTGGTAAACACACCCGGCAGGAATGCCAACTCCGTAGCAGAATTCGTGGTATCCTCCATGATCAGCATTGCCCGCCAGATCAGCTGTGCGGACCATGAAGTAAAGAATGGACGTTATCTGGGCCCTGTAGTGGAAGATATCTATGCACCTTCAGATCAGGATGATGTGGTCTGGTCCCTGGAAGAAGAGGACAGTCCCTTCAAGCGCTATAAAGGCTTCGAGATAACAGGACGGATCATGGGATTCATCGGCTTCGGAGCCATCGGAGCCAGAACAGCAGAACTGCTGGAGAAATTTGAAATGGAATATCTCGCCTATGATCCCTACTGCCCGCCGGCTCTGGCGGAGAAATACGGAGTAAAACTGGTGTCCATGGAAGAAGTTTTCCGGCGTTCCGATTTCGTATCCGTCCACTGCAAGGTCACAGAGGAAACCAAAAACATGATCGGCAGAGAACAATTCCGGTGGATGCGCAGAGACGCCTACTTCATCAATACTGCCAGAGGAACCGTTGTCCGTCAGAAGGATCTGATAGAAGCTCTGGAAAAAGAAGAAATAGCGGGAGCCGTACTGGACGTATTCTGGCGGGAGCCCCTGCCGGAAAACCACCCTCTTCTGAGGATGCGCAACGTCCAAATCACCCCTCACATAGCCGGAGCCTCCTACGACGTCCCGGCGTGCCATTCCCGAATGGTCCTGCAGGACATACAACACTACATAAACAACGAACCCCTGGAACGCGTCTATAACCGCAGATTATTAACGTAAGCAGAACAGCCAAAAGGGAAAGGAGAAGGCGTCCGTCCCCATAAACCCCATTTGCAAAACAAGGGAAAATATGTTAAAATATACGAAATATTTCGTGAAAAAATAAGGGTTCGGGGGACAAGAAATGGTAGGAAATATACCGATTTATATTCAAGTATACACAAAAATGAAACGCGCAATTGAAGAGGAACGATACCGGGCCGGAGAAAAGATGCCTTCCGAGACAGAGCTGGAAAAAATGTACGGGGTCAGCCGCATAACCATCCGCAAAGCCATAGATCTCCTGAAAAATGACGGATATGTATACGTAAAGCAGGGGCTTGGAACCATTGTGGCATCCGCGTCCATGTACAATTCCAACTATGTTACGTCCTTTACAGACGGACTGCGGGCGGCAGGCTATGTCCCTTCTGCAAAAGACATCACCATTTCTCATGCGCTGATCCCTGCGGCCATTGCCCATGCCATGGATGTACCGGAGGACAGGGATATGATCTGTGTCCAGAGGCTTCAGATGGCAGACGGCAAGCCGATAGCCATTATGTCCAACTATATTCTGCCGGAGCTAGTGCCTGGGCTGGATAAGGAGGAAACGGCAGAATTCATATCCCTGTATCGATATCTGGAAGAGCATTACAATATATTTATCAATACATCCAGAGATTTTATTACAGCCAGAACAGCGGATCTGTCACAGGCGCATCTTCTGCAGGTTCCCGTTGGCTTCCCGCTGATCTATGTGATCCGCGTGTCCTTTATGGACGGAAAGCCGGTGCTGGGAGATATGGTCTATATCAATGCTCATATGTATGAGTTCTCATTTAACTGCGTGGGAAAGGCGCCCCATCTGATTACAGAGACAGATGTGGACGGTGTGGGTCCTCAGAAAATATATACCAATATGGATAAGCGTTAATTCATGGAAGAATATATAGATCTTTTAAAGAGACTGTGCTATAATACCCTCAGTTGACAGGAGACAGCCATTGTTCTGACAGATTTTAAAGACAGCTGTATTCTGCCGGCAGAGGGTAATTTATTTCATAAGAGATATAGAATAATATGCAAAATAGGTTTTCATGCGTCAAGTGTTCAGCGGATGGGGAGTTGCCGCCGAAACGAAGAGGCTGTATCACAGAGGTCTTACGATATGATTACCGCACCCGTTGCAGCAATATAAGATCGCATCTCATATTGTGGAGGGATATTTCGACATATGTTCTGTCACATTATGGAGATGCTTTTTTCGTGGGCAGGAAGAGGGCAGATAAATGAGAAGAAAAAAGCAGTCTCCAGAAGAAAGGGGTCTGTTTTTATGATGGATTACGAGAAGATAAAAGCTGGTGTCCGGCTGATGCTGGAGGGAATCGGCGAGGATGTAAGCCGGGAGGGGCTTCTGGACACACCGGATCGGATTGCGCGGATGTGCGAGGAGATTTACGGGGGTCTGTATGAGGATCCGGCAGCACATTTGATGAAGCAGTTTACCATAGAGCGCAATGATATGGTTGTGGAAAAAGACATTACTTTTTACTCTACCTGTGAACACCACCTGCTGCCTTTTTATGGGAAAGCCCATATTGGATATCTGCCCAACGGTAAAGTGGCGGGACTGAGCAAACTGGCCCGGACAGTGGATGTCTTCGCCAGAAGACCGCAGATTCAGGAGAGAATGACCGCTCAGATTGCAGAAGCTCTGGAGGAGAGTTTAAAGCCGCAGGGTGTGATTGTGATGCTGGAAGCAGAACATACCTGCATGACCATGCGGGGGATCAAGAAGCCTGGCAGCAAGACAGTGACGCTGGTAACCACAGGCGTGTTTCAGGAACAGGCAGAGCTCCAGAACCGGTTTCTGGCTCTGGTGCGCCAGCCGTGACGCGGGTGAATGCCATCTGGCGGCATGAGGAGTACCGGAAGAGTCTCAGGAAGCTGGAAGACTGGGAAAAGGATCGGGAGTTCTGCCGTCATACGCCGGAGCACTTTCTGGATGTGGCCCGGCTCACCTGGATCCTGGTTCTGGAGGCGGGAATGCAGGCAGATAAGGAGCTTATTTACGCGGCGGGCCTGCTGCACGATATCGGCCGTTTCCGCCAGTATGAAGCGGGAATCCCTCATGAAGAGGCGGGTGTACAGCTGGCAGAGGAGATCCTGAAAGACTGTGGATTTGATCAGAGTGAGCAGGAACAGGTGCTGGAGCTGATCCGGGGCCACCGGACCAGACAGGAGGCGGGCAGCCTGCCGGAATTGTTCTACCGTGCGGACAAGCTTTCAAGGAATTGTTTTTCCTGTCCGGCAGAAGAGAAATGCGATTGGCCCAAGGAGAAGAAGAACTTAGAGATACGTATGTGAGAGAAGCGGAAGCATGTCTGGCCGGAAGAAGGAAGCAGTCTCAATAAGGACTATGATTGCAGGCAGAAGGGAAATGATCGATGAGAATAGGAAACAGAATTTTTGACACAACCGATAAAACCTATATTATGGGAATCCTGAATGTAACTCCGGATTCCTTTTCCGACGGAGGAAAATGGACGGATCGGGAGGCGGCTCTCAGACATGCGGAGCAGATGCTTGCTGAAGGCGCAGATATTGTGGACATCGGCGGTGAGTCTACCCGTCCCGGACATCAGCAGATCTCGGAAGAAGAGGAGATTGAACGGACAGCTCCCATTATAGAAGCAGTAAAGAAACGGCTGGATGTGCCGGTATCCGTGGACACCTATAAGTATCAGGTTGCGAAAGCAGCCCTTGAGGCGGGGGCAGATCTGGTCAATGACATCTGGGGCCTGAAGTACGATCCCAGGATGGCCGGACTGATCGCAGAAACGGGAGCCGCCTGCTGCCTGATGCACAACAAAGAGAAGGCAGAGTATGAGAATTTTTATGATGATATGCTTCGGGAAACGGCAGAGTGCGTGGAGCTGGCCAGGGCAGCAGGAATCGCAGAGGATAAAATTATACTGGATCCGGGTGTGGGCTTTGGCAAAACCTATGAGATGAACCTGGAAACTATCCGCTGTATGGAGCGGTTTCATTCCCTGGGTTATCCTATGCTGCTGGGAACCTCCCGGAAATCGGTGATCGGTCTGACGCTTGATCTTCCGGCAGATCAGCGGGAGGAGGGAACGCTGGTGACTACGGTTATGGCAGTTATGAAGAAATATGCCTTTGTGCGGGTTCATGATGTGAAAGCCAACCGGCGGGCCATTCAGATGACAGAGGCGATCATGCACAGGGGCGCGAAAGGTGATTAACTGCTTCGCAGTACGCGCCCCGCGCAGACAGGCAGGAGAAAAGACATCTGCCTGATTGAAGGTACAGAGACGTGAAGGGAAATCGTCAAATCAGGGAGGCAGGTATGGATCAGATACACATTAAGAATCTGGAGATTTTTGCAAAACACGGAGTATTCCCGGAAGAAAATGTTCTGGGGCAGAAGTTTGTGGTATCCGCAGTTCTCTTCACTTCCACCAGAGAAGCGGGACAGAAGGATGATTTGACGAAATCCATTCATTATGGTGAAGTCAGCCATCAGATCCGGCGGTTTCTGGAGGGGCACACCTATCAGCTTCTGGAAACGGTGGCGGAGCGCCTGGCGGAGGAGCTTCTTCTTGAACTTCCGCTATTGGAGAAAGTGCGTCTGGAGATACAGAAGCCCTGGGCGCCCGTAGGGCTTCCCCTTAAGACAGTTTCCGTTGAGATTGAACGGGGATGGCATACAGCTTATATTGCTCTGGGCTCCAATATGGGAGATAAGAAGGCTTATCTGGATCTGGGCGTTCAGAGAATTCAGGATACCAGGGGATGTGAGGTTACGGCTGTCTCCGGTTACCTGGTGACAGAGCCTTACGGGATGGTGGATCAGGATGAATTTCTGAACGGAGTCATGAAGATCCGCACGCTGCTTACGCCTGAGGAGCTTCTGGACCGGCTGCATGAGGTGGAGCAGGAGGCAAAACGTGAGCGGGTGGTCCACTGGGGACCCAGGACGCTGGATCTGGATATTCTACTCTATGATGATTTGATTCTGGATCAGGAGGAGCTTCACATTCCCCACATAGAGATGCATAAGCGGGAGTTTGTGCTGCAGCCGCTCTGCGAAATTGCACCTTATGTGCGTCACCCCGTTTATAACCGGACAGCCCAGGAACTGCTGGAGACGCTGCGGGGAGGCAGTCAATAGACAAGCCGGAAGGTACGAGACTGGAATAAAAATGTGATTGTTTGAAATGGAGTGTAATTTATGAAAGTACTGCTGCAGTTATATACGGCCTGGTTCAAAATGGGACTTTTCACTTTCGGAGGCGGCTATGCCATGCTCCCGATTATTCAGAGAGAAGTCATCGAAAAATACCACTGGGCCACAGAAGATGAGATTATGGACTACTATGCCATCGGCCAGTGTACTCCAGGAATTATAGCGGTAAATACAGCTACTTTTGTCGGCTATTACCAGAAAGGGATCATAGGGGGGATTGCCGCCACCCTGGGAGTGGTGAGTCCTTCTGTGATTATCATTGGTCTGATTGCTTCCCTGATCTCCAATTTTGCGGAGCTTGAGATCGTGCAGCATGCCCTGATGGGCATCAATGTGGCAGTATGTATGCTGATGATTCAGGCCATTGCCAATCTCTGGAAGAAAAGTATTAAAAATATTGCGGCGTTCTGTATTTTTGCCATTGCGCTCCTTTTGTCTCTTTTTACCGGTCTCTCTACGGTATGGCTGGTGATTCTTGCAGGGGGGCTGGGAATTGTGCTGAGTAAAACGGGGTGGTTGAAACATGAATGATCTGTGGCTTTTGATTGTGGAATTTATGAAAACAGGCTTTTTCGCTGTGGGAGGCGGACTGGCGACTCTTCCCTTTCTTCATGAGATGGGCGCGAAATATGGCTGGTTTACTATGGACACCCTGTCAACCATGATTGCGGTGTCGGAATCTACGCCGGGCCCCATCGGAATCAACATGGCCACCTATGTAGGCCATTCCGCGGCCGGATGGCCGGGAGCTGTGCTGGCAACTCTTGGGCTTGTAACTCCCAGTGTCGTGGTCATTTGTATCATAGCAAATTATTTTCAGAAGTTTAAAAATGCAAAGATTGTGCAGATGATTTTTGCAGGCTTAAAGCCTGCGGTTGTGGCCTTTATTGCAGCCGCCTGTCTGAATCTGTTTGTTTCCACACTGCTTTATGCAGAGCGCGGCATAAGCAATGGAATCGCAGAGCTGTTTAATTGGAAATGCATTCTTCTTCTGGCTGTTTTGTCTGGCCTTAAAAAGATATTTCCCAGGGTCCACCCCATTGCCTTTATCGGGGCCGCGGCTCTGGCCGGGATTGTGTTTTCCTTTTAAGTGCAGAACCGGATTTTGACGGAATGTATGAACGGTTACGTATGGACAGCGGGAAAAGAAGTGTGTTATACTCTGGAACAAGACCCGCAGAAGGCGGGAAAACCGGCAGTGAGACGCCGGTAAGCATATGGAGCGGATCGATGATTATAGAGACATTTTCTGAACAGGAAACCAGAGCGCTGGGAGAACGGCTGGGAGCAGGGGCAGAGCCGGGGAGCATCTATACCTTGACAGGCGATCTGGGTGTGGGCAAGACGGTATTTACCCAGGGCTTTGCAAAAGGTTTGGGGGTGGATGAGCCGGTGAACAGCCCTACCTTCACCATTGTGCAGGAGTATCCAGAGGGGCGCCTGCCCTTTTACCATTTCGATGTATACCGCATCGGCAGCGTGGACGAGATGGAGGAAATCGGGTATGAGGACTATTTTTATGGGAACGGCGTCTGCCTGATTGAATGGGCCAATCTCATAGAGGAGATACTGCCCGAAGAACGGTCTGGCATAATGATTGAAAAGGATCTGCGCAGGGGATTTGATTATCGAAAAATTACCATAATGAGTACTGCAGAACTGGAACAGGAGATAAAATGAAGGTTTTGGCATTAGACAGCTCCGGGCTTACTGCCTCCGCAGCTGTGGTAGAGGATGACGGCATCAACAGCAGCCTGCTGGCGGAATATACGGTCAATTATAAGAAAACGCATTCTCAGACCCTGCTTCCCATGCTGGATGAGATTGCAGGGATGATCGAGCTGGATCTGAATACTTTGGATGCCATCGCAGTGGCAGCGGGGCCGGGATCCTTTACGGGACTGCGGATTGGTTCAGCCACGGCCAAGGGACTTGGACTGGCTCTTGACAAGCCCCTGGTACACATTCCTACGGTAGATGCCCTGGCTTATAATCTGTATGGAACGGACCGGATCATCTGTCCGCTGATGGATGCCCGGAGGAATCAGGTTTATACAGGAATCTATGAGTTTGAAGGTAACCGCCTGAAGGTACTGGAGCCTCAGATGGCAGTTGGAATTGAGGAAATTGCAAAAAAACTGTGTGCTCTTGGCCGGGAGGTGATTTTCCTGGGAGACGGGGTCCCTGTTTACCGGCATAAGCTGACAGAGATCCTGATGGCGGGACAGAAGTTTTCGTTTGCCCCTGGTCATGTGAGCCGCCAGCGGGCGGGAGCCGTAGGAATGCTGGCCCTGCAGTATGTGCGTGAGGGGCGGACGGAGACGGCTTCTGCCCACAGACCCGACTATCTGCGTCTGCCTCAGGCGGAACGGGAGCGGGCGGAAAGGGAAGCTGAGAGCCATGGATAAGCTGAACATCCGGCGGATGGAGGAGCAGGATCTAAACCAGGTGTGCGCCATAGAGGAGGAGACCTTTTCGATGCCCTGGTCAAAAAAGGCTTTTCGGGAGACTCTTTCGTATTATCATACCCTGTTTCTTGTGGCAGAACTTGACAAAGAGATAGCAGGTTACTGTGGATGTTATCAGAGCCTGGAGGAGGCAGAGATTACCAATGTGGCAGTAAAGCGTCAGCTTCGGGGCCGCGGAATCGGAAGGAAGCTTCTCATGGAGCTGATACGTCTGGGAAAAGAGCAGGGGGCATCCGCCTTTACTTTGGAGGTGCGGGTGAGTAATCAACCGGCCATTCATTTGTATGAAAGCCTGGGCTTTGTTTCCTTTGGCATCCGCAGAAATTTTTATGAAAAACCAAAGGAAGATGCCGTGATTATGTGGCGGCATTGGGAAGAACAGCCTTAAATGGCAACTGCATGAGGAAACTTGCAGCTGTAAGCAATTCCCACTATCAGTGCGTGGAATTGTTGTGTAAAATAGAGTTGCAGCAAACAGACAGGAGCGCTGGAAAGCCCGGTGCATCCGGGATTGGAAGCGCCTTTTGAAGAGACAGGGAGGACAAGTATCATGCAGGAATACAAAATGAAAGAGACAAAAGCGCTGGAACGGATCGTCTGCAACGGATGTGGCAGAATCATTGCAGTAAAGCACGGAATGCCCATGGAAGGGGTACTCCGGGTGCGGCAGGTCTGGCAGTATATGTCCGGAAAAGACGGACAGATAGACAGCTTTGACCTGTGCGAGGAATGCTACGATCGGATGACAAAACAGTTTCAGATTCCGCCTGCCACCACAGACGCCGTTGAGCTTTTGTAAAGAAAAGGGGCTGTAGAAAACGGCCCTGTACATAGAGGATACCTGTCAATGATATGCAGAAAAGTCCTTTCAGAAGGAATTTAAGAAAGGCAGTGGAGATGAAAGATGCTGGATGTATGTTTGCTGGGAAGCGGCGGAATGATGCCGCTTCCATACCGCTGGCTTACAGCGCTGATGACGAGATATAATGGAAGCAGTCTGCTGATTGACTGCGGGGAAGGCACCCAGATTGCCATAAAGGAAAAGGGATGGAGCTTTAAGCCGATTGATATTATCTGCTTTACGCATTTTCACGGGGATCATATCAGCGGCCTTCCGGGGCTTCTGCTGACCATGGGAAATGCGGAGCGCACAGAGCCCCTGACACTCATTGGCCCTAAGGGCCTGGAGCGGGTGGTGAATGCTCTGCGGGTGATTGCGCCGGAGCTGCCATTTCCTATAGAATTTATAGAACTGACCCAGGCAGAGGAAGAGCTGCATCTGGGCGGATACCGGATCAAAGCCTTCCGGGTCAATCACAATATTACCTGTTACGGCTATTCCCTGGAAATTGACCGGGCAGGGAAGTTTCAGGTAGAACAGGCTCTTGCCCGTGAGATACCCAAGTATTTCTGGAGCAGACTGCAGAAAGGCGAGACGGTTACCGGGGAGAACGGGACGGTTTTTACACCGGATATGGTGATGGGAGCGCCCCGCAAGGGAATCAAACTGGTGTACTGTACAGATACACGGCCCACAGCGTCTATTGCGGCCAATGCCAGAGGCGCAGATCTTTTTATCTGTGAGGGCATGTACGGGGAAAAGGGAAAGGAAGCCAAGGCTGCGGCCTACAAACATATGACCTTCTATGAGGCGGCAAAGCTGGCAAAGGATGCAGAGGTTGGGGCTCTGTGGCTGACCCATTATAGTCCCTCTCTCAACCGGCCGGAGGAATTTATGGATGAGGTGCGTCAGATCTTCCCGCGGGCAGAGGCTGGGAAGGATCGGAAGTCCATAGAGCTGGATTTTGAGGGAGCGTAGAGAAGACGGGGGCTGCTTGTGTTCCCTCTGTATAAAAGGCGCCGGATGGTTCAGACACAGGTTGTGGCGGGCGGAATGGAGAACGATATGAGCGAACAAAAAGATATTTATATTCTGGCAGTCGAAAGCTCCTGTGATGAGACGGCAGCCTCAGTGGTAAAAAACGGCCGGCATGTGCTGTCCAATGTGATTTCCTCACAGATTGAGCTGCATAAGCTTTATGGGGGCGTGGTTCCGGAGATTGCATCCAGAAAGCATATTGAGAAGATCAATCAGGTAATTGAGGAGGCTTTGGAACAGGCTGAGGTTACGCTGGAGGATTTGGATGCGATAGGCGTTACCTATGGTCCGGGCCTGGTGGGAGCGCTTCTGGTGGGCGTGGCAGAGGCCAAAGCCATCAGCTATGCCAGAAAGCTGCCTCTTGTGGGGGTCCATCACATCGAAGGGCATATTTCAGCCAACTATATTGAAAATCCGGACCTGGAACCGCCCTTTATCTGTCTGGTGGTGTCCGGCGGCCATACCCATCTGGTCCGGGTAAGGGATTACGGAGACTACGAGATCCTGGGAAGAACCCGCGACGACGCGGCAGGAGAGGCCTTTGACAAGGTAGCCAGAGCCATTGGTCTGGGGTATCCCGGCGGGCCGAAGATTGACAAGCTGTCCAAAGAAGGCAATCCCGAAGCGATTTCATTTCCCAGAGCAAAGATTGCGGATTCTCCCTATGATTTCAGTTTCAGCGGCGTCAAATCGGCGGTGCTGAATTATCTGAACAGCTGCCAGATGAAAGGACAGGCAGTGAACCGGGCGGATGTGGCAGCTTCCTTCCAGAAGGCAGTCTGTGACGTGCTGGTGGAGCATGCTATGCTGGCCATGGAGGCCTGCGGCGGGGATAAGCTGGCTATTGCCGGCGGCGTGGCGTCCAATTCCACACTGCGGGAGGCGTTTGCCAAGGCCTGCAAAGAGCGGGGAGTCCGCTTCTATCATCCCTCCCCGGTTCTTTGTACGGATAATGCAGCCATGATTGGGGCGGCGGCGTACTATGAATATCAGAAAGGGGTGCGGCACGGATGGGATCTGAATGCGGTACCCAATCTGAAGCTGGGTGAGCGGTGAATATACCGGAATTTTGAAATGGAAATATCTGCTTGAAATATCGGGGGATTAATAATGGAAGAACTGGGATTTAAGGACAGAACAAGACGGTGTACAGCCATTGTGCTGGCCGCAGGCCAGGGAAAGCGCATGGGAGGAAAGGTTCAGAAGCAGTACCTGGAGCTTATGGGAAGGCCTATCCTGTATTATACCTTAGAGGCTTTTCAGAAATCTCCCGTGATTGACAGCATTATTCTGGTAACAGGGCCGGATCAGGTGCTCTGGTGCAGGGAAGAGCTGGTACATAAATACGATTTTTCCAAGGTGGACACCATTACCACCGGTGGAGCAGAACGCTATACTTCTGTGTGGCACGGCCTGCAGGTGATTGAGGATGATATGACACAGGCTGATCGGGAAGGAATTGTGTTTATCCATGATGGAGTACGTCCGTTTGTGGATGGGGGAATCTTTTTGAGAACCCTGAAGGCGGCAGAAAGATACAGAGCCTGCGTGGCGGCTATGCCTGTGAAGGAAACCATCAAGCTTGCAGATGATGAGGGATTTGTAGCCAGTACACCTGCCCGGAACCGTGTCTGGGGGATCCAGACCCCTCAGGTGTTTGACTTCCGGCTGGCTTATGATGCTTATGAGGCAGCCATGGGAAGCGGAAGGACCAATATGACAGATGATGCTATGATTGTGGAGAGTTTTACAGATGTGAAGGTGAAACTGGTGGAAGGATCTTATGAGAATATCAAGATTACCACACCGGAAGATCTGCAGATTGCAGAGGCATTTTTGAGGCGGAGAAATTCTATTTAAAAATGTTAAAAAAGCTGTTGACACGGCAAAATAAAGGTGTTAAAATACAGATCGTCGCCACGCAAAGGCGGTATAAAAGTCAGAGTGTGGAGAGGTATCGAAGTGGTCATAACGAGGCGGTCTTGAAAACCGTTTGTCCGAAAGGGCGC
>CATJHO010000083.1 GCA_949740535.1 uncultured Lachnospiraceae bacterium
AAGATGTGCATTCCCGTCCAATTTTGATGCCGACTATTGCTACTCTCTTGGTTACAATGCGTTCATGCTGATCCAGTATGGCTATAATGGTTATCTTTCCAAGGTTTCCAATCTGTCCAGGCCGGCGGAAGAGTGGGTTGCGGGCGGTATGCCGATTACCAAGATGATGAATATTGAGAGAAGACACGGTTCGGACAAGCCGGTTATCAAGAAGGCGCTTGTGGAACTGGATGGAAAGCCGTTCAAGTACTTTGAAGCACACAGAGATGAGTGGGCAGTGGAGACTGCTTACGTATTTCCGGGAGCGATTCAGTATTATGGCCCGGCTGAGGTGTGTGATCTTACTACCAGAACGCTTGCGTTGGAGAAAGCATAAATGTTAAAAAATAAACAAAATCGGGTGAAAAAAATTTAAAAAAGTGTCGCATTTAATATTGACATTTTCATTTTGTTAAAATATGCTAAAAATATCTTGACAATTTTTACATATATGTTACACTAATTGTGTGCGCAGGGTTGGGTCGTTGACCACATATCCGGCGCATATTTTGCGTGTAGGCAATGAGCCGTGCGGCCGGACGAAAGGACAAGTCCTTGTGCTTGCACAGAAGGACTTGGCATTTCGTCTGGCCATAGGGCGAAGCCCGCGAGAGAGGGAAACGAAGTTTTCCGAACGGCACGGCGGGGTGAACTGGCCTATAGGCCAGGAGAGAGACTCTCATGCCCGCTCCCACGCAGAATATGCACTGGTGAAACTATTATTTCAGGAGGAAACAGTGAAATGGCAAAATGGGTTTATTTATTCAAGGAAGGCAATGCAGGAATGCGGAACCTTCTGGGCGGAAAAGGCGCTAATCTTGCAGAGATGACAGGTCTTGGACTTCCCATTCCGCAGGGCTTTACCGTTACCACAGAGGCTTGTACGGACTATTACAACAATGGGAAGCAGATTTCCGAGGAGATCCGGGGGCAGATTTTTACTGCGCTTGCAGAGCTGGAGAAGCTGCAGGGCAAGACCTTTGGTGACACAGAGGATCCCCTTCTGGTATCCGTGCGTTCCGGCGCAAGAGCTTCCATGCCTGGCATGATGGACACGATTCTGAATCTTGGTTTGAATGACGAGGCTGTAGAAGGATTTGCAAAGAAGACGGGCAATCCCAGATTCGCTTATGATTCCTACCGCAGATTTATCCAGATGTTTTCTGATGTGGTTATGGAGATGAGCAAGACTTTCTTTGAGGGAATCTTAGACGAGATCAAAGAGGCAAAAGGCGCCAAGTTTGATACCGATCTGACAGCGGATGATTTGAAAGAGGTTATTGCAAAATATAAAGCTATTTATAAAGAGAAAATGGGAGAGGATTTCCCGCAGGATCCCAAAGTTCAGCTGATGGAGGCTGTTAAGGCCGTGTTCCGTTCCTGGGACAATGAGCGTGCGATCGTATACCGCCGTATGAATGATATTCCTGGCGACTGGGGAACGGCTGTAAACGTACAGGCTATGGTATTTGGCAATATGGGTGATACTTCCGGAACCGGCGTTGCGTTTACCAGAAATCCGGCCACCGGCGAAAAGGGAATTTTTGGCGAGTACCTGATTAATGCGCAGGGCGAGGACGTTGTGGCAGGTATCCGTACACCTCAGCCCATCACCAAGCTTGAGGAGGATCTTCCGGAATGCTTTAAGCAGTTTATGGAGATTGCAAACCGTCTGGAGGATCACTACCGGGATATGCAGGATATGGAGTTCACCATTCAGGAGGGCAAGCTTTATTTCCTGCAGACAAGAAATGGAAAGAGAACAGCTCCTGCAGCGATTCAGATTGCCTGCGATCTGGTAGACGAAGGAAAGATTACACCGGAAGAAGCGGTGCTCCGTATTGAGGCCAAGTCTCTGGATCAGCTTCTGCATCCCACCTTTGATCCGGAAGCCCTGAAGGCCGGCGAGGTGATCGGTGAGGCTCTTCCTGCATCTCCGGGAGCAGCTGCCGGTAAGGTATACTTTACTGCAGATGATGCTAAGAAGGCCCGCGGCAAGGGCGAGCGTGTCATTATGGTACGTCTGGAGACTTCTCCGGAGGATATCGAAGGCATGCATGCGGCAGAAGGTATCCTGACCGTGCGCGGCGGCATGACCAGCCATGCGGCGGTTGTGGCGCGTGGTATGGGTACTGCCTGTGTATCGGGATGCGGCGAGATTAAGATTGATGAAGAAGCCAGGTACTTTGATCTGGGCGGACATCACATCGTAGAGGGAGATTATATTTCTCTGGACGGTTCCACCGGTAAGATTTATCTTGGAGATATTAAGACGGTTGAGGCATCCGTAAGCGGCAACTTTGGCCGTATTATGGGATGGGCGGATGAGTTCCGTACCCTGGGCGTGCGCACCAATGCAGATACTCCGTCCGATACCAGGAATGCAATGAAGCTGGGAGCAGAGGGCATTGGTCTGTGCCGTACCGAGCATATGTTCTTTGAGCCGGAGCGTATTCCAAAGATTCGAAAGATGATTCTCTCCGATACCGAAGAGATGAGAGAGGAAGCGCTCTGGGAGCTGATTCCTTATCAGAAGAGTGATTTTAAGGCCATGTACGAGGCGCTTGAGGGCAAGCCCATGACAGTCCGTTATCTGGATCCGCCTCTCCATGAGTTTGTTCCCACCGATCCGGCGGATATTGAGGCACTGGCTGTAGATATGCATATGACCGTGGAAGAGGTTGAGGAAAGATGTGAAGAGCTTCGGGAATTCAACCCCATGATGGGCCACCGTGGCTGCCGTCTGGCTGTTACCTATCCGGAGATTGCAAGAATGCAGACACGTGCGGTAATGGAAGCTGCTATCGAGGTGAAGGAAGAGAAGGGCTACGATATTGTTCCGGAGATTATGATTCCGCTTATCGGCGATAAAAAGGAGCTGAAGTTTGTAAAAGAGATGGTTGTGAAGATCGCGGAGCGGGTAAAGAAAGAGAAGAATTCCGATATTCAGTACCACATCGGAACCATGATCGAGATTCCCCGCGCAGCGCTTCTGGCAGGCGAGATTGCCGAGGAGGCTGAGTTCTTCTCCTTTGGTACCAACGACCTGACCCAGATGACCTTCGGCTTCTCCCGTGACGACGCCGGCAAGTTCCTGGAT
>CATJHO010000084.1 GCA_949740535.1 uncultured Lachnospiraceae bacterium
AATTGAGGAGTCCACAGCAGTGTTTGATATCGAAGAAGAATTAAAAAAGCTTCCCGCCAAACCAGGCGTTTATCTGATGCATGATGAGAAGGATGCCATCATCTATGTGGGAAAGGCAGTCTCTCTTAAAAACCGGGTACGGCAGTATTTTCAGTCCAGCCGGAATAAAGGGATCAAAATTGAACAGATGGTAACCCACATTGCCCGTTTTGAGTATATTATCACGGATTCAGAGCTGGAGGCGCTGGTGCTGGAATGCAACCTGATTAAGGAGCACAGGCCCAAGTATAATACCATGCTCATGGATGACAAGACCTATCCCTATATCAAAGTGACGGTGAATGAAGAGTACCCGCGGGTGCTCTTTTCCCGTCAGCTGAAAAAGGACAAGGGGAAATACTACGGTCCCTATACCAGTGCCGGTTCGGTGAAGGATGCCATTGATTTGATTCATAAATTGTACCGGATCCGCACCTGCAGCCGGAATCTGCCCAGGGATATCGGGAAGGAACGGCCCTGCCTGAACTATCACATCAAGCAGTGTGACGCTCCCTGCCAGGGATACATTTCCAAGGAAGATTATCAGAAAAATATTGGAAAGGCTTTAGAGTTTCTAAATGGCAGTTACGGGCCGCTGATCCGGGAACTGGAGGAGAAGATGAAGGCGGCGGCAGACGCCATGGAGTTTGAAACAGCCATTGAACTGCGGGAGCTTTTGAACAGTGTGAAGCAGATTGCCCAGAAGCAGAAGATCACACACAGCGATATGGAGGATAAAGATATCATTGCCCTGGCAAGCGAGGGAGAGGATGCGGTAGTGCAGGTCTTCTTTGTACGGGACGGCCGCCTCATCGGGCGGGACCATTTTTATCTGCGGGCAGCACAGGGGGAACAGACCAGGGAGATTTTGAGCAGCTTTATTAAGCAGTTCTATGCGGGGACACCCTATATTCCGCGGGAGCTGATGATTCAGGAGGCAGTAGAGGATGGGGAGGTCATTGAGCAGTGGCTTTCCGCCAGAAAGGGTCACAGGGTTTATCTGCGGATCCCAAAGATTGGAACCAAGGAGAAGCTGGTGGAGCTGGCGAAGAAAAATGCGGCCCTTGTACTGAGCCAGGATAAGGAAAAAATCAAGCGGGAGGAAGGGCGCACCATCGGCGCGATGAAGGAGATTGCTGCACTTCTGGGCCTGCCGGGTATCAGCCGGGTGGAGGCCTTTGATATCTCCAACACCAATGGCTTTGAGTCCGTAGGGTCGATGGTTGTCTATGAAAAGGGCAGACCTAAGCGGAGCGATTACCGGAAATTCAAGATCCGTTCGGTTAAGGGGCCGGATGATTATGCCAGCATGCAGGAGGTGCTGACCAGACGGTTTCTTCATGGCATGGAAGAAGAAAAACAGCTGAAGGAGAAGGAACTTTCCGGCCGGTTCGGAAGCTTCACTAAGTTTCCGGATCTGCTGATGATGGATGGCGGCCGGGGGCAGGTGAATGTTGCGCTTAAGGTGCTGAAGGAACTGGAGCTTAAGATTCCGGTCTGCGGAATGGTGAAGGATGACAACCACCGTACCAGAGGTCTGTATTTCAACAATGTGGAAATTCCCATTGACCGAAATTCCGAAGGCTTCCGGCTTATCACCCGGATTCAGGACGAGGCCCACCGTTTTGCGATTGAATACCACCGTTCTTTAAGGAGCAAAGAGCAGGTACACTCTGTTCTGGATGACATCAAGGGTATCGGTCCTTCCAGAAGGAAGGCTTTGATGAAGCATTTCCAGTCGTTGGATGCTATTCGGGAAGCTGATGTGGAGGTCCTGGCCGCTGTGCCTTCTATGAACCGGCAGGCCGCTGAGTGTGTTTATCAGTTTTTTCACAGCTGAGGATTTGTAAAGCCAGATCCTGGTTGCAAGCTTCCTGTATCCTATGATAAAATAAAATCAGATTGCAGAGTATGCGGAATGCATCGATCTTTACCCTCTCCTGGCCGTGTATGCCTTTGCCAAGAGAGAGCAGAGATACGAAACGAAAATCAAGAAAGGGAAAAACTATGGCAGTTGTACAGAGCGTTAAGCTGACAAAAATGGTAGAAAAACTGAATCTGAAGAACGAGACGCCGGATATTGACATGGAGGGGATGAAGCTGGTGACACCGGAGGTGAACCGGCCGGCCCTGCAGCTGACGGGGTATTTCGATCATTTTTCATCAGAGCGCGTGCAGATTGTAGGGTATGTGGAGTATACATATCTGCAGAGCAGAAGCGGGGAAGAAAAAGCACCAATCTATGAACGGTTTTTCTCAAGCAATATCCCCTGTGTAGTATACACTTCCCAGACCATGCCGGAGGAGGAAGCGCTGGAGCTTGCTCATAAATATCAGGTTCCGATCCTGAGTACACCCGTGACTACATCTAACTTTATGGCAGAGGTGATCCGGTGGCTGAATGTGGAGCTGGCTCCCCGCATTTCCATTCACGGCGTACTGGTGGATGTGTACGGCGAGGGCGTGCTGATCATGGGTGAAAGCGGCATCGGCAAGAGCGAGGCGGCTCTGGAGCTCATTAAGCGGGGGCATCGTCTGGTAACGGATGACGTGGTGGAGATCCATAAGGTCAGTGATGATACGCTGATTGGACGCTCTCCGGAGATTACCAAGCACTTCATTGAACTGAGGGGCATTGGAATTGTGGATGTAAAGACCCTGTTCGGCGTGGAAAGTGTGAAGGAGACCCAGTCCATTGACATGGTTATTAAACTGGAAGAGTGGGATAAGGATAAACAGTACGATCGCATGGGACTTCAGGAGGAATATACAGAGTTTCTGGGAAATAAAGTGGTCTGCCACTCCCTTCCGATCCGTCCAGGCCGGAATCTGGCGATCATTGTAGAGTCTGCGGCCGTAAACCACAGACAGAAGAAGATGGGCTACAATGCGGCCCAGGAGCTGTACCGCCGGGTACAGGCCAACATTGCCAAAAGGGATTAGCAGTACAACGCAGCTGTCAAGCGAACAGAAATCACAGAAAAGGGGTATGGGGGAATGAAAAAATATTGTTTTGGAGCAGACATTGGCGGAACAACGGTGAAGCTTGGACTGTTTGATATAGAAGGAAATGTGCTGGACAAATGGGAGATTAAGACCCATACGGAAAATGAAGGCGCGGCGATTCTGCCAGACACAGCAGAGGCTGTTATGGCGAAGATAAAAGAGCGGAACCTGAATGTGGAAGAAATTGCAGGAATCGGCGTGGGCGTTCCAGGGCCGGTATCCATAGATGGTATTGTTCCCCACACGGCCAATCTGGGCTGGGGTTATAAGGAAGTGACCAAAGAACTTTCAGAGCGTACAGGCCTCCCCTGTAAGGCAGGAAACGACGCGAATGTGGCTGCATTGGGAGAAATGTGGGTCGGCGGTGCAAAGGGCTGCAAGGATGTGCTGCTTTTAACACTGGGAACCGGTGTGGGCGGTGGAATCATTGTGGATGGAAAGATTCTCACAGGTGCCCATGGAGCCGGAGGAGAGATTGGCCACATCCATGTGGAGGATCAGATGGAGGAGCACTGTGGCTGCGGCAATCAGGGATGCCTGGAGCAGTTTGCTTCTGCCACGGGAATTGCGCGTCTGGCCAGAGCAGCGCTGGCGGAGTGTGAGGATCCTTCTCTGCTCCGGGAAGAGGAAGTTACAGCAAAAGCAGTCTTTGATGCCCTGAAAGCAGGGGATGCTGTGGCAGAACGTGTGGCAGAGCGGTTTGCCAGATATTTGGGAACCGGGATTGCGGTTATGACAGCAATTCTGGATCCGGAGGTGATTGTAATTGGCGGCGGGGTGTCGAAAGCCGGCGGGATTCTTTTGGATTATATCCGCAAATATTACAAGACTAATGCCTATAAGTCTTCCAAGGAGACAGAGTTTGCGCTGGCGCAGCTGGGAAATGATGCAGGCATTTATGGATGTGCGAAACTGATCCTGGACGGGGTTTGTGAAAACTGACGGGAAGTTCCAGAAAGTGACAATATTTTTCGACACGAAACCCATTGACTTTTTGCAGAAGCTGTACTAAAATAACAGTAACAAAAGATAATACATAAGGTACAAATGATAACAAAGGTGTTGCCAATTCCCGTGGTAACACCTTTTTCTTTATGTGCAGGGGCGGAATTTTTTATATATGATTTTGGTGTCGCGGTTTCAAGGGTTTTGTCGAAGGATACAGGAATCGGGCGGAAAAACTGTCTTGTATTTCCTACATAGGACAGCTATAATTGCATCATCTTAATTACATAAAGGGTGATGCATATGAAAATGCTTACAAAAGATGTATGGATGGAGATTCTGTTCAGCCTGTTTGTTTTCAGCGTATGGCTTTTGTGGGCGTTTATTCTGCCCTTAAATGAAGGACCGGATGAAAATATGCGTCTGCAGATAGTGGAATTTATTTTGGAGTATGGGAAACTGCCTACAGGTTATCAAAAAGAGATTATGGATTATACCTGGGGGTTTACCTATGGGTTCCGTCCAATTCTCCCACAAATGCTGGAAGCTCTTTTTGTACATGTTTTCAGCAGTTTTACCCAGGATGCGTTTGTGCTGCTGTACGCAGGGCGGCTGGCCAATGTTTTCTGCGGAGTGGTGTTCTTGGGTTACGTGCGGGCTCTTGGAGGTCTGCTCTTTGACAAACGCTCTTCGCAGCGGCTGTTTGTACTGTTGAATGTCTGTCTTCCGGGAGCCAGCTTTTTGTTTACCTACTTAAACTGTGATTCTATGGCATTGATGGCTTCAGCAATGATTCTGTATTACTTGTCCAAAGGGATGAGAGATTCTTTTTCCCTTGGGACATGCATTTGGCTGGCAGTGAGTTTTTCTGTCTGTATTCTTTCTTATTACAATGCTTATGGATTTCTGCTGACCGGCACAGTCATTTTTAGCGGATATTATTTGGAAAAGAGCACAAGAGGGGAAAGGCCCTGGAAGGAGTTCATTGGAAAAGGAGCGCTGATTGCCGGACTGGTATTGATTCTGGCCGGCTGGTGGTTTGTGCGGAACTATTTTTTATATGACGGGGATATTCTGGGGCTTCGGACACAGGAGGAATGTGCCCAGAGATATGCGCTCGATCTGTTTAAGCCTTCTGGGAGAAGAAATTGTGTCAATCAGGGAATTTCGCTGGGAGACATGCTGTTTCGATCCGACTGGACAGTTTTAGTGTTTAAAAGTTTTGTGGGGATTTTGGCGCCTCTTAAGGAGGCACATCGGTCCTGGATTTTTGCCGGATATGGAATACTGTTTCTGACAGGAGGCATCGGGATATTGGGAGAGTGCTTCTGGAAGGGAAAGAAACGATGGGCAGAGCACAGGAAATGGCGGGGCAGGAAAATCGATATTTCACAGACAGCTTTTCACCTGGGCCTTGCAGCGGCCATTGTGCTGCCAAATGCATTGAATGTGTGGTATTCGTATTCCAATGATTACCAGCCGCAGGGGCGCTACAGTATGCCTATGCTGGTGCCGTTTATGTACTATGTTGTCAGGGGGATTGGGTATCTGGGAACAGAAGTGGAAGAAAAGTGGCGGAGCATAGGAAAAAAGGTGCAGAAGACAGCTGGGGAGCTGGCCTGTCTGTGGATTGTTGCGGTACTTGCCTTCTGCACGGTTGGAATCATGTGGCCGGCTTATGGAAATGTGACGGATCGGACGGAGGTACGGGTGTATACGCTTGAGGAGTTGTTTGGGGAGAGAGATGTGGGGGAGGGGTACGGGCAAAAGGCTCGATTACGCGCTGCTTCATCTCGCTATCCTGCTGGCGCAGGATATACGGAAGCATAAAGAAACGGATTGGAATGCAGGCATTCCAGTCCGTTTCTTTACGCTTCCTTTTGCCCTGCTTAGAGCCCCATAAATGGGAGGATGCCAGGTAGCTGGTCTACCTGGCATTTATTATGAAAAAGTTTATTCAAAAAATAGTAATAGTCTTTGTTAAGGATTGATGTTTTGTCTTGCTTTATCTTATGGTTTTATTATATGGAAGAGAAATGAATGGATTATGTTAATCAATTTAACGTTTTTTAAAGGATATGTGAATAAAATATGAACGCAGAAATGAGGATAAAAAGATTTAGCTGATTATAGTAAGAACGATTATGACCGAAGCATTGCATAGTGCTCCGGTCATTTAACAGTTTAAGAATGAAAACTTATTTATAAAGACGATCACGAATACGGCAGCTGCCCTCATACATACTTTACACAGAATTTACAAATACTGCGACTATATTTAACACCCCTCTGTTATGTTCATAACAGCTGCATACAAAAGAAACAATCGCAGAGGAGGAAAAGATATGGAGCACATCGAAATGCTGTTCCGCTTCATCGGCGGTCTGGGAATGTTCTTATACGGCATGAACATCATGGCAGACGGCCTGCAGAAATCCGCCGGAGGACGAATGCGGAATCTTTTAGGAGCGCTTACAAAAAACCGTTTCCTGGGAATCCTGCTGGGAGCAGGCGTCACAGCGGTGATCCAGAGCAGTTCCGCCACCACGGTGATGGTGGTAGGTTTTGTGAACGCAGGGCTGATGAATCTGACTCAGGCTGCAGGAATTATTATGGGCGCCAATATCGGAACTACTATTACAGCCTGGGTGGTATCCATGAGCGAGTGGGGAAGCCTGCTGAAACCGGAATTTTTTGCGCCCCTGCTCATTGGAATCGGCGCATTCCTGATTTTGTTTTCCAAGAAAGAAAAGCCGCGGGAAGTGAGTGAAATTCTCATTGGTTTTGGTATTTTGTTCATCGGATTAAGCTTTATGTCTGGAGCCATTACCCCTTACCGGGATGCACCGGTTTTCGCAGAAGCATTCCGCATATTGGGAAGCAGCCCCGTATTGGGAATTCTTGCCGGCCTTACCGTGACCGCTGTGATCCAGAGCTCCTCTGCCTCGGTAGGAATTCTCCAGACCCTGGCCGCTAACGGGGTTGTAACCTGGAATTCTGCCATTTATATCACACTGGGGCAGAATATCGGAACCTGTGTGACGGCCCTGCTTTCCAGTCTGGGAGCTCACAGGACGGCCAGGCGGGCGGCGGTAATCCACCTGCTCTTTAATGTGATGGGAGCCGTCCTGTTCGGCACTTTGATGTTCGGTATTTTTACCCTGAACCGTACTCTGGCAGCAGCTCCCATCAGCAGTACACAGATTTCCGTGTTTCACACCATTTTTAATATCAGCAATACCGTACTGCTCTATCCTTTGACGGGATGGCTGGTGAAAATGTCCGGCATCATTGTAAAGGGCGAAGAAGAGCCGGAGGAAGAGGAGGTTTATCAGCTGCCTCATCTGGACGAGCGTATTTTGGAGACTCCTTCCTTTGCGGCAGCCCATGCCGTAAAGGAGGTTGTGCGCATGGGAGAGCTGTCCCTTCAGCATGCAAAGACAGTATTTGCGGCAGTCCGCACCGGAAACCAGAAGTGGGTTGACAAAGCCTATCAAATAGAAGAAACTATGAATAAATATGAAAGGCAGATGGCGGAATATCTGGCCAAGATCAGCAAGACATCTCTGACAGATCAGCAGAGACAGGTGGTGGGCAATCTCCTCTATACGGTAGGAGATATTGAGCGGATGAGTGATCACTGTGATAACATTGCGGAAATGGCGGAGCGGATGATAAGAGAGAGACAGACCTTTTCGCTGGAAGCCATGGCAGGGCTTGAGGAGATAGAAAGTCTGGCTCTGGATTCCATGAAAGCATCCATTCTGGCCCGGCAGACAGAGAAAATGGCCTATGTACAGCAGACGATTCAGATTGAGGATGAGATTGACGATCTGGAAGAGGAACTGCGGGAGAAGCATATCGAACGCCTGGCGAGGAACCAGTGCTCTGCAGCCAGAGGTGTCATTTATCTGGATATTCTGAACAATATTGAGCGGATTTCGGATCACGCGGACAACATAGCCGGTTATGTGGCAGATGAGATACAGTAACAGGTACACTGTATAAGGCCGAGGAAGGTGGAATGGAGGCGGCAGGATGGACTTGAAAAAGAAATTTCTCATAGGCTATGCAGTGGCGGCAGTGGCGGCCCTGCTGGCGTTTGAATATGCATTTTGGAGCAATGGTTTTACGTATCTTAAGAAGCAGAGCGAAGGGGGATATCTGACCCAGGCAGAGATGCTGCGGGATATTCTTCTGACCGAATATATGCAGGAAGGGCAGGTTTCCCCGGAAGAACTGGAAGCATTTGCAGAGGAATATGGAAGAAAATACAATATTCGGATTACCATAATAGACAAAGAGGGGACGGTTCTGGGAGAATCTACGGGTTCCGGGCCGGTTATGAATAATCATCTGGATCGGGAAGAAGTGCAGAAGGCTTTGGCAGGCGGGAGTAACAGCATCATCCGGCGCTCGGCAACCTTCGGGCTGGATTACTGTTACTGTGCAGTGCCGCTGGAGAGTGGAAGCTTCCGGGGGGTGATAAGGACCGCTGTTCCCATGGAAGAGCTTCGAAATATGGGCGGCGAATTTATCCGCTCCACCCTGCTGGCGGCAGCTATTCTGCTTCTGTTGATTCTTTCTTTGATACTGTATTTCCGAAAATATCTGTCGGCTATGAAGAAGGTGGAAAAGATGCGCCAGGAGTTTGTCTCCAACGTGACCCATGAATTAAAGACACCTCTCACCTCTATCCGGGGATTCGTGGAGACGTTGAAAAATGGAGCCCTTAAGGATCCGGACTGCGCCGGGAGATTTCTGGATATTATAGAGATAGAGACGGAACGCCTGGGGAATCTTATTGACGACACACTGCTGCTCTCTGAGATCGAGAATCAAAAGGATGTCCGGCAGGAATCCTGTCAGGTAAATGAGGTAATACAGGAAGTGACGGAACTGCTGGCCCCCAGAGTAAAACCCCATGTGCGCCTTATTTTTCAGCCGGATCCGGGAGTACGGCCTTATACCTGTAACCGGGACCGCATGAAGCAGCTTCTGATCAATCTGATAGACAATGGGCTGAAGGCCACAGAGTTCGGGGCGGTAACCGTTGTCTGCCGAAGTACGGCCAGCCTGCTGATTCTGGAGATTTCCGATACGGGAATCGGCATGGAGGAGGAAGAGACCGAACGCATTTTTGAGCGGTTTTACCGGGTGGATAAAGGGAGATCCAGGTCCCAGGGGGGAACGGGACTGGGACTGTCCATTGTAAAACACATAGTAGAGCTTTACAAGGGTACGGTACATGTGAAGAGTCATCCGGGCGAGGGGACGGAAATCCGGGTGGAACTCCCCTATTATACACAGGACCGCACTGCCGGTTGAAAGAGTTGGAATACGAGAGGAAGGCATATGGAAAAGAAAGTGATTTTAACCATTGATGATGAGCCGCATATTCAGGAGCTTCTGGAATATAATCTGACAAAAGCTGGTTACAAAGTCCTTCGGGCAGATACAGGGGAGGCAGGGCTTGAGCTTCTTAAGACAGAAGAGGCAGATCTGGTGCTTCTGGACTGTATGCTTCCAGGGATAGACGGCATGGAAGTGCTTGGAAGAATCCGGACCTGCCGGGAGCTTTCCTCTCTGCCTGTCATGATGCTGACGGCAAAGGGAGAAGAGATTGACAAGGTTCTGGGTCTGGAACTGGGAGCAGATGATTATCTGAGCAAGCCCTTTGGCATCCGGGAGCTGGAAGCCAGGGTAAAGGCCCTTCTGCGCAGAAGCGGGCGGGAGAGAACAAAAGCCCGGACAGAGGAAGAGGAGCAGATTCAGATCGGAGAACTGGTCATCCGCCATACGGCCAGAGAAGTACTCCTTGAGGGAAAGCCTGTCAGTCTTTCTCTCAAGGAATATGAACTTTTGTATCTGCTGGCCTGTCATCCAGACCGGGTCTATACCAGGGAACAGCTGCTGGAGAGTATCTGGGGATACACTTATTCCGGGGAGACCCGCACAGTGGATGTACATATACGCAGCCTGCGCAAAAAGCTGGAGCAGGATCCGGAGAAGCCGGAGCATATCTGTACGGTCCGGGGAATCGGTTATAAATTTTTAAAGTAAGCTCTCTTTTTTGTGCAGAAATAGAGAGGAAGTATAGTGAGAAATGTATTATAATTACCATGACACTGATGGACAAGGAGCAGCACGGGGAAGACAGCGCTGCTTTTGGCGAATAAGAGTCGTTGTCTATAGAAGACGTGAAGGAGGAATCACAGGTGGAATGGGTGAAACGGTTAAACGACAGTATGCGTTATATTGAGGAGCATTTGACAGAGGATATGGATTATGAACAGCTGGGGCGGACTGCCTGCTGTTCTTCGTATCATTTTCAGAGAATGTTTACTTATATGGCAGGCGTGCCCCTGTCAGAGTATATCCGCAGGCGGAAAATGTCTCTGGCGGCAGTGGATCTGCAGAGCAGCAATGAGAAGATCATAGACATTGCGGAAAAATACGGCTATCATTCGCCCACAGCCTTTAATCGGGCCTTTCAGAACGTTCATGGAACAGCGCCATCGGCTGTCCGGGAAAAAGGCGCGTCGGTAAAGGCATTTCCACCGATTACCTTTACGATTGCGGTGAAAGGAGCAGTGGAAATGAATTATCGGATTGAGAAAAAGAAAAGCTTTCGGATTGTGGGGATATGGAAGCCTCTGGAGCAGGAAATTGAGAAAAACTTTATGATGGTGCCGTCTATGTGGCAGAATGCGGCGGCAGATGGCACGATTCCCAGACTGGCTGGCCTTATGGATGCAGAGCCTAAGGGGCTTTTGGGCGTCAGCGCCTGTGACAGCGGGGAGCAGTGGCGGTACTGGATTGCCGTTTCCAGCACAAAAGAGGCCGAAGGGCTGGAAGAATATGTGGTGCCGGAATTTACCTGGGCTGTTTTTCCGGGATCCGGAACCGGTCAGTCCATCCAGGAACTGGAACAGCGGATTGTAAGCGAATGGCTGCCTGCTTCCGGATATGAATATGCCGATGGGCCGGATATAGAGGTATACTTGAATCCGGATCCGCAGAATACCCAGTATGAGGTTTGGATTCCAGTGGTAAAAAAATAAGAATAATCATTTACAGCAGCAACGCAGAGCGGATGGATTGTGAGGAATCACAGGAAATCAGCTCTGCGCTTTTTTATCTGCCGGCAGTATCCTCTCTCAACCTGTAACAAATCCATTAAAAATCCCCCATTTCTGTAGAAATTTCTTAAAATTTATTTAAGAAACAGAAAAATAGATAAAATTGTGAAGAAATAGGGGTAAAATAATCGTTTAGAAAGGTAGATGAAGGAAATGGGACTGAGATAAGGAGATTAGGATGAGCAGAAGAAGACAGAATATTATAAATGTGATTACCTGGATCAGCCTGGGAACATTTTTGATTTTCAGCATATATGGTTTGAAGACGGGACTCTTCACAGATCGGAGCCAGATGGAAGCTCTGGTGGCAAAAGGCGGAATCTTCGGTCCGCTGATCTTTGTACTGATTCAGATTGTACAGGTGGTGATCCCCATTATCCCCGGAGGAATTACCTGCGCTGTGGGAGTTATTCTCTTTGGTGCCTGGGAAGGGCTTATCTATAACTATATTGGAATTGTCATCGGTTCTTTTATTAACTTTTATCTGGCAAGGCGTTATGGAAAATGTTTTGTGCAGGCCTTTGTAAAGGAAGAAACCTATGAGAAATATGCCGGCTGGCTGGAACGGGGAAAGAAGTTTGACCGCTTTTTTGCTCTGGCCATATTCTTTCCCTGTGCGCCGGATGACTTTCTCTGTATGCTGGCGGGGCTCACAAGGATGTCCTGGAAAAAGTTCAGCACGATTATTTTATTAGGAAAACCAGCATCCATAGCGGCTTACAGCCTGGCGCTGCTGTATACGGGAAGCTGGCTGGGAGGATTCATATCATGAAAATTCTGATTACAACGGATTTGTTCCGTTCTACTATTAACGGTGTGGTTACATCGGTTTTGAATCTGGAGGAAGAACTGACCAAACAGGGACACGAGGTGCGGATCCTGACAGTTTCTGATACAGGAAAGCCTTATCAGGAGGGAAATGTCTATTATCTGCGTTCCATCCCTTCCCGGATCTATCCAGGGGTGCGTATTCCGGTTCCGGGAGATGGAACTTACCGGAGAGAGCTGACAAAGTGGAAGCCGCAAGTGGTACACAGCCAGTGTGAATTCTGCACGTTCAGTTATGGAAAACGGATCGCCGAGGATTCAGGAGCGCTCTTTGTACATACCTGCCACACCTTGTATGAACAGTACACAAAATATATTCCCATGGGAAAGCACCTGGGTCCGGCGGCAGTAGCGGCCTGTATGCGGTGGCGCCTGCGGCCCGCAGATCTTATTATAACACCTACCAGGAAGGTGGAGCGGACCTTTCTGAGCTATGGAGTAAAAAATAAGACAGCCATTATTCCCACGGGAATCCATTTGGAAGAATTCCGCAGGCCTATTTCCAAAGAGAAGCTTGCAGAGCTTCGGGAGGAATGTGAAATCCCTTCCGGCGCACGGATTGTCTTAAGCCTGGGAAGGCTTGGGTTTGAAAAGCAGGTAGACGAGCTTCTGCGGGGCTGGAAGGAGGCCGGATTATCCGGCAGAGAGGCAGTGCTTCTCATTGTAGGCGGCGGCCCGGCAGAGAGCAGTCTGCGGCAGCTGGCAGAGGAGCTGGGGCTTAAAGAGCAGGTATGCTTTTACGGAATGGCGGATCCTTCCATGGTTCCAGCCTTCTATCAGCTGGCGGATCTGTTTGTCTGCGCGTCCACCAGCGAGACCCAGGGGCTGACTTACGTGGAGGCCCTGGCCGGCGGCCTGCCTCTGGTCTGCCGGAGGGATCCCTGTCTGGCCGGTGTCCTGGAGCATGGGAAGAACGGTTATTCCTACCGTACCAGGGAAGAATTTGCAGATTATGTGAAGAGGGTTCTGAAATCGGAGACCATGCAGGAGCAGATGGGAGAGTACAGCCGGAAGCTGGCCCGGACCTTTGGAACGGAAGCCTTTGGCCAGGCAGTCAATGATTTATATCAGAACAGTATGCGGGAGCATGTTCCTGCAGAACTGCCTGTCCATCTGTTTAAGCTTCGTAAATTTATCTAAAACATGCCGGAATGGAAAGGAGATGAGGCGGGTGAAGGTGCTTTTATATGGAAAGAATCAGAAGCTGCTTGCCCGAAGCGGGATTGGGAGAGCCATGCAGATGCAGAGAGAGTCTCTGGAGGAAAATGGCGTGGAGGTAACGGCTGATCCGAAAGAAGATTATGATGTGGTCCATTTGAACAGCATCTTTCCCAGTGATTATCAGATGGCCCGAAGGGCGAAGAAGGCAGGAAAGAAAGTGATTTATCATGCCCATTCTACCAGAGAAGACTTTGAGGATTCCTTTATAGGCTCCAACCTTCTGGCTCCCCTGTTTCAGAAGTGGCTGGTGAAGTGTTATGAGCTGGGGGATTTGATTCTGACCCCCACCCCTTATTCCCGGTCCCTGCTGATGCGCTATGGAATCCGTAAGCCCATTGCCGTTATTTCCAACGGCGTGGATACCTTCCGCTTTCAGAAGAATATGGCGGTGCGCAGCCGGTTCCGCCGGGAGTATGGATTTACAGAGACAGATCGGGTGGTTCTGTCAGTGGGGCTTTATTTTGAGCGGAAAGGGATTTTGGATTTTGTGGAGCTGGCCCGGAGGATGCCGGAGTATCAGTTTATCTGGTTCGGCTATACGCCGGACATTCAGATTCCGGGAAAAGTGCGCAAGGCTGTGCGCACCCGTCTGCCCAATCTGACCTTTGCAGGCTATGTGCCGCCGGAACAGCTGCGGGAGGCCTACAGCGGCAGCGATCTGTTTTTCTTCCCCTCTTACGAGGAAACGGAAGGGATTGTGGTTTTGGAAGCCCTGTCTTGTGAGATTCCTGTTCTTCTGCGGGATATTCCTGTGTATGAGGACTGGCTGAAGAACCGGGCGGATGTGTATAAAGGCAGGAGCCAGGCAGAATTTGAACGGCTCATCGGACAGATTCTGGAGGGGGAGCTTCCGGATCTCACTTCCAGCGGGCGGCGGCGGGCCATGGAACGGGATGTGCTTCATCAGGCCGGGGAGCTGTACCGCCTGTACGCGAAGGCGGCTGCTCTGTAGGGAAGCTTCTGCTGCCAGCTGAAATTTAGGAAGCGTTTTAACAGGGGACTGTAAAAAACAGGAAACAACCGGAAAAATTTAATAGGAAAAATGGGTTTTTCTTCAGAAATAATTAAGGTGTTGCTGTTATTCTTATGGAAAGAAATGAAGATCAGCAGCGCCTTGATTTTATGCCCAGGCGCATAGCTTCAGATGGATTGACAATGCGGCTTATAAATGGAAAAGAGGTGGGCGGGATGAAGAAGAAAATACTTTCCTGGGGACTGATGTTTCCGCTGATGTTCCTTGCGGCCTGCAGCGGGAAGACAGCAGAAAGAATGATGCCTCTGCGGGAAGAGACTGCCCCCAATACGGAGTCGGAGAGTGGAGGCTCTTCTGGAATCCCCATCCGCATTTATTACAGTGATAACTCAGCGGATCCTCTCAGTGTCAGTGTGGAGCGGACAGCCGAAATCACGCCGGAAATTCTTCTTTTGAATCTTTCTCTTTATGAGATGGTGCCGGATACGGTTACGGTCCGGAGCTTTGGACAGAAGAAGCAGGGAGATGGTCTGCTGCTGACCCTGGATCTGTCAGAGGATTTTGGGGAATATTTGTCCTCTCTGGATGTTTCCAGGGAGGAAGAAGTGCTGGGAAGTCTGGTAAATACCTTTCTGGATGCTTACAAAGGAACGGAAATCGTCATTACAGTAAAAGGCGGGGCTCTGCTTACCAGTCATGAGAATTACAGCCAGGCTCTGGAACGCTATCCCTATGAGGAAGCTTCCTATCAGGTGACAGCGCGGGAACTGCGCAGAGAGGGCATAGCTATTTCCTATCCTGAGATTACCGGTTTTTCTGAGGAAGAGATTCAAAAGAGGTGGAATACAACCATCGAAGATCACGCCCGGACCGCTTTGGAACATGCAGAGGAGGGCAGCAGCCTTAAGGTATCTTATGAGGTGAAGACCATGAATGATCAGCTGCTTTCCATTCTCATTGAGGGAACCTATCAGGAAAAGGATGCGCCGGATTCTTATCTGTTCCGCTACAGCTACAACATCGATGTGCAATCCGGTGAAAGTGTCCGCCTTGCCTATCATCAGGATGTGGAGCAGCTGGCAGAGAAGCTTCTGGCAGGCACAGAATATACGGTAGAAGGGGAGCTGGGAGAGGAGCTTCAGGAGCGCTTGTTTATTCTGTATGGAGATGCAGAACAGCTGGCGGATACCCTGCGGAATTTTGATTATGGGGAAAACCGGGAATCGCCCAGCGGCTTTTCTTACCAGGAGGATGGGAAAGTACACCTGTGCATTGCAGTGCCTCACACGCTGGGGGATTATGCAGATATCGTTCTTGATTAGTGTATGGCTGCTCAAGATATCAAGTCCATAAACAGCCGGTATTTAAGGAGATATTGTCTGTCTGGAAATCAGACGGTGCAGGTGTGTAAGGAATCGGCCCTGGCGTTTGTAAGGTTCTGCATTCGGATTAATTGCAATAATTAATAGAATATTCTTGAAAATTAAAATAATTAATAAAAAATGAGAAAAATAATACAATTATAAATAGATAAAAGAAAAAATATTTAAAAATTTTTTGAAAAAGGTATTGACATTTATGAATTGCCGGGTTATAATGATTTCAACATAAGAAATACAAAACACCACATAATCTAAACGATATATAAATATATATTTCATATAGATGTGAGGTGAAAAATTAAGAAAG
>CATJHO010000085.1 GCA_949740535.1 uncultured Lachnospiraceae bacterium
ATACTTCTCCACCTCCTATACTTCGTAGTTCACCCATTTCTTCTGTCCCCAGAACTGGAAGGCCGTTACAATACCGATGAGAAGAACGGTCCAGATCACCACTGCGGAGCCGTAGCCCTTATTGCCGGCTACAAAGGACTCGCGGTAGAACAGGAACATCAGAGACTGGGCGCTTGTCAGTGCCGGGTTTGACTCCTCAACCATCATGTAAATCAAGTCGTATACCTTCAGGGAGGACATCAAACGCATAATCATAACTACGAACAGAGTAGGAGAAACCATAGGCAGCGTAATGTGGAAGAACTGCTGAATCTTGGTTGCTCCGTCAAGGCTTGCCGCCTCATAGTAGGACTTGGATATATTCTGCAGTCCCGACAGAAGAAGCACCGCATCGTAGCCGATGGCGCTCCAGATTGCCACGATAGCACAGGTCACCATAACCACGTTGGGATTGGTAATCCAGTTTACGTTGTTCCCCAGAAGGGTATTGATGATACCGTACTCGGTGTTGAACATCCACTTCCACACCATAGCAACCGCCGCCGGAGCTACAACCATGGGCAGGAAGAAGATGGCACGAAAAGCCGTTCTTCCCTTAATCTTCGTGTTCAGCATAACCGCAACCACCAGCGCCAGAAAAATGCCAAGAGGCACGGTCAGGAGGCAGAAATAAATGGTATTTAAATTTGCTCTCCAGAAGTCTGTATTGGTGAACATGTTAATATAGTTGGTCAGACCGTTAAACTCATAAAAGCCAAAGGGCTTTGTCTTTGTAAAGCTCAATTTTAAAGTGTCAATAAACGGGTAAAGATTCAGTACAAGCAGGCCGATAATGGTGGGCGCTACCATGATATAGCCCCACATGCCCTCGGTCTTGGCGAACTTCCCCGCCTTGCTGTTATTTGCCATATAGAAACCTCCCCTCTACTCTGCTTCTGCTGTGTCAATGGCAGTCTGGATATTCTTCAGGCCGTCCTCCAGTGTGGATTTCCCGGAGTAAATGCGAAGAAGCTCATCCTGTACCTTCGGCTTCCATACGGAACGGGAAGCATTGTTCACGCTCTGCACGCCGTAGTCAAACATATCTACACATTTCTGTACATCTACTTTATAGTCAAACTGGTCAAATACTTTTACCCAGGTATCTTCAAGACCGATGTAAGCAGGAATGGCCGCGCCGGATTCACCCTGGACGCGCTGTCCCTCCTCGGAACCGAAGAACTTGAGAACATCCTTTACGATCTCCAGGTTCTTTCCCTTGGCGCCGGTTGCATAGCACAGACCGTTGGAAATTGTGGCTCTTCCGTCACCCTCTGCCGGATTCGGGCACATAGGCAGTACTGCCACGTCCCATTTCCCCTGCATCTCCGGATAATTCTGCATCTCGGAGAGAAGGTTCCAGTTTCCTTCCAGGAACATCGAACCCTGCTCGGAGAAGAAGGCCGTTCCGGGAGAAGTCTCCGCAAAGTAGTTCTGATCCGGGCACCAGTCTTCCTTCTGAAGATTGATGTAGAACTCCATAGCCTCTATGGTTGCCGGATTGTCAAAGCCGCCTCTTGTCTTATCCTCCGTCAATATGTAACCGCCGTTCTGGTAAACAAAGTTCCAATATCCAAGCTGATCATCTCCGTAGGCCATATAGCCGTACTTTCCGGTAACATCGTAAACTTTCTGGGACGCTTCTGTTAAGTCATCCCATGTCCAGGTATCATCTGGGTAAGATACGCCTGCGGCGTCAAACATTTCCTTGTTGTATACCAGACACACTGTATCCTTGTCCTTGGGGATTCCGTAGTATCTGCCGTCACTTCCCTGAATATTTGCCAGAGAGATCTCTGAAAAATGATTCTTGTAATAGTCGGGATCTTCATCATTATACAGATCCGTCAGATCCGCAATCATGCCGTAATCTGCATACTTCAAGATCTCATTGGTATGCATCCAGAACACATCCGGCATCTGATTACTGATAGCCGCTGCCTCCAGCTTGGTCCAGTACTCGCTCCAGCTTGTAACCTGAACCTCAATTACCACATCCGGGTTTTTCGCGGTGTAAGCATCACATACGGCCTGCATTCCATCTCTCTGATTGACGTCCCAGATCTGGAATGTCAGATGGGTCTTGCCGTCGGAGGCTTTCCCGCACGCAGCTAATCCAAAAGCTAATACCACGACCAGAAGAGCTGCAAGTAATTTCTTCATGTTCTTCACAAGTTTCCCTCCTTAAATATGGACATATTCGTTCCGAATTTGGCAATTTTCCCGTAAAAAAAGCCCCAAATCCGGTGTAGAAATAGTGAATAAAACCATTCCGCCCTGGCCAGGTGCTGGAACCAAATTGGGTATTATGAATAATAACACCCCTTTTTTCAAAGAAATTATAACATTTCTGCGGAAAACAGGTAAATATACTCTCTGCGATTTTTATATACCAAAATGCTGTATTCAGGTGCATAATGGATAAAAAGAAAAAATTTTGACATATTCGAACAGGGCAGAGCCGGACAGGGGGTAAAGGAACCGGCTGTCAAGCCTGCTTGAGCAGACGGTTTGTTTACTCCCTATCCGGCAAGCCCAGCGAGCCGGGAGAATCCGCAGGATTTTCCCGGCTCTGCCCGTCCGTCCCCAAAATTCTCTCCACCTGCGGACTGAGTCTGCCTGGTATCTGTAAGATATTCATAGGATTTACTCTCTCTTGACAAGGACATACATAAAAAGAACTGTTACAAAATACTGAAATCCCAGTATTCTATAACAGTTCTGCAAAAACAATTTTAACTGTTTCTTTTATTCTTCTATTACTCTGCCTTCAGTTGACAAGGGTATCAATCACGCATTTTTATCCTTTATCGTAGAAAAAATCACCGCCAGCACAATGATCGCTCCCTTCAGCATCATCTGCGGGTAAGAAGATACATTCAAGAGATCCAGCAGATTGTTAATAATCCCCAGAATAAACACTCCGATAATCACTCCGCTGATATTTCCTTTTCCGCCTGTAAAGCTGGTTCCGCCGATTACGACAGAGGCAATACAGTCATTGGCCAGCGCCTCTCCATTGGTAGGGGCGCCAAGCCCCAGCCGGGCGGTCATGAGGATTCCGCCGACAGCACAGCAGAAGCCGGAAAATATGTAGGGGAACATTTTCCAGAATAAGGTATTAATTCCGGAAAGCTTTACAGCCTCTTCGTTGCCGCCGATGGCATAAGTGATGCGCCCAATGACGGTTTTTCGCATAATGAACATGGTCATCAGGATAATCAGAATCATAATAATGGTCAGCATAGGGATTCCTGCAATCTTTCCCTTTCCGATAAAAGTCATTACTGCCGCGTCTTCTGCCTGTTTCCAGGATACCGGAGAGGATCCCGTGTACCAGTAGGCGATGCCTCTGGCAAATTCCATCATGCCCAGGGTTACGATAAAGGGGGCAATCCGCAGAGCAGAAACAATGAAACCGTTTACGGTTCCTATGACCATACAGATCAGGAGCGTTGCCAGAAGCGCGGGGAAAAACCCGGCATGATTCAAAAGGGATGCCATAAATACGCTTGCCACAGCCAGATTCGATCCAACACTTAAATCAATTCCCCCTGAGAGTATGCAGGTAAACATGCCAAGGCTTACTACCATAATGGATGCCTGCTGGATCAGCAGGTTCTGCATATTAATTTTGGTAAAGAATACATCGGAAAGAATAGATGCAATCACGATCATCAATATAAGTACTGCGATGGGAATTGCCTGTGTTTTAAAATATCCTTTTACTTTTGCACTGACGCTCATCTGCTTTCCTCCTTATACATACACTGCAGAACCAGCTCGGTTGACTTAAGCTCCTGCCCGTTTAATTCTCCCACGACCGTTCCGCCGCGCATGACAATGGTCCGATCGCACACACCCTGGATTTCTTCTATCTCTGAAGAAATGACAAGGATGGATTTTCCCTGTTTTCTCAGTTCTTCCAGAAGGCTGTAAATCTCCGCCTTTGCCCCCACATCAATTCCCTGGGTCGGCTCATCAAAGATCAGGATATCCGGATCAGCGGTGAATGCTTTGGCAATTACTACCTTCTGCTGATTGCCGCCGCTTAATTCCTGTACAGGGCTTTCGATGGAAGCCATACGTACCTTCAGATCCTCACACAGCTTTTGTACTCTGGTATATTCCTTCTTCTTGTCACAGATTCCATGGGATGCAATGGATTTAAGCCTTGACAGAGAAATATTTTCCCGGATCGGACGGCACAGTACCATGGCCTGTCCCTTGCGGTCCTCCGGCGCCAGAAAAATTCCTGCTCTTGCAGCGTCTGCCGGATACCGGAACTTTACTTCCTTTCCCCTGACCTTCATTTTTCCGCTGCGAATCCGGTCTGCTCCGAAAACAGCCATGGCTGTCTCAGTTCTTCCACTGCCCACCAGCCCTGCCAGCCCCAGGATTTCTCCTTCTTTCAGAGAAAAGCTTACCTTATGTATCTTGTCTGTCGTCACATCGATAAGCTCCAGCACGGGTGTCTCGCTTATGGGCTTTCCCTTATCCTCACAGTACATGGCTCCCAGATTCTTTCCAAGCATATGGGCAATGAGATCATCCTTTTTAAGTTCCTGATTCTCAAGAACTGCCACCAGCTGGCCGTCCCGCATTACAGAAATGCGGTCACTGAGCTGGAAAACCTCTTCCAGACGATGAGAAATATAGATGATGGTGACATGTTCTTTTTTCAGGGATTCAATAATCCGAAAGAGAATGGTCACCTCACTGTCTGAGAGTACGGCCGTCGGCTCATCAAAGATAATAAGCTTCGGCTTACGGAACAGCACCTTGGCAATGGCTGCAAACTGCTTCATGGCGCTGCTCAGCTCCTTCACCGGCGTCACTGCCTGAATCGGAATCTGATAATGAGCAAGAAGCTCATCTGCTGCCTGATACATCTGCTTCCATGGCACCAGTCCTCTTGGCGCATGCGCCTTTTCTCCAAGGCAGATATTTTCTGCCACGGTCAGCTCCTCCACCAGCTCTGCCTGCTGGTAGACCTGTGCAATTCCATGCTTTTTGGCGGTTCCTGTTGTATTTTTCTTTATCTCTTTACCGCCCAGCAGTATCCTTCCGGTATCACGCTGGTAAGCGCCGGTTAATATTTTCATCAGGGTGCTTTTTCCCGCTCCGTTCTCCCCCACCAGCGCCATGGTCTCTCCCTCACGGACTTCCAGCGTCACGTCCTTGAGGGCATGTACGACACCAAATGACTTATTGATATCTCTCATTTCAAGCATGGCCTGCATGCGCATACCTCCCTGTCTGTTCCTTTTACGCCCCCTCGCCTGCGGTTTGGCGGCCGAATTATCCTTTAAGGGGCTGTTCTGTAATTCTTATTTCGAACAGCCCCTTAAACACGTATCACAATCCCTGTTTTTATCTCTGCTATGGTTCCCTGTGGAACCGGCAGCCGGTCTTTACCAGGCTGCGTCCGGATTGTAGTAATCGTCTACCATATCCGGAGTTACCAGTGTGGGCTCCATCTGAAGGGTCTTTGTAGAAGGAATGGTCCCCTCGTTCAGATAGCCGAGAATCGTCCTTGCTGCCGCCTCTCCTACTTCATAAGGGCTGTTTAATCCAAGGGCAACAATGGGGCCGCCGTCTTTCATAATCTCAAGCGCTCCCTTGGAACCGTCAACCGCCCCCATAATCAGGTTGTCTTCCAGTCCCAGCTGCTCTGCCGCACTTGTCGCTCCTACGATGTGGGCGTCACAGGTACCGATAATGCACTTTAAGTTCTGGTTTGCGGAAAGCATGTTCTGGGCGGTCTCCAGTCCCGACTCCTCGGAATATGCCCCTGCATAGAGGAACGCTGCTTCTACGATTCTTCCTTCTGTGTCAACATCCTTGATGGCGTCTCTGGCCCCCTGATTGCGCATAGCAGCAATAGAGTTTCCGTCTGTTCCGCCGATAAGGCCGTACTCAATGTCGCCTTCCGGATACATTTCAAGCAGTCTCTTAGCCAGCTCCTCACCCACCATATAGCCCAGACGGTATGCGTCTGTCACGCAGGCTGTGAGATATGCGGCTCCCTCCTCCGGGGGGACGTCAACAGCCACAACCGGTATGCCTGCCGCACAGGTATCTTCCAGTACAGAGGTCACGGTTTCCTGCGGGTTGGCCGGGTTGATGATAATGCCGTCTACCTGCTGGGTAATAAAGTTTTCCACCTGATTTACCTGTGTATTGGCATCATCGTTACACTCTACAAGCAACACTTTAACGCCTGCTTCATTCAGCAGTATCTCCAGATTGTCATAAAGACCCTTAAACCATCCGGTGGATACATTGGTCATGGCACAGCCAATGGTATATTCCTTGTCAGCTTTCAACTCCGGAAGAGAGTCAAGATTCACATGCTCTGCCTCGGCGGGAATCGAATTATACAAGGTTAAGAGGTCACCGGATCCTTCTGCCTCGGCGGGCGCTTCCGTTTCCCCTTCTGTGTTCTCTTCTGTCTGGGCCGGAGGGGTTTCCGGTTCTTCCTGTCCTGAGGAGCATGCCCCCAATAAAGATATCATCATCACAGCTGACATCACAACGGCCATTTTCTTCCAAAATTTCTTTCTCATATCATACCTCCTGATTTCATCCAGTTCCGCAGTTTCCTTAGTCAATAATTGCAATGGGACGGATAGGGGATCCCGATCCGTTTTTGAGCTTCAGCGGCAGTGCCATAAAATAGCTTCTTGTGGGCAGTTCGCTTAAGTTCATCAGCATTTCCATAATAAAAATCTCGTTGGGAAGCCAGGAATTCCGGTGGCCGTAGGAATGAAGCTCCTCCCCGTCAATGACGGGAGTATCGCAGGCCACGGTATCGGATCCCACTGCCCGCACGCCTCTGTCTGCAAAAAGCTGGCAGGCCTCCTCGGACAGCCCCGGCTCGTTTGTGGCATAATACTTCCAGGAAGCATCCGTCTTCCAGTACTTCTGCCAGCCAAAATCCATCAGAACAATATCCCCTGCTCCTGCCTGATCGCCCATCTCCTGCTCAAGTTCCAGGATCTGTTCCCTGGTAATCCGATCGCCGGGCTTTGCCTCAAGCTTGTACATCTCATACTTGACAGCCGGGCCGAACACCATATTGGCCGGGTATGTATCTACCGTGCAGTTCATCATCCCGGCTATGATATGTGCCGGACAGTCCACATGGGCTCCCGTGTGTTCTCCCATCACAAGACTCTGGCAGTAATAGCCGTCATGTCCGTGGGTAATGGTAGGGTCCACGATAATCTGAGGATGCGTAGGCCATTTGGGCATTCCATTCTCAATCAGAGGGGATAAATCTACGATTCTGGCATTTTTCAAAATCTGATCCAGATTCTCCCATATGCTCATGTTCCTCTCTCCTTTCTTTTGTTAATTTATTGTTATAAATTTACCATAGATTTAACAATTAATCAAGAGTTTTTTGTTTAAATATTATTATTTTTATATTATTTTCATTGTTCTTTTTGGCAAAATACCAACTTGAACACCCGTATTCACACAGCCTCACAGGATGTTTTCCCAAAGAAGGCATTTAAGCTTTCCCCGCTGCGCAGCTCCTCCAGCATGCCGGCAATGCTCTTAATCCCCTCTTCGTTTATCTGCGGATTCAGCTTCCGGAACAGACTGACGGCATCTGCGTACTCCTGATCCTGATACTTAAGCTCCTCATTGCGTTCCAGATAAAGCAGTGCGGCCGCGGCCACCAGACGCAGGACAAATGTATCTTCTCCCTGCTGGTCCATCAGATGCATGGGTCCCATAATCCGCTCCGTAGGCGAAAGCTTGCGCACGGCCGACCGGGCATTTTTCTGAATCGTATCCGAAATATCGGGATTGGAAAACTTCCGCAATGCTCTTTTGGAAAATTCCTGCTGATCTGCCGGCGCCACATCCATGCTTGTGCACAAGGTCCGGTTCAGACCTGTCAGAAGAAGGGTACAGAACCTGCGGATCAAAGTGTCATTGGCCGCTTCAGCGTAAATATCATATTTTAAATATGCACCCAGATAAGAAATACATGCGCTCAGACAGTTATATGTATAAATTTTCCTCTGAAGAAGCCTGTCCAGATGAGGGGTTGCCGGAAAATACGCAAAGGGCAGACGAAACAGGTTCTCGTCAATATCATAGGGGAGCTCTGGGTAATCCTCGGAAACAATATCCAGACTTCCTTTTGTTCTGGGAATACTGGTACAGAAAATCACTCCCTGGGTAATCCTGCTGTCCTCCGCCCCGCTTCCTTTCAGCGCTTTTCGAAATACCGTCTTGGGGGCAATTCCATTTTCACAGGCCACGATCTGAAGGGGTCTTCCTCTTCTCTCTCTGGCTGCCTCCAGAAAAGGCGTCAGCTCCCCCAGATGCTCCTCGCCTACGGCTGTAAAAATAAAGTCCGCCTGGGCCGTACGCTCCACAGCCTCCCTCTCTTCGGATGCAAAAGCCTCATATCCCTGAATCACGGTCTGAGGCTCTTTTGCGCCTACCTGGATCCGGTACTGTCTGCTCCTTCTCAGCGCCTCTATCAGCTCTCTGTCCCGATCTACAAAGCACAGCTCTACAGCTTCCTCACTCAGCAGTCTGGCAATAAACCCCCGGCCGCTTCCGCCTGCGCCTATAATCACCACACGTTCAGCCATCAAGCCACCCCTTTTCTCTTAGAAATTCTATCTGTTTCTTCACCTGTACAGCCAGCTGCTCACCGGGCTTAATTTTGCAGATCTCCTCCAGCACCCTGTCAATCCCCTGGGATTTACGCATCTCCTCCAGGGCCTGCGCTGTGGGATCCGCCGGGTTATCCGCCGGATAATAAAGAGCTGCCGCCAGGACAGCTGCAAGCCCTTTACAAAGGATTCCCTGCTTTTCGGCCAGCCGGATGGTGCCTACAATCCGATCGGAGGGTCCCAGCTTGCGGATGGGATCCCGCCCGTGGCGTTCCGTAAAATCTGTCACGCTGAGATCCTGGTATTTCTTCAGCGCCTTCTCTGCAAATGCCTCCTGAGCCTTGAGCTCAATCCCCATCTCTCTGGCAATGGCCGGATTTATCTCTTGGTGAATCTGTTCCACCAGCTCCACAATCTCTGGATCGTTTGCCGCTTTGGATAAAAGCTCGATTCCCCGCAGACGTCCCAGATAAGCAATCGCAGCATTGGTAGTGTTAAAGGTAAAAAGCTTCTGCTGAAGAAAACCTGTAAAATTTTCTTTGTAATTGACTCCCTCAAAGGCCGGCAGTTTTCCCTTCATCCGGTCTTTATCTATTGGAAGCTCCCAAAAGTCAGTAACCGATACCGCATTTTCGTCAATCTGTCTTACCTCTTCTGCAGCCTCTACACCGGAGCGCATAATCACTGCCTCAGAAACGCCTACCCGCGCCCGAAAGGCCTCTCCTGCCCCGGAATCTCCCAGAACCTCCAGGATACCATTCTTAAGCTGGTCTGCCGGTTCCTTCCAGTTCTCGCAGGTGACAATGGTAAATTCCCGTTCCCAGTCTTCTTCCCCTAAGGATCCGTAAGCTTTTCCGATGATCTCTGCAAGTCCATCCAGGTTTTTTCCGCCCACAGAAGTAAAGACAATATCCGCATTCTTAAGAGCCTCTGCAATTCCCGGAATATCCGAAAGCCGAATGCAGGTAAATCCACGGATCCACTGGCTCTCTTTGGGATTCCCCATTACATTTACATAATATGTTCCCTTTTCATTCAATGCTCTTACCAGGACTTCACTAATCTCTACAAAAGTGATGTGATAACCGCTCCGGCTCAGCAGCTGAGCGATAAATCCCCTGGCAATCTTTCCTCCTCCAAAGATAACTGCATTCATCTTTCTTCCTCCTGCAATATATTTATGGTTGATATACCTAATATCCAGTCAGGTTACAGGCTGGTTAAAGCCGCCCGGCTCCCCTTCCCCAAACACAGGTTCCAAATGATGATAGAGCTTCAAAAATCTCTGGTACTTTTTCTCATAGTAGGAGCGCTTCTCCCGGCGCGGCTTCAAGGTCTTTGCCGGGCGGAAAAGTTCTGCCGCCAGCTCGTCTAAGGACTGTCCCGGATTAAGCGCCGCAATGGCCAGTATGGCTGCGCCGGTACATCCGGCTTCAGAGGTTTCCAGCCGTACAAAGGGAACCTGCATCACATCTGCTTTCATTTGATTCCAAACCTCATTAAAGCTGGCGCCGCCTGAGACAATCACCTGTTCCGGCTTCCTGGGAAACCGCTCGTAAATCGCCCTAAGCGCGAAAGAAACGCCTTCCAGCACGGCCACAGCCAGGTCCGCCTGCCTGTGTCTGCGCTTGAGACCAAAGAATACGCCTCTGGCATCCGGATTGTTCCAGGGATTACGTTCTCCTTCCAGATAAGGCACAAAGATAAGATCCGGATCCTCTGCTTTTGACAGGTCCTCCAGTTCTCCAAAAAGATGCTCAAAATACGATTTGGCATCTGTCTGTTCCAGCAGATCCCGCACAAACCACTCTACCGCCTGTCCTCCGGAGGATGTCACACCATAAAAAACTTCCCGCCCCGCAAGAAACGGAACCCGGTTCAGACCCTCATAGTCTTCCCATGCAGTCTCACGGCAGCGGCTCACACAGCCCAGGTGTTCTGAAGTTCCGGTCAAATCCATTCCCACGCAGTTTCCCGCCAGCGCCCCCATACCCAAAAATGCCGCATTCATATCATTCCAGCCGGTAATGACCGGTATTCCCGGCGGAAGATGTACAAACCCCTCCACGCCTTCTTTCAGGTACCCGGCGGCCTCATAGGGCTTCCTCACTTCCGGCAGCAGACCGGCAGGTTCTCCAATGAATTCCATAATTTCATCAACTGCCTGTCCCGTCTGTGCATGTACCAGCCCCTTCAGGCTTGTGGCATCTGACACCCAGTTCCCTGTCAGGCGGTAAATAAGATATTCTTTGATCTGTACAAACTTGAATGCCTTCTCCAGTACTTCCTTTTGATGCTTGTGCAGCCAGCGGAGCTTGGCAATCCCGTAGGAAGGCGTCACCACCATGTCCACACCTGTGAGACGCTCTGTCTCTTCTCTGGAAAACTTTCCTGTAAACTCCACAGCTTCCTCCAGAGCACGGGTATCCATCCAGGAAATCAGATTGGTAAGGGCTCTTCCCTCTCTGTCAACCAGACACTGGGCTGCAATCTGCGCGCTGAAAGAAACTGCTTTGATACCGGACAGATCTATCCCCTGCTCTTTTAGCTGCCTTACTGCTTCCTGCACACCCTCAAAAAGCGCTTCCGGATCCTGCTCTACATACCCTTCTTCCGGAAACAGAAGTGAATAGCTTCCCTTCCCCAGTGCCAGCAGTTCTCCTTCCAGCGAAAAAACAGCCGCCTTGCAGGAAGAAGTTCCAATATCAACTGCCAAAATATCCGAAGCCATAAATGCCTCCCACATAAAAGCACAAAAAATCCCAATAGTTACCATAAAAACAACAAAAAACAGCTGTCATGTTTCTTTGTAATTGTGATGATAACATGATAACTGTTCTTTGTCAATATTATTATTGTTATTTTATTGTTCTATCTCTATTATATTATTGTTATTTTATAATTAATTTATAGAAAACTGTCATCCTGGCAAGGACACGCTGGGCGGATCCTGTTTCTTATTTTGACGGCGTAACCAGACGGACCTGCATCATCTCTGCCAGATATTCTGCTTTTCTTGCAGCCTCATCACTGATCCAGGCCTGAAAAGAACTCAGCTGGGCAAAATTAATCATAGCCGGGTGGTCGATTTTCTCCGCCTCTGCCATCAGAAAACACTCCTGTGCATTCTCAATAATGGCGGCTTTAATCCGGGCATCTATCTGTGACGCAGAGGAGAGATCTCCGTTGGCGGAAATTCCTCTTGCTCCCAGAAATGCTTTCTGAATGTTATAGGAGCGGGAGCTCTCGATGGTCTCATAGCTGGCAAAGGAATTCAGCCAGCGGTTCACCTTTCCCGGCAGTGCATAGAGATTGTAATTGGTTTTCTGGACACAGCGGTTGATCACCGGCAGGCTGTTGGTAATGATAGTCAGATGTTCGGGAAGCAGAGCCAGATCGCTGAACAGCATGGAAGCCGTTGTCCCTGAATCCACATAGATTATGTCATCCTCCTTCAGGAACGAAGCCGCCAGCGTCCCAATCTGCCGCTTGGATTCTACGCTCATGGACTCCCGTTCCTCATAGGATGTGGGAACCAGATAGGATTTGCTGGAAATTCCGCCGTACTTTTTCTCCACAATTCCCTTGCCTGCCAGTTCATTGATATCGGAGCGGACCGTATTCTTGTGAACAGAGAATTTCTCACTCAGCTCCTCCACCGTAACAAACTCACGCTTGGAAATGTACTCCTCCATCTGTTTTAATCTCTCCGCTTTCATTCTCGTCTTCATACAAAACCGTTCCCTTCCCAAAATTCACAGTCATACTGTAATATAACAATATAATAACACAATTTTACAACAATGTAACTATTATTTTGGAATAATCTTCAAAAAATCTGGGGGCTTGTAAAAATCCTGCAATGTGTGTTACAATCTGGGTATGTATTTCGTTTCGTTCTATTTCCTCTCCTGCAGGTAAGGGGCAATGCTCTGAATAAACGGATGAGGTTAAAATTGTTTCACAAATTGATGTTTTACCCAGCATACCCGATTAAAGGAGGCATTATGAGTAATCATTTGTTTAACATCTTTCCAAACGAACGCTACATGGATCTGACACTTTACCAATATGGATGGGAGCAGTGTAATCCCGCCCACTCTTTTGGCCCCGCTTCACGAAATCATTATCTGTTTCATTACATTATCAAAGGAAAAGGCGTTCTCCACCATACGGATGAGCACGGCCAGACCCATATCCATAATCTGAAATCCAACCAGGGATTTCTTATCTTCCCCCATCAGGTCAATACTTATATTGCGGACAAAGAGGATCCTTGGGAGTACGCCTGGGTGGAATTTGACGGAATCCGTGTCAAAGAATTCCTGGAAACCGCAGGACTTACCACCCAGTCTCCCATCTACCGAAGTACCAGCCGGGAGCTTCGGGCAAACATGAAGGATGAGCTTCTTGCCATCGTCCATGGGACAGAGTATTCTTCCCTCTATCTGATCGGCCGCCTCTATCTGTTTCTGGATTTGCTGATCCAGTCCTCCTTCAACCGCAAAGAGTTCTCTGCGGGACGGCTGAAGGATTTTTACATACGGGAAGCCATCAGCTTTATTGAACAGAACTACAGCCATCCCATCACCGTGGAGGATATCGCTGTCTTCTGTAACTTAAACCGCAGTTATCTGGGGAAAATTTTCCGGAATGAATTGAATCAGACACCTCAGCAGTTCCTCATTTACTACCGTATGAACCGGGCAGCCGAGCTTTTAAAATTCTCGGAAACGTCTGTGGGTGAGATCGGAAAGCTGGTGGGCTATCCCAATCAGCTGCATTTCTCCAGAGCCTTTAAGAACGTATTCGGAATTCCGCCTACCCAATGGCGCACAGAGAACCGGCTCTATCAGCCGGGAAGGGGAGCATAAACATACGGGGCTGCCGCTGAATTTGTATTTTCAGGACAGCCCCATATCATTTCTGTGAACCTTAATTTTTATCTTACGCTTACTTTAAATTTCCCTTTTTTATATGCTCTTGAATAATTTGATCTGTCACCTCATACAGCTTCTCCGATCCAAGCCTTGTTTTTGTCTGCCGGCTGTAAACCTGCTCTGCTGTTACCTGATGCTCCCGCCAGTCACCGCCGTCATTGCTGTTATTCAAAAGCAGAGGCTGCAGGTTATCCATGGCATGGGCATATTGGGCTTCCGCGGTTTGGCAGGCCTCGAACTCATCAAACAACGCTGTCAGCTCCTGCTTCTGATCCGCAGGCAGGAGGGAATACAGCTTTTCCTTGGCCGCGTCTTCCCGCGCTTTCTGGGTCTTCTGGTTTTCCACGTCATAGGCATACGTATCCCCCGCCTCAATCTCCACAATATCATGGATCAGACACATCAGCATAACCTTAGTTATGTCAATCTTTTCGTTGGCATACTCCCGCAGAAGATAGGCCATTACTGCCATATGCCAGGCATGCTCCGCATCGTTTTCATTTCTTCCGTGGCCGGACAGATGGGTCTGCCGGAATACGTTTTTTTCTTTGTCAATTTCCAGTGCAAAGTCCAATTGTTTCTTTAACCGCTCTTCCATGTATGTGCATCCTCTCTGTCCTTTTTACCTCTCAGCCGTCAAAAGTGTTTTCCGGTTATATACTTTCATACGGTTGTTTTCTCCACACCATTGTATATTCCTGCTCACCGGTATTCTCATCGTTCCTTTCCTCCCGGATCTCAAATGCCTCTCTTTGATAAAATCTCACAGCTGCCGCATTTTTTTGATATACGTTCAGCGTCAGCTGTTTTCGGATATTTTTTACAAAACTCATCAGCATTGTACCGATACCGCGGGACTGGGCCTGGCTTTGAACAAAAATCCCGGCTATAAAATCACCATTCAGACCCACAAACCCCTGAATCTGCCGGCTGCCTTCATCCTCGTAAACATACACCTCTGCCTGAGGGAGCTGAGCCTTTACCAGTTCAAAATGATCCTCCCAATACTGCGCCGGAATAAATGAATGGGCTTTTTGATTGGTGTCCAGCCAGATCTCTGCCGCTTTGTCCAAGTCTTCTTTCTTCATTCTTCGAATCATAACCCATTCTCCCTTCAGCAGTCCTGTTGATACTTTTTCGTACCCACAGGAGTGTCATCTTAAACTCCGCCGGCTGCTTCCTCTAACGCGCAGATACCGTCTCAGCTCTTTTTCCCGCTCCGGATTTTGATGAGCCGGAACACATCTTCACAGCAGTCGTCCGGATCCTCCAGATCAATCATAAGCCATCTCTGGCCATTCCATTCCTGGGTCTGGTGGTAAATTTCCTGTATTTTTTCACTGCTGTCTGGGAGCAGAACTTCCACAGCCTCCTTTTCCTTTCGGCCCACTGCCACCATAACCGTGAAATAGGATTCCTTTGGATAGATTGTGCACAGCGCTCTTCCCGACTTTTTAAATTTCACATTCCATCCCGGCTCCATGCTGCAGCAGCTGTATACGATTTTTTCGCTTACATTGTAGGTCTCTTTTATTTTGGCGCAGAATATCTGAAACAGAGGATTTTGAACTGCTTCTGCGATTTCGTCCAGTGTGGGAGAAAACGTGCGATCCTTTATATCTATCATATCTGATACCTCACCTGTTTGTTATTTTTGGCAGAAGCGGGTACACCGCTTATCTGTGTACTTCCGGTTCTTTCCTCATAAACTTTTCCTGGTCTATATTCCTATACGCTATGGATGCTTTCCTGTCTCCTGGCACCAGGACGCGATTTCTGCAATCAGCTCCAGCGGCAGAGGCCTGTTCAGCGGCAGCTGGACAGCTCCTTTGCTGGTTTTATATTCTTTTAACTGTTCTGCAAATTCCACAACGGCCTCCGGCCCCGGATACAGGCCGATGTGTTTTTTGAATCCTGCAAAATGAATGATATTATGCCCCTTCCAGTAGGTGGGCATACTCCAGGAAATACGTTCCTCCGCTTCCGGCAGTGCCATGCGTATGGCCTCTCTTACCTGGTTTAGATATTTTTGTACCGCCTCCGGCTGCGCTGCAATATATGCTTCAATCGTTTCCGGCGCCTTACCACAGTAATGATCCTGATTCTGTTTTTTGAAGCTGCGGCCGCATTGGGGACATGTCCACATATGTTCAGCTCCTTTCCTGCCGCAAGGCAGATGCAGGTCTTAACTCAAGCTCTTTACATTTCCACGCTTCTCCCCGTATGGAACAGCTCTCTGTCTGTCCCGTTTCCCGAAATCCTGCCGACTTATAACACCGGATGGCCGGCTGGTTATTTTCAAACACTCCAAGGGTGATGCGCTCTGCCTTCAGTATGGTAAATGCATATTCTGCGGCAAGCTTCAGCATCTCTTTTCCGTACCCTTTTCCCCGTCTGCTGCCATCCACAATGATAAACCCAAACCGAAGCTCCTTCTTTTCCTCATCAAGAAACCGCATCATCACCTGTCCGGCAATACCCTTTTCATCAAAAGCAGCCATTACAAAGAAGTCGTCGGCACAGGCGAAGGAATCATACTTCCGGTTCAGCTCTTCTGCTGTAATCGGATACGTCCCCAGCCGGCCGGCAGACCATTTGTAAAATGCTGTCTCATCTCCGATCCAGGAGACAACTGCTTTTGCATCACAGGCCTTGTAAGGTCTTAATCTCAACATGAAATTCAGTCCTCCCTTATCTCTTGTCATCTTCTGTAAAAATTATACCATACTTTTTGACCCCTGCGCAGGAAATATTCTGAAACTATCCAGGAGAGCGCTTTCTCATACTTATAATAAATAATTATTATCCCTGTCAGCCACCTGTAAAGACACAAGCGTATAGTCTGCGTACCCTTCGGCTACAAGCGGCTCCTGCCTGCAGAGGGCTTCGGCTTCCTCGTACGTCTCGGTTTTAAAGATTACCATGCCCGCAACACCGGGATAACCCTTGAAGGGGCCGCTAAGCTCCAGCTTTCCTTCATCATCCAGCTTTCTCAGATTTTCCACATGCCTTGTAATGACTGCTTTCGTAACCTTATTGTAGGATTTTCCTTTTTTGATCATCATAACATATAACCATTTTTCCATATTCTTACCTCCGGCAAAATCATAATCTTTTGTTTGTTTATTCGTAAAGCTTGACAATGTCAGCCGCCCTTTCTTTCAGCATGACACGGACTGTATCCGGCTCCAGTACCTCCACATACGCTCCATAGGACAGAAGGTAATGAAGCAGCCAGTGACTCCATTCACACGGAAATGTAACGTAATACCTTCCGTCCGCTCCCAGACAGATCTGCTCCTCCTGGAACTCATCGTACAGCCTGTGAGCAATTTCAGGAGAGAACTTAAGCTTTAAAAGGGGAAGACGGCTCTCCTCTTGGCAGTTTGATGAAAGCGAATAATCCGATGGCAGTTCCCGTTCAAAAATGTCCGGCATAACCTTAAGCTGCCGGATCCGGGAAAGGCGGAAGGTCCGGATCGCTTCTTTATATCTGCAGTATCCAACAAGATACCAGGCGTGTGATTTAAAAACCAGACGCAGCGGTTCGATTGTTCGTTCGGATTTTTGCAGCTCCGTATTGCGGTATTGAAAGGCAATTACCTGCTTATTGAGAATCGCATACTGCAGTTCGGAAATTTTTATTTTTTCTTTTTCATCACTCCCCCAATAAGTAAAGTCAACATCCAGCCACTGAGACTGCCGTGCAGTTCGGAAAACGGCGCTGATTTTGCTCAATGCCATTTCTGCACTGGGGTATTTTGCGGCCTGCAGTATCTGCAGCCCCTGATAGACGCTCTGCTGCTCCTCTCTGGTCAATAAGGACCTGTCAAGGGTGTATCCGTCCAGAATGGATATACCGCCGCCGGTTCCCTTTGCTGACAGTATGGGAATCCCGGCTATGGACAGGGTATTCATATCCCGATATACGGTTCTTGTTGATACATGAAAATAATCCGCCAGTTCTTTCGCGGTAACATGTCCATGATTGACGATATAAAAAATCATCTGGACTAAGCGCTCTATCTGCATTTTGGCTGCTCCTTATGCTGCAGGAAAACAATAACACATGCAATGTGACATATAGCTGTCTTATTGGAACACTCTTTTTCAGTTTAATAAGAATCTGGCCGCCGGATTTGGCATGATGAATATGTCAGTTGTTCCGGCATCCCGGAACCCATACTCTGGCGGAGAAAGCCTGACATCCACCGGAGGATGCGCCTCAGTTCAACTTTTTAATTACGCTTCAAAAAGCTCCGTAGACAAATACCGATCCCCCGCATCCGGCATCAGTACCACAATATGCTTCCCCGCATTCTCCGGTCTCTTCGCCAGCTCTATAGCGGCCGCAACAGCGGCGCCGGAGGAAATCCCCGCCAGCACACCTTCTCTGCGTCCAATCAGTCTGACTGTCTCATATGCCGTTTCATCAGAAATGGTGATAATTTCATCGTAAATCCCTGTATCCAGAACCTCCGGCACAAAGCCCGCGCCGATTCCCTGAAGACCGTGCTTTCCTGCCGCCCCTCCAGATAAGACCGGAGAACCGGAAGGCTCTACTGCAGCTACGCGAATCTTTGGATTCTGTTTCTTTAAGTATGCCCCCACTCCGGTAATCGTTCCGCCGGTTCCCACGCCAGCCACGAACAGATCCACTTCTCCGTCCATATCCTCATAGATCTCAGGACCTGTCTGCCTAAAGTGGACTTCTGGATTGGCCGGATTCACAAACTGTCCGGGAATAAAGCTGTCCGGAATCTCTCTGGCCAGCTCCTCTGCTCTGGCAATGGCTCCCTTCATTCCGGCGGTTCCATCCGTCAGTACCAGCTCCGCACCATAGGCCTTCATCAGCTTCCGGCGCTCCATAGACATAGTTTCCGGCATAACAATGATAACCCGATACCCTCTGGCTGCCGCAGCCGCTGCCAGGCCGATTCCCGTGTTCCCGGAGGTAGGCTCAATGATCACGGAACCCTTTTTCAGCCTTCCGCTCTGTTCTGCATCATCAATCATGGCTTTCCCCACCCGATCTTTTACAGATCCGGCCGGATTAAAGTACTCCAGTTTGGCAAAAATTCTTCCCTTCAGATGAAGCTCCTTCTCTATCTGTGTCAGTTCCAAAATGGGTGTTCTGCCAATCAGCTGATCCACTGCTGTATAAATCTTTGACATTTGATACCTCCTGTTTCATTTTCCTGATTTTTCGACCGTGTATACTCTTGTCAAGAGAGGGTACTGTCTCTTAACAAGGAACGGTACAGCTTGCGGCCGTCCCGCATTTTTAAAATGAATCCTCTTTCTCCCGCAGCATTAAAAATGCTCCCAGATTCCCCCGCTTCCCCTGCGTGGCCCGGTGGCTGAAAAGAAGCTTGGGATTGCAGCAGGTACACCAGGAGCTGGTCACGATCTGCTCCGGCTTAAGACCTGCTTCCTGGAAAATCCGTTCATTGGCCCGCCTAAGGTTCAGCTGGTACTTTCCCCCGGATGTCTCATAAAAGAGCTCTTTCCAGTACTGCTCTTCAAACGCACCGCGAAAGGCGTCAATGACGTCTTCGCTGACCTCATAGCAGTCCTGGCAGATGGAAGGACCGATGGCCGCAATGAGATCCTCCTGCTTTGTCCCATACTGCTCTTTCATTACTTCTACCGTACGCTTTCCAATCTTTCCCACAGTCCCCCGCCAGCCTGAATGTGACAGACCGATGGCCCGGCGGATGGGATCCACCAGAAACAACGGCACGCAGTCCGCATAGAATGTGGTCAGCACAAGGCCCGGAACATTGGTTACCAGACCGTCCACATCCTTGTAGTCCTTCGGTTTTATAAACCCTTTGCCCCTGTCTTTCTCTGTGACTGTCCGGATGTTGGTGGTATGGGTCTGGTCAGAGCAGACTATATTTTCACAGGAAAAACCCACAGCCCTGGCCAGGCGGGCATAATTCTCCCGGACGTACGCTTCCTCATCGCCCCTTTTAAAGCTCAGATTCATAGATTGGTAAATTCCCCTGCTGATGCCGCCCTGACGGGTGGAAAACCCGTGAACCGCCACGCCTGTCTCCTCTAGTCTTGGGAATACAAGAAATGGAACGCCGCTGCGCTCCACCAGTTTCATATTTGTCATGTTGATCTCCTGTTCCAGTTTTATTCCAGTTCCGCAGCACCATTCAGTACACAGGTTCTAGAAGAATTTCCGGCTGTGAAATACCATCCGTAAATTCTTCTGTGTACTTCATTGGTGTTGCTGTTTTTTATTCCAGTTCCGCAACACCTTACCCGCGCCCGCGATAGGGAAATGCATTCTTATAAATCTTTGTCTGCGTGCCCTCTATGGCAATCACATCAAAACGGCAGCTTCTGTTCTCCGGTACCTTTTGGGACATGCGGTAGTAATCTGCGGTCTGGCAGATGGTTTTCTGCTTGGAAAGGGTTACTGCCTCAGCCGGAGCTCCATACCGGGCGTTCCTTCGGTACTTTACTTCCAGAAATACCAGAACATTCCCGTCTTCTGCGATCAGATCAATCTCGCCCAGTCTGCATCGAAAATTCTGCTCCAGAATCTTATATCCCAGACCTTTCAAATATTCCGCAGCCTGCTTTTCATAAAATGTCCCCACTCTGCGGCGGTTCTCCATCTCAGCTCCCCTGTCCCACAAAATTTTTGATAAAACTTCTTCGGTGGATCCGGCAGGGTCCCAGCTTCTTCAAAGCTTCTATATGCTTTGCCGAACCATATCCTTTGTTAGAGGCAAAGCCGTACCCTGAAAACATAATTTCATACTCTGCCATGATCCGGTCTCTGGTCACCTTGGCCACAATACTGGCCGCCGCAATGGACACGCTCTTGGCATCTCCTTTTATAATAGGAATCTGCGGAATCTCCACTCCGGGAATGGTTACCGCGTCATTTAAAAGCAGATCCGGCTGTATCTTCAGACTGCCGATGGCAAGCCGCATGGCCTCATAGGATGCCTGAAGAATATTGATCTCATCAATCCGCTCCGGGCCTACGAGCCCCACTCCCACGGCAAGGGCCTTCTCCATAATCTCATCATAGAGAAGCTCCCGTTTTTTCTCGGAAAGCTTCTTGGAGTCATTGAGATAAAGGATCTCACAGTCCTGCGGCAGAATCACCGCTCCCGCTGCTACCGGACCGGCCAGAGGACCACGGCCTGCCTCATCAATGCCGCAGAGCAGCCCCCGATCCGCATACTCCCGTTCATACGCTCTCATAATCTCCAGGCGTTCCCGCTCTGCTTTCACCTTTTCCTGCCGTTTCTGCTCCCGCAGAAGCTCTGCCTTTGTCATAAGTTCTGCTCCCATTGTTAAGCCTTCCATATCCGGCCTGCAGTGCATACACTACTGATGTTTCAGAATTCCAGCTTTATTCAGAGGCCAGATACGAATCCAGGCCCGTCCCACAATGTCCTTCCTGTGGATCTTTCCTACACTGGGCTCCCGGCTGTCCGAGCTGGCATTCCGGTTATCTCCCAGAACAAAATACTCATCCTCGCCTAAACTTATGGGTTCTGCCGCTGTGCCCGGATCCCGTATCACCTCCCGGCCATAGGATTCCTGCAGAACCTCACCGTCGATGTAGATCTCGCCCTCCGCAATCTGCACCGTCTCTCCGGGCAGACCAATAATCCGTTTAATATAGAAGGTATTTTCTTCATATTGATATGGAAACACGATGATATCATAGCGCACCGGATCCCGGAACCGGTAAGTAATCTTATCCACAATCAGCTGATCTCCATGACTGAGGGTATTCTTCATGGAGTCTCCGCTTACATGCGTACGCTGTCCTACAAAGGTGATGATTAAAAATGTGATAACCAGCACCACACCTATGTAGAGAATCATCTCAAGAAGCTCCCGAAGAGAGCTTTTATCCCGCTCCACATCTCCTTCACTGATGAAATCTTCTTCTACTTCTTTTCCTCTTCTCCGTATTCTCCCCATATCCATGCCTCACACGATTATTTCTTATATTTTAATCTTCTTTTTCCGGAATCTCAAGCGTAAATTTCCCAATCTTTCCACTGCGGAATTCCTCCAGAAGAATTCCCACAGCCTTTCCCCGATCCAGCTCTCCGCCCTTCAGGAGACAGCCCCGATTCTTTGCAATGCCGGACAATACCCCAAAGGCATCCTCTGTATTATCTATTCCATAGCGTTGTGCAAGAACCCCTGCATATTCCCCCTCAAGAAACCGTATCAGTTCCAGGGCCAGCTCCTCTGTATTGAGAACCTCATCCCGGACTGAACCTATCAGCGCCAGGCGGACGCCCACCTGTGGATCCTCAAATCTGGGCCAAAGAATCCCAGGCGTATCCAGAAGTTCTACCTGCTTGTTCAGCCGCACCCACTGTGCTCCTCTGGTAACGCCCGGCTTATTTCCTGTCTTCGTGCAGGCCTTTCCTGCAAAACTGTTGATAAAGGTGGATTTCCCCACATTGGGAATTCCCGCCACCATGGCGCGGACCGGACGGTTCAGAATTCCCCGTTTCCGATCCCGCTCTATCTTCTCCCTGCATGCCTCCTGCACAGCACCATGAATAGCCTTCAGGCCAGTTCCCCTTTGTGAATTAATGGGAACCACCTGAAATCCCTGCCCGCGAAAATAACTGCTCCAAAGAGCTGTTTTCTGCTCATCGGCCAAATCGCATTTATTCAGCAGAATGATACGCCCTTTCTGCCTTCCCATCTCATCAATATCCGGGTTGCGGCTGCTAAAAGGCACCCGCGCATCCACCAGCTCCAGAATCAAATCCACCAGCTTGATGTGCTCCTGCATCATCCGTTTGGCCTTGGTCATATGACCGGGATACCACTGTACGTTCATTGTCTCTCCATTCCTAAGGCAGCCAGCCGAAACGTTCTCCAGGCGTAATGTTAAACCAGGCCATTCCGAAAATATCCTCCCGCCGGACATTTCCGATGTCTGCGCTTCTGCTGTCCTCACTGTTGTTCCGGTTGTCCCCCAGAACAAAATACTCATCCTCTCCCAGGCTTACGGGTTCCGCCGCCACCCCGGCGTCATTCATACTCTCTGTAAGAATCTCCTCATCCAGAATCTCTCCGTTGATAAAGACCCGGCCGCTCTCAATGGTCACCGTATCCCCAGGAACTCCCACCACACGTTTAATGTGGTAATGGGCATTTTCATTTCCATTCGGCTTAAATACGATCAAATCGCCGTAAGTCGGAGCTTTTACCCGGTAAATCATCCGATTGACAAGAACCTGATCGCCGCTGTATATGGCAGGCTCCATAGACTGCCCCACATTGCTTAGAGCGGTGCCGAAAAAATAGACCAGCACACAGGCAAAGCCAAAGGCCAGCACTGCCTCGCCTGCCCAGATCAGAACCTCCCGAAGGATTTTTATGTTAATCCGCTTTTTCCGCCGCCGAAAGTTCAAACCAGACATGGAACTCTCCTTATATAGAAAGAAGGACTGACGCAAAATTTTGACTTCTTATCTTGCGGCAGCCCCCCTGCTTTGTTATTCTTTGAAACGATTATCTTACTAATTCTTTTACCTTTGCACGCTTGCCTACACGTCCTCTTAAATAGGTCAGCTTCGCGCGTCTTACTTTTCCGCGGCGTACCACTTCCACTTTCTCCACATTGGGGGAATGTAAGGGCCATGTCTTCTCAACGCCTACGCCATTGGAATTCTTTCTTACGGTAAAGGTCTCTCTGGCTCCGCCGCCCTGTCTCTTCAGGACAATTCCTTCAAAAACCTGGATTCTTTCGCGGTTACCCTCTTTGATCTTGCCGTATACCCTCACGGTATCGCCGACACGGAACTGCGGCGGCTCTGCTTTCAGCTGAGCGGTTTCGATATTCTTAATAATCTCGTTCATCTGTTGCTTCCTCCTTTTTATTCCGGATGTTCTTACCATATCCCGAAGTCACACAAGCCGCACCGGAGGCCGGCACGTATCGCTCTCACCCTGTCAGGCTTTCCTTCTGCTCTCTACGGCAGCGGACCATCTCTTTTATCACAACGCAGATTATTATAGCATGGAGAAATGGAAAAAGCAAGCTGTTTTTCTGCAATTATGCCAGCTTCCGCACTACGGCCATTCCCTCCAGAAGATCCGAGATCTTCCGATAATAGATAAGCCCTTCCGGTTCCTCCTTATCCGCAGACAGGTAGATAGTCCGAAGCTTGTCCGCTCTGGCTGCCAGAACTCCTTCCGCCGAAGCTGTGAACACCAGAACCTCCTGCTTTCCCAGGCCTTCTGTCTTTAGAACTCTGGAAAACCGCTTTGGATCCCCCTCCAGGAGAAGAACCAGTCCCAAACCCAGTTCCTGAAGGAATTGAAGAAACTCTGCCGTCCAGGGATTCTCTGTCTCACATCCAGCCAGTCCGGCCAGGACCGTTTTATCGATTATAATTAGTTTTAATCGCTTTTTAGTCGGATTTTTGTCAGGAGACCGATCTTTTTTCTCTTTTTCATAAATTTCATACAGATCCGGCCGCCATCTCTTCGTCCGCAGGATGGACTGCTCTTTACGCCAATCCTCGATCCGATCGTGATTCCCGCTAAGAAGTACCGCCGGAACTGCCTTTCCTCTCCACACTTCCGGACGGCTGTACTGGGGATATTCCAGAAGATTCTCATGGAAACTCTCGAATTCTGCCGAAGTCTCGTTGCTCAGCACACCGGGAACAAGACGGGAAATGGCGTCAATAAGTACCATGGCCGGAAGCTCCCCGCCGGTGAGCACATAATCTCCGATGGATACATAGTCTGTGACAGTCTCCTCCAGTACCCGCTCATCAATGCCCTCATAATGGCCGCAGAGGAAAATCAGTTCCTCCTCCTGTGCCAGTTCCGCAGCCATAGACTGATCAAACACCCGGCCCTGAGGGGTCACGTAAATAACCCGCGCACTCCCTTTAATCCGGCTCTTTACGGCATCACAGGCCCGGAACACAGGATCCGCCTGCATCACCATCCCTGCGCCGCCGCCATAGGGGTAATCATCCACCTTCCTGTGTCTGTCCTCTGTATAATCCCGGATATCCACAGCTTCCAGAGAAATAACCCCCTTCTCTATGGCCCGTCCCAGAATACTCGTGTGAAGCCCGGAAGAAATCATTTCCGGGAACAATGTCAACACATGATAGTTCATCAGTCCAACAACCCTTCCAGCAGGTGTACCCGCATCCGTGCCGCCTCCACGTCCACATCCAGAATGCAGGAAGGAATGGCCGGAAGCAGAACCTCCTTTCCCTCTCCAGACTCTACCACATACACGTCATTGGCCCCTGTTTTCAGCACATCTCTTAGAATGCCCAGAAGCTGTTCCTGGTCGGTATATACCTCCATGCCAATGAGATCTGTGATAAAGTTCTCGTTTTCTTCCAGCGGAACAGCCTGATCCCGCGTAATCAGAAGGTCCTTTCCTTTGTACTGCTCTACTTCATTGATATGATTAAATTCCCGGAATTTCAGAATGACCTGGTTTTTAAAAAACTTCACACCGGCCACCTCCAGGGATTTGTATTCTTTTCCTGTGTCCAGAAGCACCTTCTTAAGCCTGCGAAAGCGCTCTGTATCGTCTGTGGTAGGAAACACCTTAACCTCGCCCTTAAGACCGTGTGTGGACGAGATCACGCCTACACGCAAATATGACTCCATCGTTCCTCCTTTAGAAAAACAGCGGGTGTCTCCACCCGCCTGTCTGTGGAGCATTCTACTGAAGAATCTCCACTACAACTTTCTTTTCTTCCTTTGATGCTGCTGCTTTTACCACACAGCGGATCGCTTTTGCAATGCGGCCCTGCTTGCCAATCACCTTTCCCATATCGGATGGTGCCACGCGAAGCTCAACGAGAATGGATTTCTCGTTCTCCGTCTCTGTCACAGCAACTTCTTCCGGATGTTCTACCAGTGATTTTGCAATCACTTCTACCAATTCTTTCATCTCTTACCTCCGAATGCGGCTGCTTTTCCAAAGCTCTGTGGCTTATTTCTCTACGCCGGCGGCCTTCAGGATCTTGCCTACTACCTCTGTGGGCTGCGCGCCGTTGTTCAGCCACTTCTTGGCTGCTTCAACGTCCACATTGAATGTGCTGGGGTCTGTGCTCGGATCGTAGGTTCCAATCTCCTCGATGAATCTGCCATCTCTTGGGGATCTGGAATCTGCTACGATAATTCTATAGAAAGGAGCTTTTTTCTGACCCATTCTTCTCAAGCGGATTTTTACTGCCATCTCTTTCACCTCCAAAATATAAATTCTTCTTTTGCTTTATGTTAAAAGGGCATCCGAAAACGTCCCTTTTTACCAAATCCTCTGCCGCCCATCATGCCTGGCATCTGCTTCATCATTTTGCGCATCTGCTCAAACTGCTTTACAAGGCGGTTTACCTCGGAAATATGCACGCCTGCACCTCTGGCGATCCGGCTCTTTCTGGATGGATTCAGGATCTCCGGATTGGAGCGCTCCTTAGGTGTCATGGACAGAATGATCGCCTCAATCTGAGCCATTTTCTTCTCATCCACCGCATCTTCCAGACCCTTCATCTGGTTCCCCAGTCCCGGCATCATGGACAGCACACTTGCCAGCCCGCCCATCTTGCGCATCTGATTCATGCTCTCCAGGTAATCATCAAATCCAAACTGGGCTTTCTTAAGCTTCTGGGCCATATCTCTGGCCTTGTCCTCATCCACCGTCTCCTGGGCCTTCTCAATGAGGGTCAGCACATCCCCCATACCTAAGATCCGGGAAGCCATACGGTCTGGATAGAACTGCTCCAGATCAGAAAGCTTCTCTCCCATACCCACATAGAGAATGGGTTTCCCTGTCACTGCCTTAATGGACAGTGCCGCGCCGCCGCGGGTATCGCCGTCCAGCTTTGTCAGAATCACGCCGTCAATGCCAATCTTCTCGTCAAATACAGAAGCCACATTGACTGCATCCTGGCCGGTCATGGCATCTACGGTAAGCAGGGTCTGATCAATCTCCAGGCTGGAACGGATCTCCTGCAGTTCAGCCATCATGTCCTCGTCCACATGAAGACGTCCGGCTGTATCCAGAATCACCACGTTGAAGCCGTTCTTTCTGGCGTGCTCACAGGCGCCCTTGGCGATATTCACCGGCTTCTGATTCTCACCCATGGAAAATACTTCCACGCCCTGCTTCTCTCCGTTCACCTGCAGCTGTTTGATGGCTGCGGGACGGTACACGTCGCAGGCTGCAAGAAGAGGCTTTCGTCCCCTGCTCTTCAGCTTTCCGGCAATCTTAGCTGCCGTAGTGGTCTTGCCGGCGCCCTGAAGACCCATCATCATCAGGATCGTTATCTCATTGCCGCCCTTAAGCTTCAGCTCCGTGGTCTCGCTTCCCATCAGGCGTATCATTTCCTCATGGACAATCTTAATCACCATCTGCCCCGGCGTCAGGCTGTTCATCACATCGGCTCCCACCGCCCGCTCTTCCACGGATTTGATAAACTGCTTCACTACCTTGAAGCTTACGTCGGCCTCCAAAAGAGCCATCTTTACTTCCTTCAGAGCCGCCTTCACATCAGCCTCTGTAAGACGTCCCCTGCCTCTTAAATTCCGGAATACATTCTGTAATTTATCGGATAAACTTTCAAATGCCATCTATAAATTCTCCAATAGGTCTCTTAACTGCCGGCTCAGCGCTTCTTTATCTGGTTTCTCTGTCTCTTGCAGACTGCGCTCCATGGCTTCTATCTGAACCTTCACTGCCAGAAACCGCTCCACCAGGTGAAGCTTTGCCTCATACTCCTGCAGAATCCGGTTACAGCGTTTCACCAGATCATGAACACCCTGCCGGCTGATCCCCTGGGCCTCCGCCACCTCGCTGAAGGAATAGTCGTTGAGAACCACTTCCTCATATATCTGCTTTTGATGCTCTGTCAGAAGCTCCCCGTAAAAGTCGTACAGCAGTGTCTGCTCCAGAAGCTTTTCCATGCTTATCACCTGCCTTGACTATCATACACAAAAACCCACGGGGTGTCAAGTACTTTTTCTTGACAGAAAAAAGTATCTGTAACAAACCCTACCCTGTAATCTCTCCACTAAAAAACTCTATTCCATTCTGGGATTTATACTCTAGCAGCTTCACCGAAAACACCTCTCCTTCCGGCTCAAAGTTTTGCCCTGAAAGAGAATCCCTGTACCGTTTCGCTTTCCTGGGAGAAATATTGACTGCATAACCACCCTCACAGAGCTCCCCCTTCATGCCGCCATTGGATTTCAGGTGGGTACATTTCATCTCACAAGTACACCCAACCAGCTCTTCAATGGCCTCCTCTGAAATCCTGGGTGGAAAGAGTTTCGCTGTAAGGAATCTGCCTACCCGGATCCGATCCAAAATTCCAACCTCTTCTCCATTTCCAAAAAGCAGTCCGCACATACTGTCCAGTTTTTCCCTGTCCGGAGATATCTCATCTGCATGATCTGTAAGATTCCGGATCTTCCGTGCCGAATGAATATCCAGCTGAAGCTTATTCCACCAGAGACTCCAAGCCTGCCGGGAATCTATACCTTTATAAAAAACCTGATGGGTCATACATAAAGACCCCAGATAATCCTTCTTATATCCAATCAGAAAGGCGTAGTTTCCTATATAAGTCTGTTCCAGTGTCTTATTCTTAAACGCCTCCGGGGATCCTGCATCCTCCGAATGGCTGTGGGTATTGTAGATGGACAAGCGCTCCTCCTGGTGAAAGAGCTCATAGAGATTATCCCGCAACGACTGCTCCAGTGTTTTCCCATAGAGAACCAGCTGAGGCGAAAAATCATTCATCTGAAAGGCTCCAGGAAAGTTCAACGCATCCTCCACAACCACTGATAACTTGATATAGAACTGACACCGCTCGCTCTGCTGCTCCAGCAAAGCGTCTGTCACATTGGCTCTGCATCTCCTGCGTGCCTCCTCAAAGCGCAGATCCAGCGTCTCCAGTTCCTCCTGGGCTACATCCAGCAGATCTGCTTCCTCATCCACCTGAACTTCTCCAATCAGACAGCCGCCAGCTCTTGCATATTCTTCATCATACTGCTGGGCAAACTCCTCTTCACCAACTCCTTCTCCTCTTGTCAGGCGGGGGAGCATATCCTGGAAAATGCTTTTCTGAACCTGCTCTGCCAGCTTCTGTGCAAAGAGCTGTCTCGAATCTCCGGACTCCCTAAGGAGACTAAGAATTTGAGACGCTGTAATTCCCTGGTTAATCTGCACATTCTCTGCATGGATAATCTGGCTGTGATCCTGAGAACCAGGAAAATTGGCTTTCGAGCCCTCATAAAAATGATAATTATGTATAATCTGAGGCGCCTCTTCTTTGTCCGGCTGCTCCACGGTCAGAGGATTCCCCTTTGAAATCTCCACCATTTTCCCTGTACTGCAGAACCGCTGAAACAGCAGAGAATTAAAGCTGACATAATAATCGCCTCCCCGAATCACATTCCCAAACTGATCTGTACGATATACCTGCCGCAGGATCCCCCTAGCCTTGAGGGCAGCAACAGCATTCTGCAGCTGTGGCTCTCCTGCAAAATCTCTGCACGCAGAAATACTCTTTTTCTCAATCTTGGCCGTCAACAGCTGCAGGGCTTCCACCTGAGGCACTGTCAAAAGTTTGCACCAGCTCTCCATAAAGGGAAGACATGCCTGGTAAAGGGCTTCCTTCATCTCCTCCCGTTCCATGGTTCCCCCATGTTTTTCCATATTTTCATAAGCACATTCTGCTGCAGCCTCCAACATCCAAGGAATTCCACCGCTGAGCTTAAATAAGGCTGTGATCACCTTGTCACTCAAACAAATACTGCTTCCTTTCTGCTTCTCTTTTATAAAGGCCAAAGCTGCTTCCTCTGAAAAAGGCGGAACCAGAATGCTGTGAGTAAATTTCTGCAGCAGATAGGAACCCTTCACATCTACTGGAAGGGAATCTTTGGAAAGATCATAGTCCGTTGCCACGATACACTGCAGCATCCGGGATTCAATGAGACTGCGCAGTTTCTCGTGATGTTCCATTGTAATTGAAGGGGATGAAGTAAACAGCTCAAAATTATCCATCACCAGCACAACAAAATATCCATATTCTTCATGCAGAAATTCAATCATCTGCTGAAGCCTGGTCTCACCGGAAGTACTGTTAGTACTGTCCAGTTCTTCCATGATCTCCTCCTGCACCTGAGTTTTTGCAAGAAGCCGCCGGACCGAAAATTTCAATCGATCCGCCAAATAGTTACAGATATCCTCCCCATCTGTCCGGGTAGACAGATCCGCAGAATAAATCAGAATTTTTTCATTTACTGCCTTCTCTTTCCGGTAAGAAAATGTAAAAAAGCAATTCAGAAGGGCCGTCTTTCCACTTCCCTTAACACCTAGAATAAATGTATTTACTTTCTGTTCCACACAGGATTTCAAATCATCAAATGCCTTTTGATCACCAAACCATTCTGCCCGGTTCTCAATAGGCCATCTGCTCTTAAATGGATTCATATCCTTCTTCCTCCGTAGGTATCTCTCTATTCTTCCACCATTCGTATATCATTTCACATCAGATCATCTACTAGATCATCCCCATTCGAAGCAGTCTCCACATTTATCCGTAAAGTAGCTGCACTCTGCTGAAACTGCTGCCTATCCTGAAATACATCCGGTTCCTCTGGAATCCGCTTATATTTGGATGGCATGGTCCTGAAATATCTGCGGTAAATATCCTGCTCAAAGCGGAACAGCTGGTGATCGATGGGGTGCTGTTCTACCACCTTCAAGGACTTAAGAATTACCAAAGTTCTCTGGACCTCAATCAACTCCCACCCCAGCATTTCGCTGATCCGGTTTATATGGATATAAATATCACACTTGGCTGCAAGACTCTGCATGGCATCTACCACCTGATACTCCGCCCCACTTTCACAGCCTTCATAAAACTGCTTGCACCACTGATCATCCAACACCCGCGGCAGGCATTGCTGTACATCTGATGGATACACAATACTCCGGAAATCATTCTTGGCCCGCCGGATAGCTTCCTCGCCCAAAAGCTTAGTATGCCACACAAGTCCTCCGATATAATTCCAGATCCAGTCCACGGCTTCCTCGGAAATCTTTAATTCCGTATTTTCCCTGTAAGGGCTTAAAAGAACCTCCCGTGCGTCCTCTCTTGGCAGCTTTCCTACCTCTATTACCTGTTTTCCAAAACGCTGAAACAGTTGATTCATTTTATCGCCCTTCAGATTATACCGGATAAGCCAGTTAGAACCACAAATCACAAAGTGAACCACGCTTCGGCATTCCGCACTGTTCAACATTGCGCTCATAGCCCCAAAAAGGCTGTCAAGGTTTCGATTATTGACCGTCTGCCGTTCCTCCACCCGCTCAAAAAGGCGGTCAATCTCATCGATAATCAAATATAAACCCTTTCCTCTCAAAAACTCTTTTAAATCTGCATAAAAGAGACTGAGTTTTTCCGGATGTTGATCCGCACAGAAGGCTGGAGAATACCAAGTACTTTTCAGTTGTTCCCAGTATTCTCCGCTCTTCACCTTGGGTAGCTGCCGTTCCAGACGATCAATCACATAATCTACAAACACAAACTGAATGCAGTCCACGGCAGGCATATCCTGACAGTCTACTTTGATCCCTATGATATTGGGACAATTCGCTGTAATATAAGTATCAAGATAATTGAGCAGTGATGTTTTTCCCGTACGCCGGATTCCATAAATAAGCGCACTCCGGCAGGACGCAAAATCTTCTCCCTCTACAAGAGTCCGAAGCTCTGCCGTTTCTTTTTTCCTTCCGATAAATTCCGGACTATATACTTCTTTTGTTTCCTCATCAATATAGAAGCAGATTCCATTGGGATCCCGGCAGAGAATCCCTGTGGGGTACTGAGGCTCATGAATTTTTCCGAACCACAGACTCCCCTTGCAGGCAAGGGAAGTGAACAATTTTCCACGATAGGAAAATGCTACGTTCAGGTAATATTCCAGTCGTTCCGTCCCCGGCGCTGAACCATAATCAATTTCAAATACTGCCTTTGCACCAGGCGGAAGGCTCCAAAGAACATACTGTCTGCTATGGCTGTTGTTGTTATAATTTGCTTGCAGCACTACCTGCTCTGCTGTCTCCTGTCCCACATTGCATACCTGTCCATATAGGTATCCAAAATTTCTCTGGGTACCTTCGTTCAGGATCTCTATCTGAAGCACAGGGCGCTGATCCAGTTCATTGATCTCGTCATTAATCAGCTTCTGGATTCTGTTTTTCAGATCCATCCAGCGGTTCATCTCTATCTTTTCCAGCTGACGGTAGCTCTCTGACAACTCCTCACGGAACAGTTCTGTTTCCGCCTGGCCCACCGAAGCCTCACAGCTTTTCAGCCGGTCCAGAACGCTGTAAATCTGTCCTACACAGTTTGAAAGCAGGGAATCCTTTATAAGACTTCTCATAAACTGAAAATCCGCCCGATTCTCCACGTAACTGGCAATGAGTTTTGTCAAGGTATCAAAAGAACTCAAAAGCTCAAACAACGCCGTATTCCGGATGGTATTTTCCGCTGCCCTTTTCCCCGCTCCCTCCACCTTGCTTGATTTCAGAAGCTTTGCCAGAGACAGTACCGTCTGATCCGCTTTTTCCCGCTCCTTTGCAGAAAAAGCCACGTAATAACAGTCAACGCCCAGCAGCAGCATAGCATCTGTAAGCTCCCCAGGGGTGCTGTTTCTTCCCAGTCTGTACTGGCAGATCCTTTTTGACAGCTCATACTTCGCCTGAATATTGCTAGTCAAACTCTGCATTTTTTCATGCTCTTCAATCAGTTCCAGCACATCCACCGGATCCGAAAGCGGCTCCAGTGCTTCCACAAAGAAAGGCCTTTCCTTGGGGAAACTCTCGCTGCCAGTTTTTATGACATCCTCCCCAGATGTCCACAATGTAGGATCCTTCTGCCGGAATGCCGCAGGATTAATATCTTTGTATTCCAGAATCAGGATATGGGCCGGTGACTTATTAAAAAAAACAGTTTTGTCTCTCTCACTCAGCTTCTTTGCCAGAGAAAGATACAACCGGTTTACCTCGTCGGCAGCATTCTTGTCTCCAAGGGCATAAGAAACTCCATTTTCTCCCTTTCCCTGCCAAGGATAGGGATATTTCAATACATAGCAAAAATAGGCCTTCGTCACTTCATCCTCAAATTCGTCAACAAGATGCAGCTTCTCCCAGACATCTATGGAAGGGGAATACCCCTTTAGAATGGCCTTAACAAGCTTCACTCGATTCTCCGCCAGATAAGCAGTAAGCCGGTACACCTCATCCGCGCGGGTAGAATACAGAAGGGTCATAGCCAGATTAATACAGCTCCACACATGAAAATCCGGTGACCCTACCTTTTCCACGACCTCTTCATCATTCAGGAAAAGCGCAGTAAGCCGGTAACGTGTCTCATACCGCTCTCTAAACTTCCGTCTGTTAAACGCATCCACAGGAGCAGTGCTGGAACCAGAACGGGAAGTATAAACTAATTTTCCCATTTCATGAAGTACGCGATAAAAGGAACAGGCCTGCTTATCATTCCCTGCTTCAAAGAGAGAGTCAGCCATTTTTGCCAGTTCCTCCTGAAAACTGCTGTGGCAGACCAGAGTGCTGACCAGCAGGACAAGCTCATACAAGACCTCTGAATTCTGCCGGACAGCCAAGTTTACATATTCTTTAAAGTAAGAGAAGAAGCTGTAATCTTCAAAAGGATTTTCTAAAATAACATTAAGTTCCGCCGGTTCTGTCTGATTTTCCAGTTTCCCAAAACAACCCCTTCTGACAAAGTTTTCCACAAACTCCATCTGCCCCTGTCTCTGTTTAAGCGGAGGCTCTGCCTCCACACCCAGACAATCCAGCATCTCTCCCAGCCAGTCCAGGAAACCACCTCTCTCCTCCTGAGCGAGTGAGAGAAGAACGCGCAGCACACTGCGGGCAAATCCCAAATCCATCACATCTTTGATAGTGCGCGTCACTTCATATTGGATATCCAGCCTTTCAGCCCAGGCTGTCCTAAGGAACTCGGTCCAATTCCCGGTAATACAGCACAAATAGGCCTGCCCAAGGCGCTGTACCTCATCCTTTCCGCGGTTCTTAAAGGAGGATGCCGCTATATTGCCAACCTCTGTAATCCGCATGGCTTCTCCAAGAGTTGTAGAAGCTGCTCCGGCGCGCCGATAGTAGTCGCCTGTCGGTTCTGAAAAATCATACTCTGGTATTGCCGCAGCCTCATCCGTGGCTATAAGCAGCGCATTCAGCACCGCAAGCATTTTTGCATACTGCTTCTGTTTCCGACGGTAAAAGAAATTCACCGCTTCATTTGGCTGCAGGCGGATCAGACCCCTGAGGCTCTGGTGCAAAACTGGAATATATCCATCAAATCTGGTACAGCATAAATCAAACAGTCCATTATAAACGCCATAATCATCCGGAAACATGGTTAAAATGCGGCTGAGCGCTTTGGCTGTCTCCTTTGCCTGACCATTCTGAATCCCATTGTATACAATCCCATTAATCTGTGCAATGCCCGGTTTATTTCCGTCTGGCAGAACCAGACGCAGCAAAACTGCATTCTCCGGTTTTTCCATCCATAAGCCCAGCTCCGAAGCCTCAATTCCGGCCAGTGTATCTACCATTTCTCTATAATTCATACCCGTCACAACCTGGGTGAGCAGAGAGAACAGCCTGTGTGCCTCTGAAAACCGCCTGTCAAGCATAAGAGATACAGCCGTCACAACACCCAGATTGCAGGACTCTCCCAGCAGAGAATTCCCAAATCGATCCATCAGGCAGTCCAAAGCCTCTGGAAAGCCTGTCTTTACCGCGATCAGGGACAAAACCCTGAGCGCCGCATGATACTCGGTCTCTGTTCCCTGCCGCTTCACCCGTGTACAAAGAATCCTTGAAAGCTTCAATAACTCTTCTCTGTCCTTCCAGGGTTCAAAATAGTCCGGCCGGTCCACAAGCTGTTTTTCCAAATACCTCCGGCACTGAAGCGCTTCCTCTAAAGAAGAAGCTTCTGCCCAGGAACAAAGGGCTGTAAGAAGCAGATCCCGTTGTTCGTATTTTTCACAGTAGCTGACACACTCTGCCCAGGAATCTTTATTGTACCTGCTGACGGTATATTTCAGCTTGGCATAAGCCGCCGGGCTGTCTTGCAGGGGAAGTTTACTACACTGTGCCCAGACTTCCGAATCCTGCGGCTTTGCATAGAGCAGCTTGAGTATCACATTACTGTCACTTTCCGAAAGAATCCGGTTCTCCCGATCAACTGCCGAAATCTGAGCCTGAACTGCCTCTCCAGCATCCGTCACAGAAAACATATGGGCAAACGCAATATACTGTTCAATCTCTTCCAGCTCAGAATGATTGAGAAGCTCTTTAAACAAATCAAAAAAGCTTGGCAGACTGGAACCCCAGGTCTCCCCGATTTGATCGGAAACGATCTCTCCTAATTCCTCCCCCATCATATCGATGGACTGCTCTGCCAAAATCCGCAAGAGATAATCTGCATAAAATCCCTGCCCTAGTGCCCGTTCCACAAAATAGAAACACAGCATCCCATCGGAAGCTCTGCTCTGCCGGATATGCTTCAGACATAACTGCCGGGTATCCTCCAAAATTTCCTTAGGAAAGACTCCGTTTACAAATGACGCCACATAAAAACGGAACACAAAGCTTAAAAAATCTTCTTTTTCTCCAACCTCCAGAAACTGTGATTTCTCATTAAAGAACAGCACGAGTGTCTGCTGTTCCTTTGCTTCTTCTGCCAAATATGCCAGATTAGTATAGACATGATAATTATAACAAACCGTCATATTCTTCAGCAGGGCTAAAAGTTCACAGATAGCTTCCCCTTCTGGCGGAAAGCTCTCAATAATACTCCCCAGTTTCTCAGCATCCTCCTTGGAAGCGGTGCCGCTTTCTTCTTTGAGCTTCTGAATCTTAAGCAAAGCAATACGGGCATCTAACTCTCCCAGATTCCCATTATAAAGCTGCTGCAGCCGCTGCAGGGCTGACAGCTTCTCGTCCACATCTAGTTTCCCGATCTCTTCCGTCCGCTCCTTAAGAACGCTTCTGGAAAGCTCCTCCAACTGGCCTATATGAAGAACATTGTATAAATACAGCGCAAGCTCTGTCTGTTCCATTGCAAGAGCATCTCTCTGAATCCTAGCAAGGAGCTCACTGCTGATTGTATTTTCTGCCGTAACAACCGATCGAAGGGTTTCTGGCGAAAACCTGTTAAGCCATGTATGGAAACAGTCAAACAGCAACGCCTCTACTTCCTCTATCCGCTTTTGCTCCAGCAAGGCAGATACCAGAAGGCTTCCCCACTGCCGTATACAGTCAGACAGCTCTTCTTCATTGCTTTCTTCTGAAAAATCAGGAAGAGGACCTGCCTCTTCCTGAGACAGCTTTAATCGCGCTATAAATAACTGAATCTGTAATCCGATTCCAGGCTCTTCCAAATCGCACTGTGAAATAAATTCCCCATATTTTTCTTTCTGAAATAACAGCTTCAGATACAACTCTTTATGTTCTGTCTGCATCTTGGGAAAAGACTTAAGAAGTTCAAACTGCTGCTGCTCATCCTCCAGCTCACTGTAAATTCTCCACAGCTGGCTGACAGCCCTCTCGTCCGGCAGAGAGAATTTTGCAAAGGCCTCTGAAACACCCTTATAATTTCCAAAAAACCGGAAGGTTCGCTCAGAAATGCTGACGGCGTCCATTCCGTGGGCATAATTATCGGACTTATATACGCTGTTAATGGTATTCAAAAGCTTCTCTGGCAGTCCCAGTTCCTTTGCCCTTACAAAATCTGTATATTCTCTAAGCATCCGATCCATGAAAATTACGCTTTTTACAAAGGTATCTGACAAAAAACTGCTTAAATTTATTACCTGCTCAAAGAAGCAGCAGACTTCTTCATCCTGGGATTCCAACATTGGGCGGACTGCCTCCTGAACCATAGGACTTATATGAATCATTGTCAGACAATCCTGCAGATTGGTCCGTATGTATTCCTGGACTTTATTACTGCCGCTGGAAAGCAAGGCCGCCAGATAAATCTGCCTGTTTTCTGCATATTCCGAATATTCCTTCTCAAAACACTCATACAGCTGGCAGCATTCCTCCCACCGATTCTCCTCTTTCAAAATCAGCAGCAGATGGTCTCCCTGAACTAACATGCAGCGGGCAGTTCCCTCCCACAGATACCACTCCGCCAATGCATCACGATTTCCTTGACAATTGTACAGACGAACACCAATCTTATACGGCTCCTGCCCGGCCGGGAGCTTCTCTTCCTCATCTTCCAAGGCCTTTATAAACCGCTCTATCTCCAAATCACTATAACCTAGAGCCAGAAGCTGCTCTGAATCCTCTGCAAGACTGTGAAGCTTAGCTTTATCTTCGTTTATAACTGCCTGCTCCAGGGTATTCCTTACATTCCGCTCTGAAAGCCGGGACAGACGGCTTCTCATCTGCTGTGCTAAATCCGAATCCAGCAATTCTGAAGGCAGGGAAAGCAACAGCTTAAGGCTCTCCTCCTGATACAGAAGATAAACATTCCGGACGGCAAACTCCAGTGCCTGACCAGGAGCTTTTTTGCATAAAACAGACAGATAATATATCTGCTCTTCCAAAGCTGCCCTTTGGGCCATAAAAAACATGGAAAAAACTGCTTGAAACTGTTCCTCACATCCCGACTCTCGATACAGTGTTAAAAGCTCTCTGGCACAATTTATCTCGCCGGAAGCCGCTCCTAAGAGAAAATACTTCTCCGCAAGCTGATCCTGATTACCAATTACCCGCAACAGACGCATCGCTGCCCCATAGTAACTAAGTTCCACCGGAAAATCTCCACCTGTCAGCACACAGCGGACCGCAGCGAGATCCTGAAACTCTTCCCCATAGTCATTGCAGTAAACCAGCGCTTCCTCTATCCGTCCCAATATCAGCAACTGTTCAAAAGTCCCCTTCGGGTAAACTGCCTGTGCGTACCGAATCAGAGCCAAATGCTCATTTCTTGGGCGCCCCACAATCTCCAGCAGTTTATCCGCCGTTACAGGCCATACTTCCTCCCCTGCTTTCTCTTCATCTGCTGTCTTTACCGAAGCCTCCCGGCATTCCTTTACGATCTCTTCTATCCGATCTGCCTGCCATAAGAATCCCCACTCTTTTTCCTCTGCCCCCACAAGAACACGCACCGCAAAGCGGTAGGAAATCTCCGGAAAATGCCTGCACAAACATATATCAATCTTTTCTTCAAGCTCATCTGTCACAACAGACGCTGACATAACCTCCCTGAGTGTCTGATAGGCCTTCAAGGTCTGGGAAAACACTTCAAAATCTGCCTGATTGGCTAATCCGCCGCAACACTGACGAATCTGCCTTTTATCTCTCTGCATAGTAGAGTTTTCTCCGACCGGAAGCTTATAACCCGCAAGCAGATTATGAACCTGATCTGCAAGACCGTCAAAAGCATCCACCGCATTTTCCATACGCTGAATCACGGCATTCTTACCACCTGCCTCTTCAATAATCTGTTCAAAGGTTAAATTCTGAGGACAACTGCTCCCCCATACCTGCTCAAAAACCGCTTTCAACCTTCCTGCCTCATCCTCAAAATCCAAAAGCCTGTCCGCCAAATTCATAGATGGAAGCATACCACTGTTTAAGGCCTCAAGATACAGGCCAAGCACCGGAATCAGCTCAGTGCTCTTCTGCCGTAATGCAAGGGCTTTTTCCTCCAGAACAGAAAAGCTTACAAAGGACTCTTTCTGGCTTACACAGTGGGCTTTCAGCCACTCTCCCAGAAATGAGACATCGCTGGAGCAAGCAAAATTTTCCAACACCCAAGTCTGCTTTTTCCCATCAGCATTCTTAGGATTCAGCATAAGAACGCTGTAAATTTTATCTCCTGATTTGTTTTTTAAACCAGTTGTAGCCGCTCAGAATTTTTGTCAAATTTTTTCAAAATACTTGTCAAAAATTTTCGGAAAATATTTCACGAAAAAAGGGCTCTGACCATTATAGTCAACGCCCCTTTTTTTGATTGCCATGAATTTCAACTATCAAGTCTGTTCCCGTCTTTTTCTTCTTATTGGGTATATACTCAATTATATCCTCCACTTGGCAATCTAAAGCTTCACATATCCTGTCCAATTGCTCAAGATTAATTCTCTCGACCATCTCATTGTAAATGTCACTAATAGTGTTCGGTCTAATCCCAGTCATTTGGGAAAGATATGATTGGCTCCACCTTTTTTCACCTAATAGCTTTGATAAATGAATCCGTATCATGTTATCATGCCCCTGTTGCATAATAACATGTTTGAATATGTTTTATCGATTTTTGATATATTATAACAAAATTCGTTATTCCGATTGAAAATTCATAATTATAAGTTCTTCATATGAACCTATACCTAATGATAAATTATTCTGTCTCCTAACCGGAATAATTTGAAATTCTTCATAAAGTTTTCTGATATAAGGGCAATCATTATAGCTCAAAAGAAACTTTCCTTTTATTGTTCTTACAGAATCTCTTAAACGGATATGATCCTCTGGTTGAAACCTATATGAATAATACTTCTCAGCCTTATAGTAAGGTGGATCAAGATAAAACAAAGCGCCCTTTCGATCATATGATTTTATTAAATTTTCAAAGTCCTTATTTTCAATAACCACCTTATTCAGCCTTTTACTGATATTTGTCAGATATTCTATTGCTTCATTCTGTCTTCTGTTTTTCATTCCGAAGACAGTTCCTCCTGAGCCGTAGCTGTTACGAATTAAAATAAAATACCTTGCTGCCCGCTGGATATCAGTATATCCCAGTATATTTTCCCGACTTTTATAATCATCAAATTGTTCTCTTGAGGACAACGTGTATTCCAGCTCTTTTTGGACAGCTTCAGGATGATACTTAACACAACGATATAAATTAATAAGTTCACTATTTATATCATTAAAAACCTCCAACTGGGCACATCTATCCTTCGCAAAAAGAATCCAACCGGCTCCACCAAAAACTTCAATATATCTATCTATTCTTTGAGGGAAATAAGATAGAATCTCTTTTCTGAGCCTCTTTTTTCCACCCACCCATGACAAAAAACTATCCATCATTTTCTCCTTCGTATATATATTATTTTAGGGGACATAATACACATACGGCTCCATCATGGATGATCTCTTATCATATTTTTACTTCTCCTAAATAAGTAATGATTGCAGTTCTGTTTCCAGATCATTAATTTGGTCTCTTATTGTTTGCCGCTCCCTATGCAAAACCTCTACGTCATATTCAGCTGATTTTCCAACCAAAGAATACTCGTACATCTTGGCAAACTTATAGTCTGAAGATGCTAACTGTTTCTTCAATGCATCAATTTCATTCTGCTGTTCCAATATATGCCTCTGTTTCTCCTGTTCAGCCAATTCTTCAGCACTCGGTTCGACTACCGGAACTTCCTCTGGTTCTATATACACGCTTTCGTCGTTACTGAGGATATATCCTTCTTGAAGCTCCCTATAAATAGTGGTGTAAGACAAACAATTACAATATACCCTCTCTTTACAATCTACTAGGCAAAAGCCATTTTTCAAAGCCGCTTCTTTAGGCTTTTTCCCAGCCACAAATACAAGCTGTACATGATTTTGAGAGAGCTTTTTCATTGTTCCATCAAATATTTTGTCATTAATTTTAATTTTTTCCATTTCTTATTTCCTTTCTTAATAAGCGTTTATTGCTTTTATATTTTTTTATAAGACTTAAGTGCGAAGTTGTATCCGGTAGGAGCCATCTATATGTCGGTAAATGATACCGATCCGGCACTGCTGTTCGGCGGCACATGGGAACGGATTGAAGGGC
>CATJHO010000086.1 GCA_949740535.1 uncultured Lachnospiraceae bacterium
CATGGGCGGTTTTATCATCGGACATGAGATGGGGATTGAGATGGCCAATGCCTGGCTGGAGGCAGAACATATGTCAGGGCTGACTCCGGAGATGGCGGCAATTGTGGAAAAAGAGTACGATCAGCTGGTAGAATTTGAGAAGACGGTTTACCCGGAGGCTTAGACAGCTGGGACAGGCAGATTTTAGAGAATTTAGTAAAATTAAACAAAAAAAGAAGTGAAATTCCGTATAAAATCACGATAATATAAGTGGGTTGAATTGGAAGGTTGACAAGCTTTGAAAAATATGTGATAATAAGCAAGATGAAACCGGTTACAAAAGAGCAAGGAGAACAGAATGGCGAAAGAGTTTACCATCAATGATATTGCAAGAGAAGCCTGTGTCTCCAAAGCTACGGTTTCGAGGGTTCTGAATAATTCCGCTTCGGTAAAGCCGGAGACAAAACTGCGGGTCCAGCAGATCATGGAGCAGCGGCGTTTCACTCCGTCAGCCACAGCCCGGAGTCTTTCCAGGCAGAGTTCCAACAGCATCGGCGTGTTGGTGCCGGAGATAGACAATCCTTTTTTTGGAGAGATGTTCCAGGGGATTATGGAGATTGCAGATAAGAAGAACCTGGTTGTTATGTATTTCAATTCGGATGACAGTGCAGATAAGGACCGGCGGGCGCTTTTGAGCCTGAAAGAGCATCGAATCTGCGGGCTTCTCTACACACCGGCCATGGACTATACCACGAAGAGCCAGCAGAAAGAGATTGATAAGCTTCTGACGGATCTGGATGCACCGATTGTATTGATGGACCGGCAGCCGGACAGTCTCAGTACCTATGATTGTGTCTCTTTTGATGATGAGACGGGAATCTATGAGGCGGCAAAAGCCCTGATCGGGGCCGGACACAGGAAGGTTGCCATTTTGAATGCTACGCTGGACAGGGTTCTGGCCAGGACACGGTACCGGGGATATGAAAGAGCGCTGGAGGAGGAAGGGATTCCGCTGGAAAAACGGTATGTCTTTGAAGGCGATTACCGGATGCATACGGCTTATCAGCTGGCCAGAGAACTCCTTTCTATGGAAGATCGGCCTACAGCAGTGATTACGTGTAACAACAGCACCAGCCTTGGATTTCTGAAAGCTCTTTATGAGCGGGGCGAGAGGCTGTCGGAGGATATCGCCTGTATCGGTCTGGACCGGATTGAAGCGCTGGATATTATCAAATGTAAGTTTAATTATATAGAGAGGGATGCGAAGCAGATGGGGAGACGGGCGCTGGGTCTTTTGAGCGAACGGATCCAGAAACCGGATGGTGTGATTAAGCAGATTATTCTGACACCGTCCCTGCGGATTTATGAATTGTGAATACGTAAGTCTGGTGAGGCGGCATCCCGGATAAAACTGCCCATTATGGGCCGTGCAGTGCACGGAGTAAACATATATATTCCCTAAGGGAGGAAAAGGAGGAACTATGAAAAATCTTAAGAAGATTATCGCACTCATTGCTGCAACTACAATGGTACTGTCACTGACAGCATGCAGCAGCGAGAAGACCGAGGCACCGGCAGCAGCACCTGAGGCAGAGACCGAGACGCCGGCAGCAGAGGGTGAGGAGCCCGCAGAGGCACCGGCAGAGTCTGCAGGCGGAGACCTGTTTGATCCCGCAAACTACAAGTCCGACAAGGATCAGTCCGAGTGGACCATCGCAGTTGTAACAAAGGATAACACCGCAAACTGGTTCAAGAGAATGGAAGTAGGCGTAAATGAGTTTGGCGAGGAGACCGGCATCAATGTAATCCAGAAGGGACCGGCTAACGCAGACGCAGCTTCTCAGGTACAGGTTATTGACGACCTGATTAACCAGGGCGTTGACGCTCTCTGTGTAGTACCCATCGATCCCGGCGCTATCGAGGCATCTCTGAAGAACGCTATGGAGCAGGGAATCGTAGTTATTACGCATGAGGCTTCCAACCAGAAGAATACTCTGTTTGACACCGAGGCATTCACAGCTGACGACTTCGGCGCAGCTATCATGGATGCTCTGGCAAAGGATATGAACGAGGAAGGCAAGTATGCAATGATGGTTGCTTACACCACCTCCACCACACATATGGAGTATGCAAATGCGCAGTATGCACATCAGCAGGAAGCTTATCCGAACATGGAGCTCATCAACGATGGAGCAATCCCCTCTGCAGAGTCTGAGGAGTCCATTGATACCTCTTACGAGAGAGCAAAAGAGATCCTGAAAGCAAACCCGGATCTGAAGGGCTTCACTGGTGTTGCTTCCACAGACTGTCCGGGTATTGCAAAGGCAGTTCAGGAGCTGGGACTGGATGTTAAGGTTGTAGGCGTTGGTACTCCCAACGAGTTCAAGCCCTACGTAGAAGCTGGAACCATCAGCACTATGAAACTGTGGGATCCCAAGGATTCCGGATATGTAATGTGTAAGGTTGCTTCCATGATTCTTGCCGGCGAGGAAGTTGGCGAGGGTGTTGACCTTGGAATCGAAGGCTACAACAGCATGACCATGGTTGAGGGAGACAACAAGTGTCTCATCGGCCAGGCTGACATTACCATTACAGCTGACAACATCAACGATTACGATTTCTAAGAAATCTGAACCGTAAAAGGAATAACCGCACATCTTGCGTCCCTGCGGGATGTGCGGTTTTTTTCCGCACTGGGGCAACGTAAGTAAGGGGGGTATTTACGTTGCTCCAGTGGTTAAGGAAACCGTCGGGAGCCGGATTGGGACCCCGACGGGAAAACACTGGAAAAAAGAAATTAAGGAGGGAGACATTCATGGATAGCGAAAACATTCTCTGTGTCAAAGGGATCAAGAAATCATTTGGCGGCGTCCATGCGCTGAAGGGCGTGGATTTGACCATCAGGCGCGGTGAGACCCATTGTCTGGCAGGGGAGAACGGATGCGGAAAGTCCACCATTATCAAGGTTATTTCCGGTTTTTACAAGCCGGATGCGGGAAGCATTGAGGTGGATGGAAAGGGATATCCGGTTATGAGCCCGGCAGAGGCTATTAAGGCCGGAATTCAGGTTATTTATCAGGACTTTTCTATTTTTCCCAACCTGACTGTCATTGAAAATCTGGCCTTTAACCAGGTGCTGGCCAACAAGAAAAAGCTGGTAAACAAGAAGGAATTCCGTCAAATTGCGGAGGAAGCGGTTCGGAAAATCAACTTTGACGTGGACCTGGATGCACTTGTGGAGACCCTTCCGGTAGCAGATAAGCAGCTGATTGCCATTTCCAGAGCCCTTCTGGACAATGCAAAGCTGATTATTATGGATGAGCCTACCACGGCTCTGACCAAGAAAGAGGTAAACCGTCTTTTTGAGATTATCGCGGATCTGAAGAAGAACGGCGTGACCATTCTCTTTGTATCCCATAAGCTGGATGAGGTATTTGAGATTTCTGACAGTATTACGATTCTGCGCAATGGTGAAAATGTGGTCAGCTGTCCTACCTCAGAGATGACAGAAGAGAAGTTTGCCTACTATATGACGGGACGTCATTTTGATACACAGGTGACGAAGGAAGTGAATGAGGAGCAGCTGGGGGATGTAATTCTGGAAGCCAGGAACCTGACAGCTCCCGGATTTGAGAATGTAAGTTTTGCACTGCGCAAAGGTGAGATTCTGGGTGTTACAGGACAGCTGGGATCCGGACGTACAGAGCTGTCTCTGGCCCTGTTCGGCCTCTTGAAGCCTAGCGGGGGACAGATTCTGGTAGAGGGAAAAGAGGTTCAGATTCCCAATGTATCTGCGGCTCAGAAGCTTGGCATTGCCCTGGTTCCTGAGGACCGTCTGACGGAGGGGCTGTTCCTGCCGCAGTCGATCATCCGGAATATTACGGTCAGTGTTATGGACCGTCTGGCCAATAAGCTGGGTGTTCTCAGCAATAAAAATGTAGTGGACGAATCCGCCAAATGGGTGCAGGATATCGGCGTAGCCACCAAGAATCATGAATTTCCGGTGCAGACTTTGTCCGGTGGAAACCAGCAGAAGGTGGTGCTGGGCAGATGGCTTGCCAATAATCCCAAGGTATTGATTCTCAACGGCCCCACAGTAGGTGTGGATATTGGAGCCAAGTATGATATTCATAAGCTTCTGCGTGAACTGGCAGCTTCCGGAATGGCGATTATTGTTGTGTCCGACGATACGGCAGAGGTAATTGCCACCTGCGACAGAGCAATTGTAATGCAGGCGGGCAGAGTGACCGGCAATCTGTCAGCAGAGGATCTGAATGCAGAGACGCTGGCCCAGGCTGCAGTCTAGGAAGGGGGGAATTGAGATGAACAAGTATTTTAAGAAAATGGTGAAGCAGACAGAGTTTTACGTATTTTTGATTATCCTGCTCCTGTCTATTGTGATTCAGATACGTTCCGGTCTGTTCTTTGCAAATAATAATATTGTGGATTTGCTTCGTTCCATGATTGTGCCGTCCATCTATGCCATCTGCGCGCTTCTGGCTTTTGTCAGCACGGGACCTGATGTGTCATTCCCGCTGATTGCCGCCCTTAGTACATATCTGGCATTGATCCTGACTTACAATATGGGACTGGAGGGAACACCTGCCCTTGTGCCGTTTATCATTGGCATCTTCTTCGGCTGCCTTATGGGAGCTCTGAATGGATTGATCATTGTAAGATATAAGTTCCCAAGCCTGATTGTAACGCTGGGCACCAGCTCGATTTTCAGCGGAATTCTGCTGGGTGCTTTTGAGGCGGAGAGAATGGATCTTCCGGCGAATCTGGCTGCTTTTGGACAGACGTCTCTTCTGACGGTAAAGAATGCCAAGACGGGCCTGGGTTCTCAGCTTCCTATGACCTTTCTGATTATGGTGGTTCTTTACATTGCTGTTTACTTGGTGCTGAATAAGACGATGGTAGGCCGCGGCGTGTATGCTTTGGGCGGCGACGAGATTTCCGCAGAGCGCGCCGGATTTAATGTAAAAGGTATCCGGTTCGGTGTTTTTGTGGTAAACGGCGGTGTGGCTGCCATTGCAGGTCTGTGCTATGCCATCATGTCCATGCGTTATCTTCCGACCGAATATGCCGGCGGCGAAATGACGGTTATTGCGGCGATTATCCTGGGCGGAACCCGGATGACCGGCGGTGTGGGTACCCTGAAGGGCTGTCTTTTGGGTACACTGCTTCTGACGATGGTATCCAACAGCTTGATTCTGCTTGGTATTTCTGTATACTGGCAGAAGGTATTTGTTGGCGCTATTATTATCATTGGTACTGCAGTTTCTGCTATCCAGAGCCATGCGGGAGCGAAGGTTAAGACCCGCTTAAAGAAGGAGGCGGCGTAAATTATGAAAAAGATAGACAGTAATATCAAACGGTTGCTTATCATACTGGCTGTATTTATTGTGATAGCCTGCGTGACCAAGCCGGCTCAGTTTATTAAGATTGGCAACTTTCAGACCATGGCCAAACAGCTTTCCGAGTACGGCCTGATGGCTATCGGCGTGGGAATCTGTATGATTTCCGGCGGAATCGATTTGTCTACCGTATACATTGCTAATCTCTGCGGCATTCTGGCAGGTATGATGATGCAGGGCGGCAGCAGCAATTTCGCGGCAATTCTGGTGGCTCTGGCGGTGGGCGCGGCCTGTGGTATCTTTAATGGATTTCTGGTGTCTTATCTGAAGATACCGGCTATGCTGGCCACTTTGGGAACCTATCAGCTCTTTATGGGAATTGCGATTGTTGTGTCCGGCGGAAGTACCGTCAGCGGCATTCCGGAATCCTATACGAGTTTTGCAACCACGGCTTTGTTCGGTTACATACCTCTTTCTTTCGTGACATTTTTACTGATTATCATTGCCATGAGCTTTGTTATGAGCAAAACGAAATTCGGAACCAGGGTATATCTTGTGGGAACCAATGAGAAAGCAGCGCAGTTTGCAGGAATCAACTGCAAGAACATCCTGATCCGCACCTATATGCTGTCTGGTCTGGTATCTGCTGTGGCGGGCCTTTTGAGCCTTGCACGTATCAATTCTGCAAAGGCAGACTTTGGAAGCAGCTATACGATGCAGTGTATTCTGATCTCCGTTCTGGGCGGTGTAAATCCCAACGGAGGCTTTGGTACGATACCTGGCATTGCCATTGCGGTTGTGATTCTGCAGATGATGTCCTCTTACCTGAATATGTTCCCGGACATCAGTAACTACTACCGGGATTTGATTTGGGGTGTTGCTCTGATTGGCGTTCTGATTATCAACTTTGTGCTGGATAAGAGAAGAACCCAGAAGCTGAGCAAAACTACTTAAAAGACTGTCCGGGGCTGTCTCGTCAAGTGACAGTCCCGGATTTTTGTGTTAGAATAAAACAGCAGTCCACAGCCGGTGTCCGGAAATGCTTCTGTTAAAAGAGGGAGCTGGATGGGACTGCGGAACTGGAATG
>CATJHO010000087.1 GCA_949740535.1 uncultured Lachnospiraceae bacterium
AATATTTGCCATTTTTTTCTCCTGATATGATAAATTTCTCTTATTTTTTTATTATTATCTTCCGATATATAATATATATCTCAAAATAAGGTGGTGCTAGTATTATGGACAATGGTATGGACAACATGTTGGACATGTATCTTTTCGAAACAAATTCATTACTTGAGCAGTTAGACGAACTTTTGATAGAGGCGGAGAAAAACGAGGAATTCACTACAGATGATGTAAATGAAATCTTTCGGGCCATGCATACAATCAAAGGGTCTTCTGCAATGATGGAATTCAACTCTCTGATGACAATTGCCCACCGGATTGAAGACCTGTTTTTCTTTGTCCGGGAAAACGGTATCGATTCCCTGAACAGTACGGATAAGAGCGAATTGTTTAATCTAACGTTCAAGTCCACGGATGTGCTCCGGGGCGAGGTTGAGAAGTTGGAAAACAACGAACCTCTTAGTACTAATATCGACAGTATGACTTCAGAAATTAATAGTTTTCTGAATAAAATTAGCGGTACCGGAGAGGCAGAAGAGGAAGCGGCTGGACAGGAAGAGGATGCAGGAGAGGAGAAGGCTTCTTCAGGAAATACGGCCGGACATGATATCGCGGCGTCTCTGGGCAGCAAGTGTCCGTTTTTCCTGCAGGTGTTCTTCGAGGAAGGCTGTGGAATGGAGAATCTGCGGGCTTTTATGCTGGTAAATGCGCTGAAGGATCTGGAAACTGAATTTGAATTTTATCCGGAGGATGTGGAGAGCAATGGTTCCACAAGCGAAGGGATTATCGATCATGGATTCTTTGTGGGACTGCATACCGAGGAGGATGTAACCAAGGCCATCCGGATTGTAGAAGAACAGGGCAGCATTCAGACCTATGAGATGATTCATCTGGAGCCGGAGGTTCATAAACAAGAGCCGGTGAAGGCGGCTGAGGCGCCTGCGGCTAAGAGCGTGGAAGAGCCGGCCAAGGCGGCGGCAAAACCGGCCGTAAAAGAGGTGACCGGCGGAGCTGCCCAGCATGGAGCGGCAAAGCAGAGCCTGATCAGCGTGAACCTTTCCAAGCTGGATGCTCTGCAGGCAGTTGTGGGCGAGATTGTGATCACGGAGTCAATGGTGACTTCTTCTCCGGAGCTTCAGGGACTGAAGCTGGACAGCTTCTTAAAGTCCACCCGCCAGTTGCGCAAACTGACGGATGATCTGCAGGATATCGCCATGTCTCTTCGGATGGTATCTATCTCTGGTACCTTTCAGAAGATGAACCGGATTGTCCGGGATATGAAGAAGGCTCTTAATAAGGATGTACGTCTGACAATTATCGGTGAGGATACAGAGATTGATAAGACCATTATCGACAGCATCGGTGATCCGATTATGCATATTGTACGTAACTCTATGGATCATGGAATTGAGACGACCAAGGAGGAGCGTATTGCAGCAGGCAAGGATCCCCAGGGTGAGCTGGTCCTGTCCGCTTCCCATACAGGAAGCGAGGTTGTGATCTCCATTTCCGATGACGGCCAGGGTATGGATACAGAGAAGATTCTGGCGAAAGCTGCCCGGAACGGCCTTCTAACCAAGCCGGAGAGTGAATATTCTAAGAAAGAGATTCTTGCACTGCTGATGCTGCCTGGTTTCTCTACCAATGAGGAAGTGACCGAGTTCTCAGGCCGCGGCGTAGGCATGGATGTGGTAAAGAAGAATGTGGAGAGCGTGGGCGGAACTATCAGCATTACCAGTGAACTGGGGCGGGGAAGCTGTACTACACTGAAGATACCTCTGACGATGGCAATTGTAGATGGTATGGAGATAAGGGTGGGAAGATCAATTTTCACGATTCCCATTTCCAATATCCGCCAGTCTATTAAGATTGCCAAGGAAAATGTGCTGCATGATGCCAAGGGGAATGAGATTGTGAAGATTATGGATGAATTTTATCCGATTATCCGTCTTCATAACTTCTATAATATTGAAACAGAGGTTACGCAGATTGAGGATGGAATTCTCATCTGGGTGGAAGCGGGAGATCATTCGTATTGTATGTTTGTGGATGAGCTTCTGGGAGAACGCCAGATTGTGGTAAAACCGCTGCCTACCTATCTGAACAGTTTCAATATTAAAGATTATGGAATCAGCGGCTGTACGATTCTGGGTGACGGCAACATCAGTATTATTCTGGAAGTAATGAATCTGTATAATGCTGCAAATGTGTGATAGAAAAGGCCGGAAGCGTTAATAAAATAGAAAGTTGGAGGAAAACATATGTCTACGGAACAGATGCAGAATACTAATATAGAAGATCAGGAGACCGTAGGAGCGGAAGCTGATATCCCTATGGAGCGTTACCTGACTTTCCGTTCAGATAATACAACCATAGGCGTCAGTACAAATTATGTGATTGAGATTCTTACGGATCAGACCATTACCGAGCTTCCTATGGTACCTGGATTTATCAAGGGAATCATCAATATGCGCGGCCAGATTGTGCCGATTATTGATATCCGGGCAAAGATGGGCAAGTTTGCAGAGGAGACAGAGACCACCTGTATCATTGTTCTTGAAATTGATACTACCTATGTGGGAATCCTTGTAGATAATGTGGAGCAGGTGCTGGATGTGGATAAATCACAGATTTCACCGATTCCGGTAGAAGACCAGCAGGGTCTGATGGATGGTATGATTTCTTTGAGCAATCAGGAAGTGCTCTTGTTCCTGAACTGTCAGGAACTGATTCGGACATTTTAAGGGGTAGATGCTATGCTTACGATAACTGACAGCGATTTTGAGCGGTTAGTCAATTTCGTAAAGAGCAATTATGGAATTGACTTATCCAAGAAAAAACAATTGATTATGGGAAGACTTTCCGGAACTATTATGTCCAATGGGTTTAACAGCTTTAAGGATTATGTGGACTATCTTTTGAAGAGCAGAAAACCGGAAGATCTGGAGCTGATGCTGAATAAGCTCACCACGAATTATACCTATTTTATGCGTGAGGAGTCTCATTTTAAGTTTTTCACGGAGACCATTCTTCCGTACCTGGAGAAGACGAAGAAGGATAAGGTGCTGAGTATCTGGAGTGCAGGCTGTTCTTCCGGGGAGGAGCCTTATACCATTTCCATGCTGCTTATGGAGTATTTTGGTGCGAAAGCAGGTCAGTGGGATACGCGGGTACTGGCTACGGATATTTCGAGAAATGCTCTGGGCGCCGCCCAGCATGCGGTTTACGATGAAGGTTCGCTAAAGGAAGTGCCTTCTTCCTGGAAAATGAAGTATTTTGCCAAGACTCCAGAGCCTGGAATTTATACGGTTGCTCCCATGATTAAGGATAATGTTATTTTCAGGACCTTTAATTTGATGGATCCCATTCGTTTTCGGTTAAAATTTGATGTGATTTTCTGCAGAAATGTGATGATTTATTTTGATCAGGCCACCAAGGAGGCGCTGGTAAACCGGTTTTTCCAGGCTACCAATCCAGGGGGATATCTTCTGATCGGGCATTCGGAGAGTTTGAATAAGGAGAACACGCCTTATCGGTATTTGATGCCGGCAACATATCGAAAAGAATAGTTTTGTGGAATTACAATTCACAGGCCAGGTGCGGGGGAGCGGGACTGTGAATTGTAATTTGTTTTTAAATTATCGATTTTATATTTTAGAAAGGTCTTGAACCGTATGAATAAGAAAATAAGAGTGTTTGTAGTGGATGATTCGATCTTTTTCCGTCAGATGCTGCTGAATGATTTGAATTCCCGCAGCAATATTGAAGTAGTTGGGTATGCAGGCAGCGCTTTTGAGGCCAGGTCGAAGATTCCTGCGATCCGGCCGGATGTGATCTCCATGGATGTGGAGATGCCGGGCTTAAGCGGAATTGATTTCTTGAAGGAGCTCCTGCCCAAGTATCCCATTCCTGTGATTCTGGTGTCTTCTTTGAATCTAAGCGTGTTTGACGCTCTGGCGGCAGGCGCGGTGGATTTTGTGCAGAAGCCGAATATGAGCAAGGATTATAATGTAAAGAGCTTTTTTAATGTATTGAACAGCAAGATATATATTGCTTCCAGGGCGAAAGTGAATGTAAAGGCAGCGCCTCAGAAGCATAGTCCGGGAGCTCCGGGGACGGCCCCGGCAGGAATGCCGGGTGTACTGCACTCCAATCTGTCACAGATGGTTCAGAACAATATGCTGATTGCCATTGGTGCTTCCACGGGAGGAACAGAGGCCACACTGGAAGTGCTGCAGCGGCTTCCGGCGGATATGCCCGGCATCGTGGTGACCCAGCATATGCCGGAGGGATTCACCAAGATGTATGCAGAGCGGCTGGACCGTATCTGTAAGCTGGAGGTAAAGGAAGCACAGAACGGAGACCGGGTCCGCAGGGGGCTGGTGCTGATTGCTCCGGGAGGACCTCTGCAGATGCGGGTGGAAAAGGATCTGAAGGGTTACTATGTGTCCTGCCAGCCAGGAGAGAAGGTCAACGGGCACCGGCCTTCCGTGGACGTGCTTTTTTCCTCTGTGGCCAAAAAGGCAGGGAAGAATGCGGTGGGCATTATTATGACCGGTATGGGAAGAGACGGAGCAAGCGGGCTTCTGGAGATGCGCAATGCGGGAGCTTTCACCATTGGACAGGACAAGGAATCCTGCGTGGTATATGGAATGCCTATGGTTGCCTATGAAATTGGCGGCGTCTGTATACAGGCATCCTGCACCAATATTCATAATGTACTCCTTGGACAGCTTCGAAAAATGTAATTAAATGAACTTTCTTATTATGTTTTTCGCGTTTTGGCCGATAAATTAAATAAGAAGCAGGACGTAAGTTTCCCTGAAAGGAGTTTATGTATGAAAATAACTTTAAATAATATAAGTCCATACCGCATGGAAGCAGCCGGACATACCAGGACGGATGCCAGGATCTCCAGCGGGACGAAGGGGAACGGGAATTACGATGCCCTGACCATTCAGTCCAGCTCCAGACAGATTCAGGAGAAAACATTTTCAGAAGCTCTGTCAAAGCAGGTTGTGTCGGAGACCAGGCAGGGAGCGTCTGCAGAGAAGGTGGAGGCTTTAAAGCAGCAGGTGGAAGCCGGAGCTTATCAGATTGATCCCTATTTAACAGCTTCCAGGATGCTGGTGAGCGGGGAGGCTTTTGCACATGCATGATTTATCGGCGTTTCAGGAAGTGATTCGACAGTTGATTGAATTTTTTGATCGGATGATTCCTTTGGAACAGTCGAAACTGGATGTGGTCAGCCGCAACCGGGTGTCTGAGCTTGAGGAGATTATCAAGAAGGAGCAGGCCGAGATTATGGCTCTGCGGGGGCTGGATCAGAGGCGGGAGCGTCTGCAGGAGGAGTTTGGCTGGAAAGGCATGACTTTTCAGGAGATTTTAAAGCAGCTTCCGGAGGAACAGCAGCGGGAGGCAGGACCTCTCTTTGATGAGCTGGCACTTCGGGTGAGCACGTTTCAATCTGTGACAGAAAGCTCCAGGACCATAATGGAGGTCAATCTGCATGCCATCAATCAGATGATTGCCCGGAAGACGGGAGGAGCCCGTACCTACGGGGAAGATGGCTCCGTTCAGACAGGAACGACCCATTTTACGGACAGACGTATATAAAGGAGGAGTCAGGCTATGATGCGTTCAACGTTTGCCGGATTCACCACGGCCACCCTTGCTATGAGTGCAAGCCAGCGTGCCCTGGAGGTAACCGGACAGAATATTGCGAATATAAATACACCAGGCTATACCAGACAGCGTCTGGATGTAAAGAGCTTGTATTTGAAGGGCGGAGAGTTCTACAATTCTCATCCCAATGCGAGAATTGGTTTTGGTGTAGAGATTACGGGAGTTTCCCAGCTGCGGGATCCCTTTCTGGATATCCAATACCGGATGCAGATGGCGAAGCTTGGAACGACAGATGCTCAGGTAGCTGGATACGAGAAGCTGGCCAACATTCTGGATGAGACGGATCGGAGCGGTATTGAGAAGGCGCTGATTGATCTGAATTCTCAGCTTCAGAAGCTGGCTCAAAACCCCAACAGCAAGGAATATGATTCTATGGTGCGTTCTTCCAGCCAGATTCTGTTGAATCTGTTCCATCAAAATGCTACGGATCTGCAGGAGGTGCGGACGGATCTTACCAAGGAATTCCGGGATACTACAATCAAGGATTTGAATAAGATTCTTCAAAATATCGGAGAATTGAATGAGAGTATCAAAAACAGCCAGATTCTGGGCAATCCGGCCCTGGAGCTGAAGGATGAGCGGAATGAGCTTATTGATGAGCTGGCAAGTTACCTTCCGATTACCACAAAGTACCGGGATCACGATCTGGGTGCAGGCTTTACGGTGGAAGAACTGGATATCTACTTTACGGATTCAGAGGGTGTTAAGTATAAACTGATTTCGGATAATCTGGTGGGCAGCCTTACTGCGGATGTGGAAGGCCAGCCGGTGAAATTGTATATTACAGACAGCTATGGCAAAGGTCCGGCTGAGATTACCGATACGGTAGGAGACGGCGTTATCAAGGGAACGCTGGATATTCTCAATAAATCAGGTCCTTTTGACAGTCCGGCTACGGATGTGAAGGGAATCGGGTATTATGAAAAATCGATGGATTCACTGGTGGCGAAGCTGGCAGAGACGTTTAATGATTTGAATAGACGTGGTCAAGTGGATCAGGATGGCGATCCGGTACTGGATGCGAATGGCAATCAGATTATGGATGAATTTCCACTCTTTGAGAAGATTGATCCTACAAAAGATTTTTCGGCTTCCAATATTAAAATTGCGGATGGCTGGGCTAATGGTACTTATGGAATTACTACTTCGGATATACAGGTTCCCAATGGAGAAGGAGAAAATAATACAGGTGCCACTGCAGATGAGAATGTGCTGAAGATGATTAAAGCGCTGGCCGAGGATCATCAGTTCTCTTACAAACAGGTACAGCCGGACGGAACTACAAAGGATATAGATTTCTATAAAGGAAGTTTTTATAACTGCTTTGTCAATATGGAAAATATTCTGAATATTGATCTGAAAGCAGGCAACAATACTCTGGAGAACAAGATCACTGTGATTAACCAGACAGCAGACCTGAAGGATACCGTTTCCGGCGTGTCTTTGGATGAGGAAGGAATCAATTTGCTGCATTACCAGCAGTCCTACTCTGCAGCGTGCAGACTGATGACAACATTGGATGAGGCACTGGATAAGCTCATCAATGGAACCGGTGTGGTAGGAAGATAGGCGGGAGGATATTAGAATGAGAATAACCACAAGTGCATTAATCAGAAATTATAAGTCTAATTTAAATAAGTCTATTACTACACTGGACTTGGCAAGAACCAAGGTTATGACCAAGCGGAATTTTACCAAAGGCTATCAGGATCCTACTGCGGCAGTCCGGGAAGCGGCTTTGAATCAAAAGTATGCTAAGAATGAGGATTATATTCAAGCGATCGATGATGCGCAGTCTTTCCAGAATGCACAGGAGGATGCCATTACCCAGATCAGTACTCAGGCACGTTATCTGAGCAAGCAGTATGGCCTTGAGGCTATGAATGGCACCAACTGGCCCCTGGATGTGCGTCAGACCTATGCGCAGGCATTCCGGCAGGCGCAGGAATCCATGACTATGAGTATGAATACAACATATGGTGATAAGTTTGTATTCGGTGGAGCGGATGGGGGGCATACTCCTTTTGAACTGAAAGATATAAATGGTGAGAAGGTACTTCTGTACCGGGGAAAGAAAGTAGATCACCCAGATATGGATAAGATGTCCAGAGAGGAAGTTTACACGGATCTTGGTTTCGGACTGACCATGGATGAGGATGGAAATGTAGTGAACTCCAGTGCCTTTAATACTTCTCTTCCGGGTATCAATGTGGTGGGGTACGGCACAGATGACAATGGAAACAGCAAGAACCTGATCGTTCTGGCAGGCCAGCTTGCAGATGAGCTGGAGAAGGAAGACTTTGACATGGAGAAGTACACAGAGCTTCTGAATGCTTTTGACGGAGCCCGTACTAAGCTGATGGATAATCTGACCACGATTGGAACCAGGACGAATTTTCTGGAGACGACCAAGAGCAGGCTGGAGGATCAGCAGATATCTCTCACAGAGCAGTTTGACAATGTGGTCAATGTGGATATGGCGGAAGCCATTACGGAATTCTCCTGGGCCCAGTATGCATATAATGCAGCTCTGAAGGTGGGAACGAATATTCTTACACCATCGTTCATTGATTTTATGAAGTAACTGCAAGTAGTATAAAATATACATGGTTTGGAGGGGAAGCATGGTATGAAGCAGCTAATTAATATCACGACTGTACCGATTCAGTATGAACTGAAGATACAAAGTGCCCGCCTGCAGTACAAGGCGTCAACTGCGGAGGTAGAGATCAGCCGGGACAAAGGCGGTATGACCATTAAAAGCCGGCCGGTAAAGCTGAACATTGATTCTTTTGAGGCGCGGAACTCTGTGGTTCCTACCACAGCCCGCAGTGTAGCACAGACGGCACAGACAGGCCGGCAGGCAGCCTATGAGGCGACAGCCCAGCTGGCACAGGAGGGTCAGCTGATGCTGAAAGCGAAGATTGGAGAGGATGTGCTGGGACAGATTTTCGCAAACAGGAACCAGCAGCCTACAGGGGAATTTGAACTTGGTTTTACTCCCTCCGCACCCGTGGACATCAGTTATGAGGCGGGGGACCTGATTATCAATTATCAGATGGATAAGCTGAATTTTGATATGAAAGTGGCAAATGGAAACTTTGAATTTATTCCGGGGGATATTGAACTTTCTGTTACACAGCACCCGGAGGTACGGATCGAATATGTCGGCGGACCCATTTATGTACCGCCCAGCGCAGATCCGAATTTTGAACCATTGGATGTAAGGGCTTAGCGATAAGCCCTTTTCTATATGTGTAAAGGTATTGACTGCCAGACATACAGAATTTTTAAATGGAGGAAAATGAATGAAGATAACCAACAAGTATTTTGGGGAAATCGAATACGTACCAGAAGAGAAAATCTGCTTTCCGGAAGGATTGTTTGGGTTTGAAGATCAGAGAGAATTTCTGCCGGTTCCTTTTGAACCAGACTCCGATGCCCTGATCTGCCTGCAGTCACTGGCGGACGAAGAACTGAGTTTTATTCTCCTGAATCCGTTTCTCTTTTTTGCCGGCTATAATCCACGGATCTCGGATGCAGACCGCAGTGCCATTGGTTCGCCTGAGGATGAAGATATTTCTTATTATGTGATTGGTGTGATTCGGGATTCCGTGTCGGAAAGCACAGTCAATTTAAAGGCTCCGATTGCAGTAAACTATCGAACACGGGATGCCCGGCAGATTATTCTGGAGGATTCTGCTTATACATTCCGTCATTCTCTGGGCGGCTTACAAGGAGAGGAGGAATAAGATGCTGGTTTTACAACGAAAAAAGAATCAATCCATTTTGATAGGTGATAATATCGAGCTTTCAGTTCTGGAAATTGGAGCCGACTGGGTAAAGCTTGCCCTGTCAGCGCCCAAGGATATCTCAATTCTCCGGAAAGAACTGGTGGAGGCTGCAAAGGCCAACCGGGAATCAGCAGGTGTAAGCTCTCTGACAGCCGTGAAGAAGATGATAAAAAACGAAGAGAAATAAGCGGTGCGCAGATGAATGTCAGTTTTATGAGGAATAGATGCCCTCTCTTGACAAAGGCATGTATAGTTTTGTCAGGAGAGGATACCTGTATGGGGAATCAGCTGTAAAGTATAGATTGAAATTTTTTGAAATGGTTCAGTATATAGGTTGCGGCTGATTTTTATTGTCTGGTATTATTCTAATTTATTCCAGAAAATATCCTTTTTTTGTATGAAAATTTCCAATATTATTAGCAGCTCATTTTAATGGATGAGTTGACAATCCCAAGGGTTTCATATATCATATAAAATAGTCATGTAAATAGAAATGGATTCATAATTATAGAAAAGAAAGAAAAAGAAGAGGAATGCGATGGAAGCTTATCAGTCAGCCGGACTGAATCCCTATCTTTATGGGGTTCATGGCCGGCAGAACGTACATACGAATTATGAGAATCAGTTTTCCGGATCCGGAAATATCAGTTTTCGTGATACGGTTCAGAGTGCCCTTCAGACTACGGAGAGTTTGGAGAATATTTTTGCAGAGGCTTCCCGGCAGTATGGGGTACCCTTGAATCTTCTAAAAGCTATCGGTAAAGCAGAGTCTAATTTCAATCCCCAGGCAGTGTCCGGTGCGGGCGCGCAAGGTGTTATGCAGCTGATGCCTGCTACAGCCCGCTCTCTGGGCGTGGAAGACAGCTTTGATGCAAGAAGCAATATTATGGGAGGCGCCAAGTATATCGCAGGCCTTTTGGAGCGTTATCAGGGAGATACCGTTCTGGCTCTGAGCGCCTACAATGCAGGAAGCGGCAATGTGGAGAAATACGGCGGTGTCCCGCCTTTTGCTGAGACGCAGAATTATATACAGAAAGTGCTGTCCTATGCAGGAGAGACGATTGATTTAAGTGGGATTCAGACTGCCCGCAGTGCAGGGAACAGTATCTATCCTTCTGCATTAGATCTTTTGTCGGCTCTGGCATCCGGGACAGGCAGCAGCAGTTCCGTGTTTAATCAGCAGGATGCTCAGTATCTGGTGGAATTGATGCGTCTGCGGATGGAGAGCATGTTCCATACAGAAGTGTTTTCCGCGGAGGAAGAATCAGCAGAAAGCGAAGCCGGAGCCTTGATATAAACTGGGAAAATTTTACAAAAACCATAAAAAAGATGTTTTTTTAAGAAAAAAGTCAGTTTATGTTGAAAAAAAGCATTAAAAGTATTAGAATAACTATGATAGGCTGTTTTATTTTAAAATGGCATAGCTTGGATTTAACAGAAATCAAATAGATAGAAGAAGGGAAGAGCAGCGATGAATCTGATGTTTGGCAATTCGATTTCCATGTCTTCAAAATCTCTGGAATTTTTATGGGCAAAACAGGTGACTATTTCGCATAATTTATCTAATGTGGATACACCGGGTTATAAGTCAAAGTATGTGACCTTTGAAGATGAATATCAGAAGCGGCTGAAGCTGGCGCGGGCTTCGGGGAGCAATGCATCCAAGACCCGCAGTGTGATTGAGAATTCTGCCTATACAGTAAATGAGAGTGAAAGCAGCGCCCGTCTGGATGATAATAATGTCAATGCAGACGCGGAGGAAGTAGAGATGGCAAGAGCGCAGCTGCAGTATCAGTATGTGCTTCAGGCCATTAACAGCGATATATCCAGATTTAGAAGTGTCATTCGGGGACAGTAACAGAAAAGATGAAATTTTCATATAGATAAAACAGGAGTGAGATGTTATTATGGAGAGCATGTTTATTACCCCTATGAATATGGTACAGGGGCTGAATGGAATCAGCGGCGCTGGTTCTGCCGGCGGGATCTTTGGAGCGGCAGAGAAGACGGAGAAGGAGGAAGATTCCCTCTTCGGCAGTCTGTTTGGCGATTTGATTAACAATGTAAAAGAGCTGGAGGATGACTATATGAAGAAGCAGTATCTTCTTGCGACCGGCCAGCTTGACGATCCGCATACGGTCCCTATTGCGGGAGCGGAGTTGCAGCTTTCCGTTGATCTGCTGGTACAGCTTCGGAATAAAGCTCTGGAGGCTTATAATTCATTGATTAGCATATCCATGTAATCATTCGTTTGGGCAGTACATAATATATCTTCTTGTAAGAGTTTATTACAGGCAGGTATATTTTGTGCGTTAGTAAGGAGATTATTTGAATTTACATAGAAGGGATAAGAAACGGCCATGAAGGAAAGATTGGAACAGTTGAAGGCGGTTGTTTCTAAACTGGAAAGCAGAACAAAGAAAATTATCCTGGCAGGTGTTGCAGGCCTGATTGTTTTTTCCATTGTACTGGCCCTGCTTTTAAATAGAAATAATGGATTTGAAGTTCTTTTTTCCGGTTTGAATACGGAAGAAGCCCAGCAGATTATTGGAAAGCTTCAGGAATCGGGGATTGATTATCAATACACGGGCAATGGAGAAATTCTGGTACCTGAAAATATTCTGGATCAGACAAGGGCATCCCTGGCGTTTGAGGGTTATCCCAAGAACGGCTTCGGTTATCAGGTGTTTACGGATCATGCGGGTCTTATGACTACGGATTCTGACAAGGATCGGTACGCTCTGTATGATTTGCAGAATCGAATTGCAGCGACGATTATGATCTTTGACGGAGTGAAGGATGCCAAAGTAACCATCGCTCTTGGAGAGGAACGCAAATATGTACTGACAGAGGAGGCGGTGGAACAGACCAGCGCCCATGCTGTGCTTACAATGGAGGATGGCGGTTCTCCCAGCATTGAGCAGGCGAAAGCAGTTCAGCGCCTGGTGGCTTCCGGTGTTCCGGGACTGAATGCGGAGGATGTGGTAGTCTTAGACAGCAATATGAATGAGATTGATACCACAGAGGAAGAAAATACTGGTCTGACCAGCCAGGATACGGAAGAGATTGCAAGGATGGTGGAGGACCAGATCAGTGAGAAGGTTCTTCATGTATTGATCCCTTTCTATGGAGAGGAAAATATCCGGGTTTCCACAAAAGCCCAGATTAATATGCAGACACTGCTTCGGGAGAGTATTACATACAGCACACCGGATAAGATTAATCAGGATGATAAGACGGGGATTGTTTCCCATGATCAGGGCACGGTGGAGATCTCCGGTACGAAGGATGCAGTGGAGGGCGGTGTGGCAGGAGCCGAGACCAATGCGGACACACCGGTATATGATACGGGAGCCGAGGAAGATAATGTGGAAGGCTATGGAGCCCGTACCTGGGACAAAGAGTATCTGGTGAATCAGATCAAGGAACAGGGCCAGGTGACGCCGGGAGCATTGGAGGATCTGACTGTTTCAGTGGCAGTGAATGGTGACAGCTATGGCACTTTGACCGTTGCGGATCTGCGGGCCCTGGTGGGAAATGCAGCTGGGATTCCGGAGATTGACTGGAACAGCAAGATTTCTGTTGTAAGCGGTCCATTCTATCAGTCTACATTCCAGCCGGAAGAGCCGGAAGAAGAGGGAGGCGTACTCAGCCGTATGGTTTCCAGCCCCATCTTCTATATTCTGCTGGTTGTGGTGCTTGTACTGCTGATAGTGGCAGGCGTACTTCTGTTCCTGAATGCAAAGCGTAAGAAGAAGAAAGCGGCGGAGGAAGCAGCTGCGGCGGCTGCGGCAGAAGGAGACGCGGCTGCGATTCTGGATCAGATGCCAGCCTTTGATTTCAATAAGGAAATTCTTGAATTCCAGAACGACCGCGGTATGGAATTGAAGCAGAACATCCGGGAGTTCACAGAGGAGAATCCTGAGATATCTGCACAGCTGCTGAAGAACTGGCTGAATGGCGGCGGAGGAGGCGAATAACGATGAGCAGCGAAATAGTAGAAGAACTTAGTTCAGAACAAAAAGCAGCGGCTGTCATTGTTTCCATGGGTGCCGACAAAGCGTCTTTGATTTACAAGCATTTGAGCGAGGACGACATTGAGAAGCTGACCCTGGAGGTTGCCAAACTGAAGCATCTGGAAGCAGATCAGACAGCAGATATTCTGGATGAGTTTTATAAGTCCTGTATGACTCAGAAGGTGGTGACGGACGGCGGTATGGAATATGCCCGTTCCGTACTGGAGAAAGCGTTTGGAGAGTCTACAGCCCAGCAGCTTCTGGAACGTGTGACTAAATTCCTGAAGGTCCGGCCCTTTGAGTTTATCCGGAAGGCGGATCCTAAGAACCTCTATACATTCCTTTCTCATGAGCGGCCCCAGACCATTGCGCTGGTGCTCTCCTATGCGGATGCGGATCAGGCCGCAGGGGTGATTGGCAGCCTGCCCAAGGATGTGTCCATTGAGGTAGTGGAATGTATTGCCAGACTGGAGAGTGTGTCTCCGGAAGCGATTAAGATTGTGGAAAATCAGCTGCGCAAGCGGTTTGAGAATATTATGACCACCGATTACACCTCTATCGGCGGTATTGACTACATTGCGGACGTAATGAACAATATGGACCGCAGCAATGAAAAGTTTATTTTCGATGAACTGGCAAAGCGGGATGAAGAGCTTACCGAGACCATCCGCAAGAAGATGTTCGTATTTGAGGATATCCTGAGTCTCGATAATCGTTCTATCCAGAGATTTATCCGTGACTGCGATGTGAAGGATCTGGTATACGCCCTGAAGGGCAGCGACGAGAATGTCCGTCAGGTTATATTTGCCAACATGTCCGGGCGTATGGCAGAGAGCATTCAGTCCGATCTGGAGATTACCGTAAATGTACTCAGGAAAGATGTGGAAGAGGCCCAGCAGAGAATTGTCGGCGTTATCCGAAGGCTGGAAGCTGCCGGAGAGCTGATTATCGTTAAGGGCGGAAAGGATGAGATCATTGTCTAACGTTGTCAAAGGCAGGAAGGCAATCGATGTGGTGCAGATGTACCAGTTCTTCTCGGATTTTGCATTGGAAGAAGAGAAGGAAGAGGAAGCGCCTGAGACAGAAGAGGAAGAGGCTGAAGCGGAGGATTCCGGCCTGGAGGATGAGATAGCCAGAATCCGGGAAGAGGAGGCCAGAGAGCGGGAGAAGACCAGTGAAATTCTGGCAGAAGCCCGCCGGGAGGCTGAAGCGATTCTGGAGGATGCCCGAAAGCAGGCAGAGCTCCTGCGGGAAGAGGCTTTTACCAAGGGGCATGAGGAAGGCTTTCAGGCCGGCACCGAAGAGGCACGGCAGGAATGCGAAACTCGGTATGAGGAGGAAGTGGAAGACTTCCGAAGACATGCGGCAGAATTTATGGATAGTATCCGTCAGGAAAAGAGTGCCCTGATGGAGAAGTACCTGGATGATTTGAAGCGGACCGTCCTGGCCATTGCAGAGAAGGTTATCCACATCAGCCTGAAGTCCAGTGAGAATGTGATTCACCGGATGATTGTGGCAGCCACGGATAAGCTGAAGAAGACAGAATGGGCGAAGATCTATATTACCAAATGTAATACGGAGATTTCCCTGGAAGCAGACACGGAATTTCTCAATGCTCTTTCCCACTTATCAGACAATGTGAAGATTGTGGCGATGGACAGTGATGAGGAAGGCATCTGCATTATTGAACTGCCGGAGGAAATCATAGATGCCAGCGTGAGTACCCAGCTGGAGAACATCAAAGATATCCTGAACAATGCCCGTATCTGAAAAGAAGACAGATAATATGTCCATGACATCACGAGGTGTAGACTTATGTTTTCGCAACTGCCGAATCTGATTGCCAAGGCTGAGACGGTCAGCTACATAGGAAAAATTGAGAATGTAGTGGGAATGTCTATGGAGGCATCCAGCAACCGGGCCAGCATCGGTGACATTGCCATGATCTACAACGAAGAGAAACGGCGGCAGATTCCCGTGGAGGTAGTAGGATTTAGGGATGGCCGGAGCCAGTTGATGGCTTATGAGAATATGAGCGGTATTTCCGCAGGCAGTTTTGTGCGCAATACCAGAAAGCGATTGAAGATACCGGTAGGGGAATTTCTGCGGGGCCGGATTATTGACGCCTTGGGTAATCCCATGGATGACCTGGGGGACTTTCAGTCCCAGCAGCATTATTATGTGGAGAACCCCTATATTAATCCTCTTACCCGCCCGCCTATCACGGACACATTGGAGTTCGGAATCAAAGCCATTGACGGCCTGAATACCGTGGGTAAGGGACAGAGAATTGGAATCTTTGCCGGCAGCGGTGTGGGAAAGAGTACCCTGCTTGGAATGATTGCCAGAAATGTGAAAGCAGATATTAACGTCATTGCGCTTGTAGGAGAGCGGGGACGTGAGGTCCGGGAGTTTATTGAGAAGGACCTGGGACCAGAGGGACTGAAGCGGTCCATTCTGATTGTAGCTACGTCGGATCAGCCGGCTATGCTGCGGATGAAATGCCCGCTGGTGGCTACTACCATTGCGGAGTATTTCAAGGATCAGGGAAAAGATGTGTTGTTGATGATGGATTCCCTGACCCGTTTTGCTATGGCACAAAGAGAGATTGGTCTTGCTACCGGAGAGCCGCCGGTGGCAAGAGGATATACACCCTCCATCTATGCAGAGTTTCCCAAGCTGCTGGAGCGGAGCGGAAAGTTTGAGAAGGGTTCCATCACAGGAATCTACACGGTGCTGGTGGAGGGCGACGATACCAACGAACCCATTGCCGATACAGTCCGTGGTATTCTGGACGGACATATTGTACTTTCCAGAAAGCTGGCCAATGAGAATCATTTTCCAGCAATTGATATCGGCGCAAGTATCTCCCGTCTGATGGTAAACATTGTACCGGAGGAGCACCAGAGACTGGCGGCGAAGATGCGGGATATTTTAAGCATCTACAACAAGAATGAGGATTTGATTTCCATTGGAGCCTATAAAGCAGGAACCAATCCCCGCCTGGATGAAGCCGTAGGGAAGATTGACGCGGTCAATGACTACCTGATGCAGCGGATTGCAGACAGCTTTTCCATTGAAGAGGATTTGGCTGTTATGCGCAGGATTTTAAATTAAATGTGACAGACAAAGGACAGGATGCAGGCTATGAAGAAGTTTTATTTTGCCTTGGATACCGTGCTGAACTATAAGGAACAGGTGCTGGAGGATCTTCAGAACCAGCATGCACAGATTATCGCAGAGCGGACAGCGTGCGAGAGAGTTATTGAAGGCCTGGAGCAGGAACAGCAGGAATGTATGGATGCCATGGAGGAAAAAAAGCGGACGGGTATCAGTATCAATGACATGCAGACCTACGACCGGTTTCTTACCAGCCTCCGCAGGAAGATTGAGCGGGAGCGGCAACGCCTGGCAGAGATTCTTGTACGGGAGGAGCGGAAGCGGGAAGAGGTTGTGGAAGCCCGAAAGGAGACAGCATCCATCACCAAGCTTAAGGAAAAGAAGCGGGCACAGTATGATAAAGAAGTACAGAAGGAAGAAGAGCTCTTTATTGATGAGTTTGTGTCCAACAAAAGCGCAACAGCAAAAGCGCGTAATACTGCTTAGGCAGTTTACGATATACATCATACTATGGTATCAGCACATAAGTGCATCGGTATCACAGGAACAATTTTTTAAGAAAGGAGGGGAAAGACATGGGAAGTACAACAGCCGTAAAGGGCATGGATCTGACATCCGCCATGGCAGGCGCCAGGACTTCGGGCGGCCGGCAGACGGATCGCATGGACGAGGGCAGTTTTCAGAAGCTTTTGAACAGTAAGGCAGAGGAAGACGCGGGAACCAGACAGACCAAAGACACCAAAGGCGAAGACAAGAAAGAGGTTACAAAGGATTCTGATTCCAAGAAACCGGAAGCGGCGGATAAGCCGGAAGAAACGGAAGCTTCCGAAGATACGGCTCTGGAGCAGGCACAGGCAGAAGCAGCCCTGCTGTTTCAGATGAATCCGGAAATGGTTGTAGTGGAAGAAATGCCGGAAGAAGTACAGCTGACAGCAGAGATTGGGGCAGTTTCTACAGAGACAGCAGCAGTTTTGGAGCCCCTGACGGAAGAGCCGGTGGTGCAGACAGAACAGAATGCATCTAATCTGACAGAGGTTTCCAAGGAGGTTTTGGAGACCGGGCTGAAGCCGGAGCAGGCAGTTTCGCCAAAGGAAACGAAAGAAGAGCAGCCAAAAACCAGAACAGGTCTGGAGAAGCCAAAAGAGACGGTTAAGACGGAAGTCAGGGAAGAGGTCAAAGCAGAGATGGTGAGTGAGCAGCCCCTGCAGAGCCTGCGGCCGGAAACCCAGAGGGCAGAGCGGATTGAGACAGTCCGGGAAGTGCCTGTAGAGCATGTACGGGTACAGGAGCCGGAAGAGATTCCGGAGAAGCTTCTTGATCAGCTTCTGGTAAAGACCACAGCTGGCGTGAAGGAATTCGAGATTCAGCTGGAGCCCTATGATCTGGGAAAAATCATTATCAAGGCGGCCTTCGGAAAAGAAAGCACCAGTATTTCCATTGTATGTACCGAGCAGAGAACCATGGAGCTGATGGCAAAGAACGCCAGAGACCTTGGAGCCATTATGGAAGAGAATCTGGGAACGCCGACCACGATTGTTGTGGAGGATAAGGAAAACGGTTATCTGGAGCAGCAGAACCAGAACAATCAGGGCGGTCAGGGACAGAGCCAGGAAGAAGGTTCCGGGAAGCAGAACCAGAAAGACCAGGAGAAAGAAGGAATGGATTTCCTGCAGCAGCTTCGTCTGGGACTGATTTAGAATGAAACAGAACAAGTGAGAAAGGAGTGAAGAAGTATGACAGCAACAGGAGTGGACAGCGCAACACAAACTACGAGAACCAGTCTGGCGGATACTTATGTCCGAAATGATGTCCAGGCCAACAACAGCAGTTTATCGATGGATGATTTCTGGAAGCTTTTGTCGGCGCAGCTGCGGTATCAGGATATGAGCAATCCCATGAGCAACAGTGAGATGATGGGCCAGCTGACACAGATGGCAACCATGAATGCCATGGATACCATGGGCGAGACCATCACAGCCGCTATGAACAGCATGTCACAGATTTCTCTGTCTTCCTATGCAACCGGCCTTCTGGGACAGGAGATTACCGTGGCGGATCTGGATAAGGATGGAAAGCTTGTGGGAGAGACGACAGGCAAGGTGGACGGCGTGGCGCTTACCGGCAGCAACCCGTATATTTTCGTCAACGGGAAGCAGTATTCTTTAAGCCAGATTGTTTCTATGGGCAAGGTTCCCAAGACTGAGGAAGACGGAACAGACAAGGATGAAGACGGCGGGGAGGACAGCAGCGACAAGGAAGATGAGACCCAGACAGCAGCAGTGTAGACCAGACTAGCGGATGAGGGGAAAGGCGGTGCAGGAATGCTGCAGAAAGTCAATCAGTTGAATCAGACCGTCAGTGTCCAGCAGCTTCGGCTGGAGCACGAGCATTCTTCCATTGGAGCCAAAGGAGGAACCGGATTTGGAACGCTTCTCCAGAATGCCATGGAGGACAGTCAGAAGGTACGGTTTTCCAAGCATGCGGCAGCCCGTGTGGAACAGAGAGGGATTGAGGTGACAGATAATCTTCTGAACGATCTGAACCAGGCAGTGGGCAAGGCCAGGGAAAAGGGTGCAAAGGACGTGGTAGTCATTGGCCAGCAGGGAGCGTTCATCGTGAATATTCCCAACAATATCGTGGTGACCACTATGACAAGCCAGGAAATGAAGCAGAATATTTTTACAAACATAGACAGCGCTGTTCTGTTATAAGCCGGACCATTTATGGAGGTTTTTTCCCTGGGCAGAAGACCTGGGGGAGCGGACAGCAGATATGAAGTAAGAAAGGACGATATCAAAAATGGTTAAATCAATGTTTGCCGGTGTGTCAGGTCTTAAGTCACATCAGCAGAAAATGGACGTAATCGGTAATAACATTGCCAATGTAAATACCTGGGGTTACAAGGCTTACAGCTTTAACTTCCAGGACTCCATCTACAGCACATCCATCCGCAGTTCAGGCGGTGCGACAACTGCAGGCGCTTACGGCGGACGTAACCCCTCTCAGGTAGGTTACGGTTCTTCTATGGGCTCCATCAGTTTTCAGTATACGACAGGCGCTCCTTCACCGACGGATAACGATCTGGACTGTATGATTGACGGAACCGGACTGTTCCTGGTTGGAAGTATGAACGGAACCGTTACAAACATTAAGTCTTCCGGTTTGTATCTCTCCAGAGTAGGTATCTTTGGTGTGGATAACAATGGATATCTGGTAGATGATCAGAAGAATTATGTGTATGGATATGCGTTGCAGGAGGGTACGGGTATCCCGGAAGTGGCACCTAAGCAGGCAACGGGAACAGGAACATTTGATTTTACGATGCCAACTTTGGATCCAGCTACTGGCCAATATACAGTAAGTTTTTTGGGTCATACATTTACAACGAATAGTTCAGATTTAGAAGAGCAGATCGATGCGTGGATCAGGGATGCAACCAAAGCAGAAAGTAAAGATGCTCAGGGTAATGTAATACCTGCCGGACCTTTTAACGGCTATACTATCCAGAGGAACAGCGATGAGCAGGAGATAAAAGCAACAGGCAAAGTTAATCTAACGTTTATAGCGGATATGGCGGATGATGGCAATAATGCTGCTATACCAGCTATTCCAGCAGGAGTTACACCGCCAGCAGACTGGGAAGCTGAAGATGGTGTGAATTTTGAGCCGGCTATTGCGGCAAAGTTTAATGATCAGCTGTCTCCAATTTGGATTCCCTTTGATCCTAAAACTGGAGCTCAATACAATCTTCAGAGTTACAGCATCAATGAGGATGGTGTAATCGTAGGTATTGACAAGCAGAACCGTCCGATTACATTGGGCCAGCTGGCAATTATCTCTGTTGAGAACCCCAACGGTCTGGAAAAGACCAGTGGATACTACTTCAGTATCGGCGACAACGCCGGTGATGTAGAAGCCGTAAAGCCAAACACCGGTCCTGCAGGTTTCATCCGCAGCAAGTTCCTGGAGATGCCCAATGTGGACCTGGCCAATGAGTTCTCCAACATGATTACCACCCAGAGAGGTTTCCAGGCCAACTCTAAGATTATTACCGTTACCGATGAGATGCTGCAGGAGCTCGTAAATATGAAGCGTTAATCCTGACAGGAACTGCAGTTAATATTAAGACATAAAAAGAATTGGTTTTCCCTGGGGCCTTAGGGCTCCGGGGCAGAACCGTCATAGAGGGAGGGAAATGCCCATGATTATATTGACGAAGCTGAATAAACAGCGTATAGTGATTAACGAAGATCAGGTAGAGTGCATTGATTTGATTCCGGAATCTAAGGTCATTATGATGAACGGACGTTTTCACGTTGTCCGGGAGACGCCGGAAGAGATTATTGAAAAAACTATCGAATACAAGGGAGCTATTGAGAGCTTCGTTCCACATAAAGTAACTTCAGAAGCGTAAGAGGAGAGATAGAAATGGATTTGTCAACAATTATTGGACTTGTCCTTGGATTTGCCCTGATTGTATGGGGAATTGGTATCGGGCAGTTAGGCAATTTCTGGGACCCAAAGAGTTTAGCACTGACTGTAGGCGGTACGGTTGCCGCTGTTATTGCCAGTTTTCCTTTCGGCCATTTAAAGAAAATGGGAAGCCATTTTAAAATACTGGTTGCAGGGGGCAAGTACAACTACGGCGCACTGATTGAGCAGATGGTGGAAATGGCCCAGCTGGCCAGACAGAATGGTCTTCTTTCACTGGAAGAGAAAGCCAACGAGATTGACGACCCCTTTTTTAAAGAGGGTTTGATGCTGGTAGTAGACGCTACCGAGGAGGAAGAGCTTCGGGCACGTCTTCAGAATGAGCTGGATGCCATGGCGGAACGTCATGACGCCGGTGTGGCGATTTATGAGAAGGCTTCCGGATATGCGCCGGCCTTTGGTATGATTGGTACCCTGGTAGGTCTTGTAAATATGTTGAAGAACATGAATGTGGATGAAGGAGGGGCAAGCAGCCTGGGAGCTGATATGTCAGTAGCGCTTGTTACTACATTTTACGGATGTATTTTTGCAAACCTGATTTTTGCACCGATTGCCAAGAAGCTCCGTATCCGCAATGATGAAGAGATACAGTATCGGATGATTATGATGGAGGGTATTATTTCCATTCAGGCGGGCGATAATCCCAAGCTCCTTCGGGAAAAGCTTCTCTCTAACCTGGATCAGAAGACACAGGCCAAGCTTCGTGACGGCGGCGAAGGCGGCGGAGATGACGGCGGCGGAAAGAAGAAGAAAGAGAAGAAGTCGAAAAAGTAAGGATAAGGTGAGATTATGGCAAGAAAGCAGAAAGCGCCGGAAGAGGGCGGAAGCTGGATGGACACTTACGGCGACATGGTGACGCTGCTGTTGTGTTTCTTCGTACTTCTCTATTCCATTTCTACCGTAGATGCTATGAAATGGGAACTGGTGGTGAAAAGCTTTAACCCCAAAGCGGAAGAGGTCTCCCAGATTGTTATTGAGCAGGAGCCCAATGAGGAAGGCATGGAGGTTCCGGGCGGAACGGATGTCCCCTTAGAAGAGATTGAAGATTTTGAAGATCTTTACTATATGCTCCAGGAGGCCATTGCGCAGAACAATCTGGAAGGCGAAGTGGAACTGGAAAAGGGTGAGGGCTATACATTTATTAATTTTCGTGATAATATTTTCTTTGACGCAGACAGTCCGATCCTGAAAGACGAGGGGAAACAGATTCTGGATGCCTTTAACACGGCGCTGGACAGTGTAAGCAGCACCATTGGTGAGATTCAGGTACTGGGGCATACCTCCCAGGCAGATCCGGATCGGCCCAACAATCCGGTCAATGACCGGGTTCTCTCCAGTGAGCGGGCGGCGCGGGTGGCGGCTTATATCCATCAGAACAGTCAGGTGGCGCCGGAGAAGATTATAGCTACCGGTTATGGACAGTATCGTCCGATTGCCAGTTTTGATACGGCAGAAGATCGGGCCAAGAACCGGCGTGTAGAAATTTTAATTACCAAAGATGATGCAGTTGTGCAAAGTCTGGAAGAGTATTATAATGAGATCTATAGTTCCACGGACACAGAATAAGTAAAGGCGGGGAAGAGATGGCAGAGGTATTATCACAAAGCCAGATTGACGCACTGCTGAATTCCATGCAGAATGGCGGCGGTGCGGAAGAGAAGAAAGAAGAAAAGCCAGAAATAAAATACAAAAAATACGATTTCTTCAGTCCCAAGAAGTATACCAAGGACCGCCTGAAGATGCTTCGGACGATCTATGACAATTATGCCAGAATCGCTTCGTCTCAGATCAATGGTCTTTTTAAAGTGGCAAGTGAGGTAGAGGTAATCGGTGTGGAGGAGCAGAGGTATTATGAGTTCAGCAATGCCCTCAGTGATACCGATGTGCTGACCATTGCCAGGGTAAAACTTCAGGGAGAGGTGCAGAAGGTTCCCATGCTGGTACATATCACGCCGGGAATTATGATCTCCATGATTGACCGGATGATTGGCGGAATGGGGACAGACAGTGTACCCATGTCTTATGTTTACACAGATATTGAGTACGCTCTGTATCAGAGAGTGATGCGTTACCTGTTGAATATTAATAAAGATGTGTGGAACAGCAATGTGGGACTGGAAGTGGAGTTCGATCATCTGGAGGAGAATCCCAGCATGTATCAGGGAGTCAGTGTGGACGAGGCTGTAGTGATTATTATGCTGGAGATTAAGATGCAGGGGTTGAGCGGTGTTTTAAATATCTGTATTCCCGGAACCTTGATGTCGGATATCTTTGAAGTGATTGACAAAACCAAGCATCTGGCCGATGTGGACGATATGGGTCTCCGCCAGAATGACAGAGAGGATATTCTGGACAGCATCCGCAATTCCGAGCTGGATATTATGGCTCAGCTTGGTATTGCGAAACTGAGTTTGGATGATGTATATAATTTTCAGGTGGGCGATGTAATCAATTTGAATAAGCCCAAGGACTCCGATGTTACACTCCATATAGCAGGCCAGCCGTGGTTTGTGGGCCAGCTGGGTGTTCATAATAAAAATATGGCGGTAAAGATCCAGGATCGTGTGGAGGAAGACTAAGAGAGGCTGCTCCCGCGAAATAAGTTTATGAAAAAGAAAGAGGTATGAGAGATGGCAAAAATCATGTTAGTTGACGACGCGGCATTTATGCGGATGATGGTGAAGGATGCCCTGACCAAGGCGGGGTATACGGATTTGATCGAGGCCCAGGATGGTGCAGAGGCAGTGGAAAAGTTTAACGCGGAGAATCCGGATTTGGTGTTTATGGATATCACCATGCCCAACAAGGACGGTCTGGAAGCTCTGAAGGAGATTAAGGCAGCACATCCCAATGCAAATATCGTAATGTGTTCAGCAATGGGTCAGGAGGCCATGGTTATTGAGGCAATTAAGTCGGGAGCCAAGGACTTTATTGTAAAGCCCTTTAAGCCGGATCGGATTTTGGCAACTGCTGAAAAAATTCTTTCCTAGGAGGACACTATGTCTTTTTTGAGTGCATTCAATGTCTGTGCCTCTGGTCTTACGGCACAGCGGAAGCGTCTTGATGTGGCTTCCGAGAATATCGCAAATATTGAGACCACAAGGACAGAGTCGGGGGAACCCTATCGGAGAAAGATGGTAGTACTGCAGGAGATTGGGGATAATACAACATTCCGTTCGCATCTTGCAAGGGCATCCAGACTACAGAGGACGAACCAGGGCGGTGTGCGGGTAGCTGAGATTGTAGAGGATCAGAGGGATTTGATTCCGGTTTACAATCCGGAACACCCGGATGCAGATGAAAATGGTTATGTCCAGATGCCAAATGTGGATTGGGTGAAGGAGACCATTGACGGTATGTCTGCAACCCGTTCCTACGAAGCGAATATCACGGCCTTCAACGCAATTAAGCTGATGGCTCAGAAAGCGCTGGAAATCGGAAAATAGAACTGTGAAGTTTAACATTCACAAAAGGAGCGAAGGGATATTATGAGTTCGGAGATTTTAAGCGCATTGGAAATTGATGCGATAGGTGAAATACTAAATATCAGCTTAGGATCATCCGCTACCGCGATCTCGAATCTTCTGGGTACCAGGGTGGATATCACGACACCTGTGGTTAATGTAGTATCCAAGGAAGAGTTTGAGATGGGCCGGGTAGAGCCTGCGGTAGGCGTGGAAATCACCTATGTGGCTGGTCTGGAAGGAAGCAATGTGATGCTTCTGAAACGCCATGATGTCAAGGTGATTGTTGAGATGATGATGGGCTTTGAGGTGCCGGATGAGGAATTTGTGCTGGATGAGATCAACATCAGCGCAGTCTGCGAAGTAATGAACCAGATGATGGGAGCTTCCGCTACGGCATTGTCAGAGTTCTTTGGGAAAATGGTAAATATTTCCACTCCTGTTTCCTTTGAGCTGAAGAATGAACAGGAATTTATAGACAAATACTTTACGGATGACAGCCCCTGGGTGGTTGTGTCCTTTGTCTTAAAGATAGCAGATAAGCTGGAAAGCGAGTTCTTTAATGTAATGCCTATGAACCTGGCGAAGAGTCTGGTGAAGGGTTTTCTGCCAGAAGAGTATGATGCAGAGCCCGCCCCGGCGCCGGCCCCAGCCCCGGCCCCGGCGCCAGCACCGTCTTCTTCCGGCGGTGTACTTTCCCAGGAAGAGATAGAGCGTCTCTTAAACGGCGGTGGAGCAGCCGAGGAGCCTGCACCGGTACAGCCGGCCCCGGCACCTGTTGCGGCAGCACAGCCAGCACCGGCTCCTGTGCCAGCAGCGCCTGTACAGTCTGCTCCGGCAGCAGCGCCCAGTTCTGAAGTGGCTCAGATGATGCAGATGCAGATGCAGATGATGCAGCAGATGATGCAGCAGATGATGACGATGCAGCAGCAGCCGCAGAAGAAAGAGGCGCCTCAGCCCAAAACCATCAATGTGCAGCCGTCCGTACAGCCGAATCTGCATCATGAGACGGGCCTGGAAGGTGAACAGGAAGAGAATATGGAACTTATCATGGGTGTACCCCTTGATATTTCTGTGGAGATTGGAAGAACCCAGAAGCGGGTAAAGGATATTCTGGAATTTACCAAAGGTTCTCTGATTGTTTTGGATAAACTGGCCGGTGAGCAGGTAGATCTGTTTGTAAACGGCCGCTGTATTGCAAAAGGCGATGTGGTAGTAGTGGAAGATAATTTCGGTATCCGTATTACGGAGATACTGAAACCTAATATTTTGAGCCTCGAATAGGAAGGATTGAAACGTTTATGCCAGAATATCTTACTGCAGTCGGGACATTTCTTCTTGCAGCGGTTATTATTTATCTCAGCTATATCTGCAGCAAGTATCTTGGAAAGGGGCTGGTGCGCAGCAGCAGTTCCCAGTACATGCGTATGCTGGATCAGATGATTGTGGGACAGAACCGTACCTTGGTGATTGTTCAGGCAGGGGGACGGTATCTGCTGCTGGGCGTAGGCCCGGATAAGATTCAGACTCTGGCAGAGCTTTCCGAGGAGGATCTGCTTCCTCTGGGAGGAGCAGAAGGTGAGCCTTCTTTGGATTTTGGGCGGATTCTGTCACGGATCAAGCGGAAAAAGGATGAGGAGTAATGAGGTAAGGCTATGGAAAATGAGACATTTGGGGGCGACGCGCTGATAAACATCAACGGAGAACAGGTCCCCACGCTGGAACTGCTGCTGATGCTTACGCTGATCTCTCTGCTTCCTTCGCTTTTGATTATGTGTACGTCCTTTATGCGGACGATCATTATGCTGTCCTTTCTGAGAAATGCCATGGGAATTCAGCAGAGTCCTCCTAATATGGTTTTAATTGGGATTGCGTTGTTTCTGACGTTGTTTATTATGACTCCGGTAATTGACGAGATCAATGAGACGGCATACAAGCCTTATGTGAATGAGGAGATTACCCAGCAGGAGGCCTGGCAGCGGGCTCAGGTGCCTTTGAAAGAGTTTATGCTGCGCAACACAGAGGAGGATACCCTGGATTTCTTTATGGATATGGGGAAAGCAGAGGCAGTGGAACAGGAAGTAGAGCTGCCTTTGACCATTGTGATTCCTTCCTTTATGACAACCGAATTAAAGCGGGCTTTTACGGCGGGATTCCTGCTGTACATCCCGTTTCTTCTGATAGATATTATTGTTTCCAGTACCCTGATGTCCATGGGTATGATGATGCTTCCGCCGGCCATGATTTCTCTGCCCTTCAAACTGCTGTTGTTTGTGACGGTAGACGGCTGGCAGCTGTTGTTCTCCGCGATTGTAGGAGGTTTTAACTGACAGAATGAGAAAGGCGGGTTTTTATGACAAGCGCGGCAATCGGGGATTTGATGTATGAATTTTTTCTCATGTCCATCCGGCTGGCAGGGCCGCCCCTGCTCTTAAGTATGTTGATAGGTATTTTGATCGCCATTATTCAGGCAGCCACTCAGATTCATGAGCAGACTCTGACCTTTGTGCCAAAACTCTTGGTGATTGGACTGGTGCTGGTATTTACAGGAGGGAATATGCTGGCCGCCCTGCAGGATTTTACAGTGCGGCTGTTTCGGCTGATGCAGGCAGGATGAGCCTATGGATATTATTCTGTTTTCCATGATTGCCATGCGTATGGCAGGGCTTATCTTTATGAATCCTGTTTTTGGCAGAAGAAATATACCTAATAATGTGAAGGCAGGTATGACCCTCATCTTTACCATTCTGGTCTATTCCACCATGGAGGAGCCGGGTCTTTCTTATAATTTTACCTCTTCCTTTCTCTATGGTTTTATCCTTTTGAAAGAATTTTTGGTGGGGTATGTGCTTGGGTATGTAATGGAGCTGTTTTTATTTGTTATTACCCATGCAGGCACGATTATTGATTTTCATATGGGATTGTCCATGTCTATGGTTTACGATCCCCAGACCAATGCCCAGATTGCCATGACAGGAAATGTGTATCAGATTTTTTATACACTGATTTTCTTTGCGGTGGACGGTCATCTGGTCCTGCTTCGGACACTTTTAAGATCTGGAGAGCTGGTGCCTTATGGGGAAGTGGTTTTTACCCAGGGGCTGGCCATGGCGGTGCTGGACCTTTTCCGGGGCTGTATCGTACTTGCAGTCCGGTTTGCCTTTCCCATTATTGCCATTGAATTTCTGGTAGAAGTGGGCGTGGGGATTATGATGAAGATTGCTCCGCAGGTGAACGTGTTTGTTATCAATATTCAGATAAAGATAGCGATCGGTTTTCTGACCCTGCTGCTATTGGTTTCTCCTATGAAATCCTGGCTGGAGGAGCTGATGCATCAGATGCTTCAATCCATGGGAGAGATACTGAGTCTGATGTAGCAGGGCGTAAGAAAGCTGTGTACAAGAAGGCCGCATACAGACAGGCGGCATAAAAGGATGTGATGGATCCGTGGCCGGTGAGAAGACAGAAAAAGCCACGCCAAAAAAGCGGCGCGACCAGCGAAAAGAAGGTAATGTCTTTCAAAGTAAAGATGTGATCACAGTTGTTTCCCTGCTGGGAAGTTTTTTCTGTCTGAAGCTCCTGTTTCCTCTGATTTACCGGACTCTTCGGGACTGCCTGGTGCAGTTTATCAGCTATGCAGGAACGGTTGAGAAAATTGGCCAGGGGGATATATCCTGGCTGGGCTTCCAGGCTGCTCTGGTAGTGGTAAAGGGCGCTCTGCCGATTCTTTTGATTGGCTGTGCTTTGGCAGTGCTCGCCACAGGCGTACAGACCCGGTTTCTCTTTGCTTCCAAGGCTTTTAAGCCCAAGTTCAGCAGTTTGAATCCGCTGAACGGCATTAAGAATATGTTTTCCTTAAAAAGTCTGGTGGAGCTCTTAAAAGGAATTGTAAAGATTATCCTGCTGGGAGTGATTCTTTTCAATCTGCTGAAAGGAGAACTCTTCCGGCTGATTAATACCATGCATATGGATCTGGCGGTTTCTACGGTGTATGTGCTGCAGAAAGTAATTAATATGGTTCTTCAGGTCTGTATGTATTTTGCAGTGGTTGCCGCGCTTGACTATTTTTACCAGTGGTGGTCTTACGAAAAAAAGATTAAAATGTCTAAGGATGAGGTAAAAGAAGAGTTCAAGCAGCTGGAAGGAAATCCGGAGATCAAAGGGCGTATTAAGGATGTACAGCGTCAGCGGGCCCGTTCCCGTATGATGCAGGCAGTTCCAGAAGCAGATGTGATCATCCGAAACCCTACCCATTACGCGGTTGCCCTGAAATATAATCCGGATAAGGATAATGCGCCGCATCTCATTGCCAAAGGGCAGGATGAACTGGCGCTGCGGATTGTAAAAACCGCTGAGGAGCATGATGTGGCTGTCATAGAGAATAAACCTCTGGCAAGAGGCATCTATGCGAGCACACCTTTGAACGCTGAGATACCGGGAGAGTACTACGGAGTAGTAGCAGAGCTTCTGGTTCAGGTATATAAACTGAAGAACAAGAAACTGGTGTAGGATATGAAAAAATTTCTCTATAGTGCGGTTTCGCTGGCGGTTGTAGCCATCGTACTGCTTTTGATTGTTCCATTAAGTCCTTTTTTGATGGACGTAATGATTATATTGAATATATCCCTGGCCATGATCATACTGCTGATCAGCATGAATATTAAGGAGGCGCTGGAGTTTTCCATTTTCCCGTCCCTTCTGCTGGTAACCACTCTGTTTCGTCTAGCTTTGAATGTGTCTTCGACCAGAAACATTCTGACCAGGCAGGGGCAGTCCGGTGAGGTGATTCAGGCCTTTGGAGACTTTGTGCTTCAGGGAAACGTAGTTGTAGGATTCATTATCTACATAATCATTGTCCTGGTACAGTTTATCGTTATCACCAAGGGCGCTGAGCGTGTGGCTGAGGTTGCTGCGAGATTTACTCTGGACGCAATGCCCGGCAAGCAGATGGCTATTGACGCGGACTTAAGCTCCGGGCTGATTACCGAGCAGGAAGCGAAGGTCCGCCGGAATAAGATTCAGAAGGAAGCTGACTTCTACGGAGCCATGGATGGTGCCACCAAGATCGTAAAGGGCGATTCCATTATGTCCCTGATAATGACGATTGTAAACTTTGTGGGCGGCATTATCATCGGTCTGGTCCAGGGCGGCATGACCTTCTCGGATGTGTTATCCGTCTATTCCATTGCTACCGTTGGTGACGGCCTGGTATCCCAGATTCCGGCCCTTCTGATTTCCACAGCCACGGGTATGATTGTAACCCGATCCGTATCCGAAGGCAGCTTAAACGACGACGTATCCAAGCAGTTTATGGCTCAGCCCTTCTCCATTATGGCAGGTGGAATTGCCATGCTGGTGATGGCGATGGTTCCGGGAATGCCCAAGCTTCAGATGCTTGTCATCGGCGGAGGCTTGCTGGCGGGAGGCTGGCAGTTAAGCCGCCGGATTGAGGCTATGGGAACAGCCCTGGCCGAGGCCGCGGAGGCGGAGCAGATGATGCCCGGCGAGGAGATGGTGGATCCGGAACAGTACTACAAGGATATCAACAATGTCTACTCTTTGATTGGGGTGGAGGCCATTGAGATGGAATTCGGCTACAGCCTGATTCCTCTGGTGGATGAGTCAAGCGGCGGCAAGATGATCAACCGGATTGTTATTTTCCGCCGGCAGTATGCCCAGGAAATGGGTCTTGTGATTCCTTCTATCCGTCTTCGTGACAGTTCCAGCCTGAATACCAACCAGTATGTGGTGAAGATTAAGGGCGAAGAAGTGGCAAGAGGCGAGATTCTGGTGGATTATTATCTGGCTCTGGAGCCGGTGAATCCCACCAAAGAAATTGACGGTATTGATACCATTGAACCGGCCTATGGAATCCCCGGAAAATGGATTAGTATTGATAAAAAGGAAATGGCGGAGATTTACGGCTATACCGTTATTGATCCTCTGTCCGTAATGCTGACCCACCTGTCTGAGACGGTGCGCAAGCATGCCCACGAGCTTTTGAGCCGGCAGGAAGTTGTGCAGCTGGTAGAGAATGTGAAGATGAACGCCCCTCAGCTGGTGGAGGAGCTGTTCCCCAATGTGATTTCTTACGGCGTCTTCCAGAAGATCCTTGTAAATCTTCTCAAGGAGGGCATTCCCATCAAGGATATGGAGACCATTATGGAGACCATCGCAGACTCGGCCATGACGGTGAAGGATATGGATACCATCACCGAGAATATCCGGACAGCCCTGAAGCGTACCATTACCCGGAAGTTCTGTGACGGCGGCGTGATGCGGGTGGTTACCTTAAGTGCAGAGCTGGAGAAGAGTATTATTACCAGCCTTACCAAGGGAGAACAGGGCATGTATCTTGCCTTAAGCCCTGATACTATGCAGAGTATTATCCAGCAGCTTGGGGACGAGATTAAGAAGTTCCAGGAGCTGTCCCAGGATCCGATTGTTCTTACCAGCCAGGTGGTGCGGCTGCATTTCTATCGTTTGATAGAGCAGTTCTATCCCAGCGTGTATGTGTTATCTTTTAATGAAATCAGTAATAATATTCAGATACAGGCGGTAGGAAACATTGGGTAACAGTTTCATTGTCTGAATTGTTGCAATATCGGTGCATAAATGAGAGGATGGAGTGTACAGATATGGAAGCAGAGAAAGCATTCGACGGTCTGACCAATGAAGAACTTTTAACAGAATACAGAAAAACCGGAGAGCTGTCTCTAAAACAGGAATTGGTAATGCGCTATGTATACATTGTGCGGAGTATTGCCATTCAGATGCGGGATGTATATGTAAGCTTTGCCCAGATCGAGGATATTGTCAATGAGGGCGTGCTGGTCATTATGAGTGCCCTGGATAAATTCGATCCGGAAAAAAATGTAAAATTTGAGACTTATATTTCGAAACGCATTAAGGGTATGGTCATTGACATGGCCAGAAAGCAGGATTGGATCCCAAGAAGTGTCAGAAAAAATGCAAGAGATATTGATGAAGTGACCACAAAGCTGTATAATGAATTGGGGAGATACCCTTCACCGGAGGAGATCGCCGGATATCTGAACCTCAGCCTGGAGAAATATCAGGAGGCACAGAGAAAGACGACCCTTTACAATGTGCTGTCACTGGATTTGGTTCTGGATGAAGGAAGCGAGAACAAGAAGACGGTACATCTGCCCTCCAGGGATGAAAATGAACAGCCGGAGCTGAGCTGTCTCAAGAAAGAGGCGGGAGAGGTTCTGGCGGAAGGAATCCGGGGGCTTAAGGAAAATGAACAGCTGGTTATCTCCATGTACTATGTGGAGGAGCTGAACATGAAACAGATTGCCGAGGTGCTTTCTGTGAGCGAGCCCCGTGTATCACAGATTCATGCCAATGCGGTTAAGAAATTAAAAATATATCTGCAAAAGGAATATGGAGAGGAGAACAAATAGATGTTTCAAGGCTTTTACACCCTGGGTTCTGCGATGATTTCCGAGAACCGTAACCTCAATGTCATCAGTAATAATATGGCGAATGCGGCTACCACAGGCTACAAGAGTGATAAGTATATTGCCAGCACCTTTCGGGAGGAAGTGCTGTACCGCAGTGGAAATATCACTCCAAACAAGCGCACGCCCATTGGAACTACAGCCATGATTCAGGCCACCAATGACCGGGTGACCAATTATGAGCAGGGGGGTCTGGAGCCGACGGAGATGCCCCTTGACCTGGCTATCAGCGGAGAGGGATTTTTCGCGGTTCAGACGGGGGATAATGAGACTTTGTACACCCGGAACGGTTCTCTGATTACCGATGATGCAGGTTATCTGGCTGTGCCGGGGGTCGGCCGGATTCTTGGGGCCGGGGGAACGGCGATTCACGTGGATACGGACGCTCTTATCATTGATACGGATGGTACAGTCCGCAATGAGATGACAGGAGCAGTCTATGGAAGAATCCAGCTGACAGACTTTACGGACTATTATGAGGGTCTGATAAAAGGAGATAATGGAACTTTTGCAGCCCAGGAAGACGCGCAGACGAGACCGGCAGATGCCCAGATTGTCCAGGGAATGCTGGAGCGGTCCAATACCTCTATGGTGGAGGAGATGACTTCCATGATGAGCGCCCAGAGATCCCTTCAGGCCGCAGCACAGCTGATTAAGATGTACGATCAGCTGGACAGCCGGACCGTAAGTCTGGGAAGCATGAGCTGAAACAGCAGTGAATTCTATTCAGGATAGATAAGGAGACGGGAACATGTATTCATCATTTTATGCGGCAGCCCAGGGAGCAATCGGCCAGCAGTCCAGAATGGACGTAATCTCCAACAATCTGGCCAATGTAAATAACCAGGGCTACAAACCAAAGGTAGGAGTTTTTCAGGATCTCATGTACTATAACCTGAACAACTGGCAGGGGGATGAGACGAAGATTCAGGCCGGAACGGGAATCGCTCTGGAGAAAGCAGATACAAATTTTGCTCCTTCCGGATATGATATCACAGAGCGGGATTATGACTTCGCCATCATTGATAATGGATTTTTCATGATGCGCAATCCGGTAAACAATGAGATTACTTACACCCGGAATGGCCGGTTCAGCCTTTCTCAGAGAGGCAATGATTTCTATCTGGTCAATGATGCGGAGAATCTGGTACTGGATCGGAACCGGAATCCCATCCGCCTGACCGGAACCGAGGCTGCGGGCCGGGAGCTTTCAGCTCTTCCGGGAATCTTTGATTTCCGGGTTAAGAACGGAATGCTGAGTGTAGGGGACAATGAATTTGCCCCGGTGGCAAAGAATGGAGATCCCATTCTTCAGCAGGAGACGCCTCTTCAGGGAGCGCTTGAGTCTTCCGGCACAGATCTGGCCATGGATCTGGTGCGCATGATTGAGAGCCAGCGGGCGTATTCCTACGCGCTTAAGATGGTGCAGACTTCCGACGAGGTAGTCCAGACCATAAATGCACTCAGGTAACAGGGATCTGATGTTATGGCAGAGAAGTGAAGAAAGGCAGGCGGGTTATGGCAATAGAACGGTTTGAAGATATGAACGCTGCAGCACTGGATGTTTTCCGGGAAATCGGAAGCATCGGTGTGGGCAATGCAGCTACGGCGCTGTCCCAGGTACTGGGCGTAAAGGTAAGCATGAAGCTGCCAAGAGTAACCATTGAAGGCTATGATGAGGCCATTGCAGGTATGGGTCATCCGGAGGATATGGTGGCAGCTGTGCTGGTAGAGATGGGCGGAGATATCAAGGGAATTATGCTGTATATGCTGAAGCTTGATTTTATCAACGCTATTCTTGCCCGTCTGGTTGGAAAATATATCGAAGATTTCAGCCAGATTGATGAGCTGTCGGCCTCCGCACTGGAGGAGACTGGTAACATTATTATTTCCTCCTATGTCAGTGCAATCACAAAACTGGCAGGTTTGGAAGTGCCATTGTCTGTGCCTTCCATATCCGTGAATATGCTGGGCGGGATTTTGAGTGTGCCCATGGCCATGTTTGGGGAGGTTTCTGATAAGTTGATGATGATTCAGGGCGAATTCCTGATTGGTGATACCCAGCTGGAAGGGGATCTGCTCCTGCTTCCAGATATTGAATCATTAAATTTCCTATTGAAAAAGTTGGGAGTTGCGGATGAGTAATGGCAGGAAAGCAGTTAGTGGTAGGAATCGGTGATATGAAGCTGGGAAGGCAGGAGGGTACGATTATTACGTATGCATTGGGCTCCTGCATTGGAATTGCTTTGTATGATCCGATGATCAAATTGGGAGCGCTTGTACATATTATGCTCCCGGAACGTGTGAATTCGGATGCGAATATTTACAAATATGCGGATACGGGGTTAAAAGAGACATTCCGCAAGCTGTATGCCTACGGGGCGGTAAAAAGCCGGCTTACAGCCAAGATTGCAGGCGGCGCGAAAATGTTTGAGATGAAGGGCGGAAGCTCTGCCATGGGAAATATCGGCGAGCGGAATGCTCAGATGGTAAAAAGAGTGCTGATGCAGGAAGGGATCCGTATTGTGAAGGAAGATACCGGAGCAAATTATGCGCGGACCATGTCGATTGATTTAGCCAACGGCACGGTACTGGTAAAGACATTCGGCAGGCCAGAGCTGCGCATGTAAGAATTTTGCGGAACATAAAAAAGAGGTAATAAGGAGGAACTGCAACATGGCAGAAACGGAAATTTTATTGGAATCGGGAACAAATGAGATTGAGGTGATGCAGTTTACCATCAATGATGAGCTGTATGGCATCAATGTGGCGAAGGTAAAAGAAATTATGATGTCGGATAAGGTAAAACCCGTTCCTCACGCCCATGAAGCGGTAGAAGGCATTTTCAAGCCGCGGGAGATTCTGCTTACGGTAGTAGATCTTCCCAAATATCTTATGGGGCATGAGTGCGAAAAGCATTCCAGGGATTTGTTTATTATTACGAATTTTAATAAGCTTAATATTGCGTTCCGGGTGCATTCTGTGGTGGGGATCAGCCGCATTTCCTGGGAGGATATCCAGAAGCCCGACGATACCATCAGCAACGGCAAGGAAGGGGTTTCCACAGGAATTGCCCAGTGCGGCGGCGAGCTGGTAACCATTCTGGACTTTGAGAAGATTGTGACAGAAATTGCACCGGAGACAGGAATTCAGATGTCGGATATTGATCTTCTGGGAGATCGGAAGCGGTGTGATGTGCCGATTGTTCTGGCAGAGGATTCGGTTCTGCTGGCTTCCATGATCTGCGAATCTCTCAAAAAAGCAGGATTTACCAATGTAAAGCGGTTCAACAACGGCAAGGAAGCCTGGGAGTTCCTGCATGCCATCCGGGAGCAGGAGAATCTGTTCTCAGAGGCCAGTCTGATTATTACGGATATTGAGATGCCGGAGATGGATGGACATCGTCTGACCAAGCTGGTGAAATCAGACGAAAACCTTAAGAAGATTCCTTTGATTATTTTCTCTTCCCTGATCAACGAGGAGATGCATTTAAAGGGAAAGCAGCTTGGAGCAGATGAACAGTTATCCAAGCCGGAGATTAAGCATCTTGTGGAAGTGATAGATAGATTGCTGGAAAGGACAAATGCACATGGATAAGTGTGTGGTTAGGAAGGCCATCAAGAATATCAGAGCCGATGAGATTGCCGGTTATGAGCTGCTGTTTCAGGAGGATGATGACAGCCTCTACAATAATTCTGAGGTTAATGCGGCCAATACCATCGCAACCTTTTTGATGGACAATACAGGAAAAATCTTTAAGGATAAGCAGATTTTTATTACATTCACGCCATCCCTGCTCTTTCGGAATACGGCTAAGATGTTTGACAAGGATATGATTGTGATTCAGATAGAAGAGAATCTCATCATTCATCCACTGGCAGCGGTGATGATTGAAAAGCACCGGAAGGAAGGCTATCAATTTGCCATCAATAATTTTCAGTTTACGCCCAAATATTTCAGCATGCTGGAATATGTAGATTATATCCGGGTGGATATGACCGGATATGAAGATCGGAAAACCCGCGATTCTCTGGCAAATATGATTCAGATGGCTCATGGCTTCCAGAAGAATTGTATTGCTTACAATGTGGATACCAAGGAAGATTATGATATGGCCCTCTCCCTGGATGCTGATTATGTGGAAGGACAGTATGTGGCAGAGGGTATGGTTACAAAGATGAACAAGGTAGAGTATCTTCAGGGAAATCTCTATCAGATGATCATTGAGGTGACCAAAGAGGAGCCCAATCTGGATGAACTGGAAGGTATTGTCAGCCGGGATGCGGCTTTGACGTATTCACTTCTGAAGCTTGCCAATTCGGCTTATTTTGCAACCCGCCGCAGAACGGCATCGATTCATCAGGCGCTGGTTACTGTGGGACTGAATCAGTTAAAGCAGTGGGTTTACCTCTTGAGCTTTGAAAGCACTCAGGATATGACGCCGGGTGCGGAAGAGGTGCTGAAACTTTCCTTCCTCCGTGCCAATTATGCGTCCCGTCTGGTGAACTATCTGCGTCCCTTCCCGGTGAATAAGTCAGAGGCTTATATGATGGGAATGTTCTCCGCGCTGGAGTATATTGTTGATGCTACACTGGATGAGATTCTGCAGGAAATTCCCATTTCTGAAGTGGTAAAGGATGCCATGATTAAACATGAGGGTAAGGCCGGACAGCTGTTTGAGCTGGTGCTCAGTTATGAGAGAGCCGACTGGAAAGCTACGAAAGCGCTCTCAACTGAATTGGGATTGGAGACTAATATTCTGGCTCAGGCTTATATTGACTGTGTAGAGGAAGTCAACAGCATCTGGGAGAGCCTGACAGACAGTGAGGAAGGAAATGTAAAAGAATCGTAGTCTGTTCTTGCTGTTTTTTTTAGGATATGGTAATATGAAAATGTGTTCTGCGGTTGTAATTATTCGGAGAGTACCGGTGATTGGGCCACAGAACATATTTGGTTTTGGGGACAGGTAAGGAGTGATTCATATCAAACGGAAGCAGAAAATTTTAATTGCAGATGACTCAGAAATGAACCGTTCGATTCTGGTGGATATGCTGGAAGACGAGTATGAGATTATGGAAGTAGAGAATGGTGTTGAAGCGGTAGCCGTCATGGAAAAATACGGCGTGGATCTTTCTCTTTTGCTTCTGGATATTGTAATGCCTGAAATGGACGGTTTTGGAGTCCTTGGGGTGATGAATGAACACCGGTGGATTGATGATATTCCGGTTATTATGATTTCGGCGGAGAGCAGCCCCGCATTTATTGACAAGGCTTACGGGATGGGAGCTACGGATTTTATTGTCCGTCCCTTTAATGAGTCGGTGGTGCGCCGCCGGGTAGTGAATACAATTCTGTTGTATGCGAAGCAGAAGAAGCTCATGGGTATGGTTGCAGATCAGATCTATGAAAAAGAGCAGAGCAGCAACATGATGATTGATATATTGAGTCATATTGTGGAGTTCCGTAATGGAGAGAGCGGCCTGCATGTGCGCCATGTACATGTTTTGACAGAAATGCTGCTGGAGCGGCTGATACAGAAGACGGATCAGTATGGGATTACGCATACGGATATTCCGGTTATCAGTATGGCTTCTGCGCTTCACGATATTGGAAAGATTGCCATTGACGAAAAGATTCTGAATAAACCGGGAAGGTTTACAGAGGAAGAGTTTGCCATTATGAAGACTCATTCGGCCATTGGAGCCGATATATTGAAGGATCTGCCCCTGTATCGGGATGAACCTTTGGTAAAGTGTGCCTATGAGATCTGCCGCTGGCATCATGAGCGCTATGACGGACGTGGATATCCGGACGGACTTAAGGGGGATGAGATTCCTATTTCCGCACAGATTGTGGCTTTGTCAGATGTATACGACGCACTGACCAGCGAGCGGTGCTACAAGAAGGCTTTAGCACATGAGGAAGCGATTCAGATGATTCTGGATGGAAAATGCGGGATCTTCAATCCCACGGTTTTGGAGTGTCTGACAGATATTGCAGATCGGATTCCGGGAGAGCTTGAGGAGCGGAGTACGCCTTCTTTGAATAACCGCCGGAAGATTTACAATGTGGCCCAGGAAATGCTGCGTCATGAGGAGCTGACTGCTTCAGAGCGGACTTTGCAGCTGTTGGAGAAGGAACGTGAGAAGTACAGCTTTTTTGCCGCCATGTCTAAAGAGATTCAATTTGAATATAACGTTTCACCCAGTATTTTAACGCTTACACCCTGGAGCGCCAATAAGCTTTCGACCAATGAAATTATTGCGGATCCCAGAAAGAATTTCAATGTCTGGGAGATCTTGGGACTGGATAACTGGGAGAAGATGTCAGAGAAGCTGCGGGCAACCAGCCGGGAGAATCCGGTCATCACACATGACTGCAAGATTAATTATCAGGGAGAGGAGCGGTGGTCCCGAATCATTGCTCATGCCACCTGGTCTTCAGAGGAGCCTTATGAATACCAGGGAGCCATTGGAAAGGTGATTGATATCCATGATACCCGCTTGAGGCTGGATGTGCTGGAGCAGCTGGCTACGCATGATCGGATGACCGGGCTTCTGAATCATGCCAGTGCAAAAGAACAGATTACGGGGCGGATGTCAAGACACCCGGATGGGACCTTTGCGTTGGTGATCTTTGATTTGGATCATTTTAAAATGGCCAATGACACATATGGACATATTTTCGGTGATCAGGTGCTTCAGCATACGGCTGAAATGTTGAAGCAGAGTATTCGTGGGGCAGATATTGCGGCACGGGTTGGCGGAGATGAATTTCTTCTGTTTCTGGAGTATAACCAGGAGCTGGATCCGATTATTGAACGTATTTTCCATTCTCTGGCTGGCAGGTATGAAGATTTTGATATTTCCATCAGTATGGGCGTAGCGATGACGGAGACGGTGGGAATGGACTATGAGACATTGTTCCACTGTGCAGATCAGGCGCTTTACACTGTGAAACGTTCCGGACGGGGACATTATCGTTTCTATGATGATTCTATGGACAAAATGCTTTCTGTTATTTCTCCCATAGATGAACTGGATGGAGGTAAATGATATTGCAGAATTCACAAAACAAAGATCAAACAATTCGTCAGCTGTGGGCAGGTCTGATTATTACATTGATTGCATGTGTATGCGTGTTCTCCTATCTGGTCTTTTATATGAACCGGAGCAATGCGGATACCATCAATGAGGTGGGTACGATCTATATGGAAGGCTTGAATGAGCGTATTACCCAGCATTTTAAGACAACCCTTGATTACCAGCTCTCTCACCTGACGAATTTGGTCAGCAAAGTACCTCCGGATTCCGATCCGGATCAGCAGCTTTCGCAGCTGGAGGAGAATGCCAGAATCAGCGGCCTGGAATATTTGGGATTTTATACAGATGAGGGTGATATCGATATGATCTTTGGAGAACCCATTTCTGTAGTGGATCCGGAGCCGTTTCTGACCTCTATGGAGAAGGGAGAGCTGAAGGCGGCTGTGGGAAGCACCGAGGCAGGGGATATGATTCTCCTGATGGGGATTGCCGCGGAGTATCCCATGGAGGATGGAAGAAAGAGTCTGGCTCTGGTGGCAGGTGTTTCCATTGATTATATCCGTGACCTTCTTCTTCTGGATGAAAGTAATTCTCTGGTGAATTCTCATATTATCCGAAGAGATGGAAGCTTTGTAATCCGCAGCGGAGATGCCTTTCGGATTAGTTATTTTGAGCGTGTTCATCAGGCGCTGTCTCAGGATGAGGGCAGTGCGGATCAGTTTGTCCAGGAATTGAAATCAGCCATGGGGAAGAAAGAAAACTATACTTCTGTGCTTACCATGGGAAAGGAACGCAGTCATATTTATTGCAGCAGCATGCCTTATACCGAGTGGTATCTGGTGACAGAACTGCCTTTTGGAGAGTTGGATCAGGTAGTTGATACGACCAGCCGCAACTGGATGCTGCGGGCAATGCTGGGACTTGGAATACTGGTAGTTGTGCAGTTCTTGATTTTTGTGAGACATCTGCGGGAGAGTAATCAGCAGATCCGGGAGCTTAAGCGGGCTCATGAGGAGGCGGAACATGCAAATCGGGCGAAGAGTGAATTTCTGTCCAGCATGAGCCATGACATCCGCACGCCTATGAATGCCATTGTGGGAATGACGGCTATTGCCACAGCGAATATTGACAATATACCACAGGTGCAGAACTGTCTCAGAAAAATTTCTCTGTCCAGCAGACATCTTCTTGGACTTGTAAATGATGTATTGGATATGTCCAAGATCGAGAGCGGGAAGATGACCTTAAGCGTTGAACTGGTGTCCCTGCGGGAGGTAATGGACAGTGTGGTATGTATTGTACAGCCCCAGGTGAAGGCCAAGAAGCAGCATTTTGATGTATTTATTCACGATATTGAAGTGGAGAATGTCTACTGCGACGGCGTGCGTCTGAATCAGATACTGCTGAATCTTTTGTCCAATGCAGTAAAGTTTACACCGGAGGAGGGGGAAATACATATTGCAATGTATCAGGAACTTCTTCCAGAGCGGGATACCCATGTGCGGATTCAATTGGAGGTCCGCGATACAGGTATCGGTATGTCCAAAGAATTCCGGGAGCGGATTTTTGAATCTTTCTCAAGAGAGGACAATACGCGGGTTCACCGGACAGAGGGAAGCGGTCTTGGTATGGCTATCACAAAATATATTGTGGATACCATGGGCGGAACCATCGAGGTGGAAAGCGAGCAGGGGAAAGGGACTGCCTTCCATGTAACGCTGGATTTGGAGAAAGCACCTGCGAAGGAAGTGGATATGATACTTCCCAGCTGGAAGATGCTGGTGGTGGATGACGACAGACAGCTCTGTGAAAGTGCAGTAAACGCTCTCAAGGAGATCGGCATCGGAGCGGAGTGGACCTATGACGGTGAGACAGCAGTACGAATGATCGAGGATCATTATAAGCGGAATGATGGTTACCAGATTATTCTTCTTGATTGGAAACTGCCAGGGATGGACGGGATTGAGACAGCCAGGACGATTCGGGATCGGATGGGTGAAAACATTCCCATTCTGTTGATTTCTGCCTATGACTGGAGTGATATTGAAGACAAGGCCAAGGCGGCAGGAATCAATGGATTTATTTCAAAACCTTTGTTTAAGTCAACATTATATTATGGCCTGCGCCAGTATATGGAGGAAGCAGGGATGGATGTAGAGGCTGCGGCAGAGGAAGAAGAGGAAGAGGTCCTTGTTGGGAAGAAGATTCTGCTGGCAGAGGATAATGAGCTGAACTGGGAGATTGCAGAGGCGCTGCTTACCGATCTGGGTGTGGAACTTGACTGGGCAGAAAATGGACAACTCTGTGTGGAGAAGTTCCAGGAATCTCCGGAAGGATATTATGATGCGGTTTTGATGGACATCCGTATGCCGGTGATGACAGGCTATGAGGCAGCGAAGGCTATTCGGGAATTGAAGCGTTCCGATGCAGATATTCCAATTATTGCTATGACAGCAGATGCTTTTTCCGAGGATATTCAGCGGTGCCTGGAATGTGGAATGAACGCCCATATAGCAAAGCCCATTGATATCAAAGAGGTAGTCAGGCAGTTGAAAAAGCACATGAATTTATAAGGATATGCGGTGGTGCAGCACTGGCTGTACCTGGAACAAAAAGAGCAGATTCACCGGTAAACTGGTAAATCTGCTCTTATTTTATACACATTTAGAAACGGCGCTGACGTTCCTGACGGAATATGTAATTTCTCAAGACTGCTTCTGTCTGAGGCTTCAGCTCGATAAATTTACAGCCATGGCCGTAGGGGGGAGTTCCTGCCAGACTTTCGTTTCGAAGGACCTTGGCAGCCAGCAGCAGGGGCTTGGATGCTCCGTGAAGCTGGAACTGGACAACGCTGTCCACAGGCAGTAAATAATCGCATAAGAAGTAGATACCGCCGGCGCTGACATTACGGCTGGTTCCCTTAATCCGTTCAGGAATACCGGAAGGAGAGCCGGGGATATAGGTACAGAACAGCTCCAGAGGAGTTTCCAGTGAAATCTTCAGATCCAGTCTGCGCTGCTGGGCCTCTAAAACCTCCTGAATCGTACAGGGAACAGAATCCCATTCATCAGAAAGGGTCTGAATTTCTCCCAGATCACAGCGGCATCGTAATAAACCAGCCACAGAGTCATAAAAGATTACAGTGTAAACACCTGGCGCCTCCAGAGGAAAATCCTTTGGAAGGGACAGCCAGACATCAGAAGCCAGATCCCGGAACACTTCTACAGAACAGATGAGTTCCTCCTCTTTATAAATTTCGGCTTTTTGACATTTTTTCAGTACGTCCATGATGAATACCTCCCGTTTTCCCCTTGTTTTACTAATCTGCTTATATTATAGCAAAAAAACGGAAGGCAGGCAATGGAAAAATAGTTATTAATTATCCTCCTCCGCACTGGCAGCCTTGCTGTAGACAGTACGTTTTCTGGCCATAGCATCGCTTTCCAGATATTCATCGTAGGTGGTAATCTTGTCAATCATAGCGCCGCCTGGCAGAAGTTCAATAATGCGGTTGGCAGTAGTCTGAACGATCTGATGATCGCGGGAGGAGAACAAAAGCACGCCTGGGAACTTGATCAGGCCGTTGTTCAATGCTGTGATGGACTCCATGTCCAGATGGTCAGTGGGCTCGTCCAGGATGAGAATATTGGCCCCGGAAATCATCAGCTTGGAGAGCATACAGCGGACCTTCTCGCCGCCGGAAAGTACCCGGACCTTCTTGACGCCGTCCTCTCCCGCAAAGAGCATACGGCCCAGGAAGCCGCGGACATAGGTGACGTCCTTGATCTCGGAGTACTGGGTAAGCCAGTCTACAATAATATCATCGTTGTCAAATTCCGCTGTGTTATCCTTGGGGAAATAAGCCTGGCTGGTGGTAACGCCCCACTTGTAGGTGCCTTCGTCCGGCTCCATTTCACCGGACAGGATCTGGAAAAGGGTTGTTTTGGCAAATTCATTGCTTCCCACAAAGGCGACCTTGTCGTCATGCCCCAGGATAAAGGAGATATTGTCCAGTACCTTTACACCGTCGATGGTTTTAGAGATGCCGTCTACCGTCAGAACCTCATTGCCGATCTCGCGGTTGGGACGGAAATCAATATAGGGGTACTTCCGGCTGGAGGGTTTGATCTCATCCAGTTCGATTTTCTCCAGCGCGCGTTTTCTGGAGGTTGCCTGCTTGGACTTGGAAGCATTGGCGCTGAACCGGGAGATAAATTCCTGCAGCTCCTTAATTTTTTCTTCCTTTTTCTTGTTGGCTTCTTTCATCTGGCGGATCAGCAGCTGGCTGGACTCATACCAGAAGTCATAGTTGCCTGCATAGAGCTGGATCTTGCCATAGTCGATATCTGCAATATGGGTGCAGACCTTATTCAGGAAATAGCGGTCATGGGAGACCACAATCACGGTATTGTTAAAGTTGATCAGAAATTCCTCCAGCCAGGCGATGGCGTCCAGATCCAGGTGGTTGGTGGGCTCGTCCAGGAGGAGAACATCCGGGCTTCCAAAGAGAGCCTGAGCCAGAAGAACCTTTACCTTCTGGGGACCGGGCATATCTTTCATCAGAGTGAAATGGTGTTCCGTCTCAATGCCCAGACCATTCAGGAGGGAGGCGGCGTCTGCTTCTGCTTCCCAGCCGTTCATATCAGCAAATTCCGCCTCCAGCTCACTGGCGCGGATGCCGTCCTCATCCGTGAAATCTTCCTTGGCATAGATAGCGTCCTTTTCCCTGGCGATCTCGTAGAGACGGGCATTTCCCATAATGACCGTATCCATCACAGGGTATTCGTCATACTGAAAATGATCCTGCTTTAAGAAGGAAAGCCGCTGTCCGGGGGTGATGGCGATCTCGCCCTTAGTGGAATCCAGTTCTCCGGAGAGAATTTTTAAGAATGTGGATTTGCCTGCTCCGTTGGCGCCGATGAGGCCGTAACAGTTTCCTTCCGTAAATTTAATGTTTACATCCTCAAAGAGGGCTTTTTTTCCGATTCTCAGAGTTACATTAACTGCCTGTATCATGTTTTGTCCTCGTGTTTTCTAGATTTTGGTGGTTTTTCACTTTTATTATTATACATAAAACCTGGGAAATTTCAATGAAAATGTGGAATATGAGAAGGAAATATGATATGATTTGCTTGTGAAGCGTACATTTACTTCTGGCAGAGGTGGAATCGTTCTCCTGTTCTGGGATGAGAGAGGTCAGGGAGCTGTCAGAGGACCGGTATGGAAGCGGGGATATGAATGAGTGAACAGAACAGGTATGATTTCTGTCCAAAATGCGGGGCAGTTATGCGGGACGGCGTCTGTGGAAGCTGTGGATATGGAAAGATAAATCAGAAGCTGGAGCAAGGCGGGCAGAAGAAGATACAAAAGACAAGGGACAAAAAGACTGCCACTATAGCGGGAGCTGCAACAGCGGGGATTGCAGTCGTAATCATGATTGCAGCCCTGGGCTGGCTGGCAGTTTTTTTTACGATACCAAAAGAAAAGGATCCCAGGAGTGAAGATTCCTGGAACGGGGATCTCTGGAGCGGACAGCCGTCAGAGGAGCCGGCGGAATCGTATGGTTTTGATGAAGTGTTTGACGGCTCTCTGGTTACGGAAGATGTCTATGCTTCCGGAGAATACCTTCATGGAAGAGGAATGCTTCAGGGAGGACGTCCGGCAGTGGAGCTCGATTATCCCTATATTCCGGATCCGGAGGAGGACTTCTACCGGGAGCTTACGGATGCCTTTGTATACGATCTCAGTTACACCGTGGAGTGGAAGTCAATAGAAATGGGACCGGCCATACCGAATCAGAAAGACAGCTACGAGTTTCCGCAGGCGGAAATGGAGGACAAGGCCGTAGAAGAGCGTATAAATTCCAGAATTCAGGATATGCTTTCGGTAGAGATGGAGGAGGGGAAGGAACGGCCTTCCGCAATCTACTATGTAACCTATATGAGCGAGGATATCTTGAGTATCGTCCTGCGTCTGGGCGTCCGCTATGAATCGGACGGTTTTGTCCATGAATTTCTTAGGTCTGCGAATTTCGATATGCATACGGGAGAGGAGATTCTGCCGGATGAGATAATGCCCATTTCGCTGGGACTCTGCGCCCGGTTCTGGAGTCTGTGTACCTGGCAGAATCCGGGAAGCCAGGAGATCATTGACGGCTTTGAGAGTGTGGAAGCTCTGGCGGAACGATTTGCGGATGAGGACCAGAGATTTGTGTACTACACGCCGGTGGGTGTGGAGCTTGGGCTGAACCAGGAAGAGGGAGGGTGGATCTCTGTTACCCTGAACCGGGAACATTCCCTGCCCTTTTACCGGTATTTTCTGAAGGGACCCAACTATGAGCCGGATCCGGACTACATTCCTTCCCCGGATGATGCTTATTATCGGCATCTGGTCAATGCGGTTCCGGCGGAATTTATGGATTTGGTGGAGTTTACAGGCCGAAGCCATGAGGATGAGACGGGAAGGTATTATTTCTACTATCCACAGCTTACGGGGGGCCGTTTCCCGAATGAGGAAGAGATCAACGCTAAGATTGAAGCACTGGCCTGTCCCGTGCGCGATCAGGCATACATCGGGGCGCCGGAGGGTGTGGAGACTGTTTCCTATGTAACCTATATGGATGAAGAGGTTATGAGCGTGGCGGTGGGCACGTACACCTATTTCTTTAATTATGAGGGGATCTGGGAGGATTTTGGTATGCTTCAGTGTATCACCTTTGATCTGACTACCGGAGAGGAGATTCCCAAGGACGAAATCATAGACATTGACATTGCGCTGGCCAGACAGTTTCAGGAGCTTATGGCGGAACAGGAAGATAAAAATGAGGGCGCCTTTGAGGTGCTGAATATTAATACGCCGGAAGAGATCTTAAAACAGGATCTGTCGGACGACTGGAATAACCTTGTATTCTATACGCCGGCGGGCATTGAAGCAGGGTTTAACCGTGCAGCATATTATGTGACGGTTACAATAAAGGAGGAGAAGACATGAGAAGATTTTGGAACATAGGGTGGATTGCAGGATGTATACTGCTGATGGCCGGAGCACTGTCCGGGTGTAAAGGAAGCACGGCCCAGAAGGAACCGGCTGTGGAGGAGATTCTGAAAGCGGTTCAGGAGGCTTACGGGGAGGATTATCTTCCGGATACGGATCTGGATGAGGAAGCGCTGTCTCAGTTTATGGGAATTGATATGACCCTGATTGATACGTTTGCAGCCCAGATGCCTATGATCAGCGCCCATCCCGACCGGGTGGTTATCGCAAAGGCAGCAGAAGGAAAGGGAGATGCTCTTGAGGAAGAATTTCAGCGGATCCGGACAACCATCGTGGAGGATCAGATGATTTATCCCATGAACATGGCCAAGACGCAGGCCTCTCAGGTGGTCCGCAAAGGTGATTACGTGGCCTTTCTTCTGGTGGGAGCCGTGGATATGCGGGAGAATGCCACAGAGGAAGAGCAGCTTTCCTTTGCACAGGATGAAGTGAAAAAGGCAGTGGATGCTTTTGAAGGGTGCTTTTGAGGATAGGCAGCCATTCCGTACACGAAAGTTTTAGAAAAAGAAGTTTACCTTTTTTTGTAAATGTGGTAAACTCTATACTGTGTTTTTGTTTGTTGCCACCCACAGCTTCACAGACAGAGGCTGTGGGTGGTATTTTTACGGAACTACAATATGGAGGGAAATTGTATGTTAGAAAAAATGTTTAAACTGAAGGAAAACAACACTACAGTGAAGACAGAGGTTCTGGCCGGTGTCACCACGTTTATGACGATGGCGTACATTTTGGCGGTAAACCCCGGTATCTTAAGCGCGGCAGGCATGGATCAGGGTGCGGTTTTCACGGCGACGGTTCTTGCTTCGTTTCTGGGGACCGTATGTATGGCGCTTTTCGCCAACTACCCCTTTGCACTGGCTCCCGGCATGGGACTGAATGCTTACTTTGCCTACACGGTTGTACTGGGCATGGGTTATCCCTGGCAGGCAGCTCTGGCAGCTGTTTTTGTGGAAGGCGTGATTTTTATTCTGCTTTCTCTTTTTAATATCCGGGAGGCTGTTTTTAATTCCATTCCGGTCAACTTAAAGAAGGCGGTGTCTGTGGGTATTGGACTGTTTATCGCCTTTATCGGTCTTCAGAATGCCAAGATTGTGGTAGGGGGAGCGACCCTTGTGGAGCTGTTTTCCCTGGATGCAGTCGAGGGCGGTACCATGCAGGATGTGGGGATCACGGTGATTCTGGCCATTATCGGTGTGCTGATTACATCCATTCTGGTGATTAAGCAGGTAAAGGGCAATATTCTCTGGGGAATTCTGGTTACCTGGCTTCTGGGAATTCTCTGCCAGTCTGCAGGGCTCTATGTTCCCAATCCGGAGATTGGATTCTATGGACTGCTTCCGGATTTCTCAGGCGGACTTTCCATTCCCAGCATTGCACCTATTTTTGCAAAGCTTGATTTTGTATCCATTCCCTTTGGCGAATTTCTGGTGATAATATTTGCGTTCCTGTTTGTGGACATGTTTGATACGCTTGGAACGCTCATCGGCGTGGCTTCCAAAGCGGACATGCTGGATAAGGACGGGAAGCTTCCGCGCATCAAGGGCGCTCTGATGGCAGATGCTGTTGCTACCACGGCGGGTGCGGTTCTGGGTACTTCTACTACCACGACCTTTGTGGAGAGCGCTTCTGGTGTATCTGAGGGAGGAAGAACCGGTCTGACTGCTATGACAACAGCGGTTCTCTTTGCTTTGTCACTGCTGCTTTCCCCCATTTTCCTTGCCATTCCGTCCTTTGCGACGGCTCCGGCGCTGATTGTGGTGGGCTTCTATATGGTAAATCAGGTTGGATCGATTGACTTTACGGATTTTGCGGAAGGGATTCCGGCCTTTATCTGTATCTCGGCAATGCCCTTCTTCTACAGCATTTCTGAGGGTATTTCCATGGGAGTTATCTCCTATGTTGTGCTGAATGTGGCTTCCGGGAAGGCAAAGGGGAAGAAGATCAGTGTGGTGATGTATATTCTGGCGCTGCTGTTTCTGGCAAAATATTTCTTTATCTGATGTTTATCTGAGTCAGAGGACAGGCGTAATACAAAAGCGGTTTCGGAAGAAGGATCCGGGGCCGTTTTTTGTCCCGGAGTATTTTGTTCTGCTGTCGATTGTTTTAGCTTGTAAATGGGGTCCTGGAATGTGTATAATGGATGGGACAGAATATAAATTAAGAAATGGCGGCGGTAATATGACTGTGGATGAAGTATTGGTCCGGACTGCACAGCTGTGCAGAGGCTATGGTGCTAAGGAAGTTCTTTTATTTGGCTCAAGGGCTAAGGGAACAGATACGGACAGGAGCGAAATTCACGATTACGTTTGATCTGGCCTGGAAAGTGATGAAGGACATTATTACTCAGTATTATGCGGTGGTGGATTTCCCCAAAGGCTCTCCCAGGGAGGTATTGAAAAAAGCTTTTGCACTGCAGATGATTGACGGGGATGTGTGGATGGATATGTTGAAGACCAGAAATGATCTCAGCCATGATTATGACAGTATCTTGATTCAGGAAGCGTGCGGGCAGATTGTTACTATATATATTGATAAGTTTTATGAATTTTCCAGGTGGGCAGAGGCAATGAGCCGGGAACTGACACAATAAAAGTAAAGGAGAGGAAACAAATGTTAAAAGAATTTAAAGAATTTGCATTGAAGGGAAATATGATTGATCTGGCGGTTGGTGTTATTATCGGCGGCGGCTTTAATACCCTGGTCAGTTCTCTTGTCAATGATATAGTAATGCCTTTTATCAGTCTGTTTACAGGAAGGCTGGATTTTTCCAATATGTTTATTGCTCTGGATGGCAATTCCTATGCGACACTGGACGCGGCGAAGGCGGCGACTTCCACCATTGCCTACGGAAGCTTTATCACAGGACTGATTAATTTTCTGCTGACAGCCTTTGTGGTATTCATTGTGGTGAAGCAGATGAACAAGCTTCATCGGAAGAAAGAGGTACCGGCGGCGCCTGTGGAACCTGCAACAAAGATCTGCCCTCACTGCATGTCTGAGATTCATATAAAAGCGGACAAGTGTCCTTACTGCACTTCAGACGTGGCATAGGCGGCAGCGGGAATGACGTCTGCCGGGAGAGAGTAAGAAAAAAGGAGGCGGAGGAATGCTGGTAAGAATTTATACGGACGGAGCGGCCAGGGGAAATCCGGAAGGACCAGGAGGCTATGGAACCATACTGGCTTATGAGGATACCAAGGGGAATCTGCATACCAGAGAGTACAGCCAGGGCTATGTGAAGACGACCAATAACCGGATGGAGCTGATGGCAGTGATCGCGGGACTGGAGGCATTGAACCGTCCCTGTCAGGTGGAGGTCTATTCGGATTCCAAGTATGTGACAGATGCCTTTAACAAGCACTGGATCGAGGGCTGGCTGAAGAAAAACTGGAAGGGCAGTACGGGGCCGGTAAAGAATGTGGATCTGTGGAAGCGTCTTTTGAAGGCAATAGAAAACCATAAAGTAAGCTTTATCTGGGTCAAAGGCCACAATGGACATGAGCAGAATGAGCGGTGCGATTTTCTGGCTGTTTCGGCGGCGGAAGGGGAGGATCTGATCGTGGATGAGGGAATCCGGCAGAGCAGCCATACAGCCGGCTCGGAACAGGTTTAGAAGGGCTTTTATGCAGATAGAGGAATATTTTAACGGTTTTCGATAATTTTTGAACTTTGTTTATGAGGGAGAAACAGTTGTCAAGTCTTGGCGGATTATGGTATACTTAAAAACATAATTCGGAGTCCGTTTTGTATGGGAGAGAGAAGCGGGCTTCCAAGAGAAGGAGAGAGAGTATGAGTGACAACAGTTTCAAACCCTTTGTTCCGGCGGAGAAGAATCTGCCGGAATTTACAGCAACTTCCATCATTCTGGGCATTCTTCTTGCAGTGCTCTTTGGCGGAGCCAATGCATATCTGGGACTGCGTGTTGGCATGACCGTTTCGGCTTCCATACCGGCGGCGGTTATTTCCATGGGCGTGATCCGGGTGATCCTGCGCAGGGATTCTGTGCTGGAGAATAATATGGTGCAGACCATCGGATCCGCAGGCGAGTCTGTAGCGGCCGGTGCGATTTTTACCATGCCGGCGCTGTTTCTGTGGGCAGCGGAGTGGGGAACGCAGGCGCCCTCGCTGGTGGAGATTGCGATTATTGCCGGTATCGGCGGAGCGCTGGGCGTTCTGTTTATGGTACCCTTACGGAAAGCGCTGATTGTGCAGGAGCACGGTGTGCTTCCCTATCCGGAAGGACAGGCCTGTGCGGAGGTGCTGCTGGCAGGAGAAGAGGGCGGCGCCAAGGCCGGGATTGTATTCAAGGGTCTGGGCATTGCAGCTGCTTATAAGTTCATTGCGGACGGCCTGAAGCTGTTCCCCAGTGAGGTTCACTATGAGATTCCGGCTTATGCGGGAGCCGGTGTTGGTATGGACGTACTTCCGGCTCTGCTGGGCGTAGGTTATATCTGCGGGACGAAGATTTCTTCTTATCTGTTTGCAGGCGGTATCACAGGCTGGTTTGTACTGATGCCCCTGATTGTGCTGTTCGGAGGCAATTCCGTATTGTTTCCGGCAGATGTGACCGTTGCAGAGCTTTATGCGGAAGGCGGTTCCTTTGCAGTATGGACAAACTATATCAAGTATATCGGCGCAGGTGCAGTGGCGGCTGGCGGTGTGATCAGCCTGATTAAATCTCTGCCTCTGATTGTAAAGACCTTCAGGGAAGCCATGAAAGGCTACGGAAAAGGCGGTGCGGGTACTGGCGAGCGCACGGACAAGGATCTTTCTATGAAGGTGATCTTTATTGCTGTTGCAGTACTGGCTGTTCTGCTGTGGCTGATTCCCGTGGTTCCGGTGAATCTGTTCTGTGCAGTTTTGATTGTTATCTTTGGTTTCTTCTTTGCTACGGTTTCCTCCCGTATGGTAGGATTGATCGGCAGCAGCAATAATCCGGTCTCCGGTATGGCGATTGCAACCCTTCTGGTGACAACGATTATTCTGAAAGCTACCGGACAGGTGGGACAGGCCGGCATGACGGCGGCCATTGCCATCGGTTCTGTAATCTGTATTGTTGCGGCGATTGCAGGCGATACCTCTCAGGATTTGAAGACCGGTTATATTGTGGGCGCTACGCCGTATAAGCAGCAGATCGGCGAGCTGGTAGGTGTCGTGGCATCCTCCATCGCCATCGGAGCGATTCTCTATCTTTTGAGCGCTGCATGGGGCTATGGCTCCCAGGAACTGCCCGCGCCTCAGGCAACACTGATGAAGATGATCGTAGAGGGTGTTATGGGCGGTAATCTTCCCTGGAATCTGGTATTTGCAGGAGCTTTTATCGGAATTGTGGTAGAGGTTTTGGGCATTCCGGTACTTCCATTTGCAGTAGGTCTGTACCTTCCTATCCACTTAAGTACGCCTATGATGCTGGGCGGCGTGGTACGCTGGATCTTTGAGAAGCGGAAGAACATGACAGAAAAGGCGAAAAAGGATATGATTGAGAACGGTGTGCTCTACTGTTCCGGCCTGATTGCCGGCGAGGGACTTGTGGGTATTCTGCTGGCGGTATTTGCCATTATTCCCATGGGTGCTGGCACGCTGGGCGATTTTCTTGCCTCTCTGGTTTCCGGAACACCTATCAACAGCAACTTGGGCGGCCTCATTTTCTTTGCGCTTCTGACAGCAACCATGTGGGCGGCTGTAAAGCGGAAAGAGAAGTAAATGGGCAGAAAGCAGAAAAAGAATTATCTGGATTATGTACCGGTGTGCGCGCCGGAACATACCTGGGATTTGGATGAGAAGAAGCTGGTTGTGATTCACATAGAGAACAAGGGATTTTATAACCGGCTGGCCCAGAAGGTATTTAAGCGGCCCAGGATGAGCCACATCAGCCTGGATGAATACGGGAGTTTTGTGTGGCAGCAGATGGACGGAACGCGCACGATCTATGAGATCAGTTTTCTGGTGAAGGAGCGGTATGGAGAGAAGGCAGAGCCTTTAATTCCACGGCTTACAAAATATTTTCAGATTCTGTATCAAAATCATTTTATTGGGTATCGTGTACCCCTGGAAAAAAAGAGATAATTACAAAAAGAGAAGCTCTGTGCAGATGGGAGAAAACATCTGCATGGAGCTTTTGATTTTCTTTTTCCAAAGTTTTGTGATAAGATATACAAAAGCAGTAAGGAGCAGCAAAATGAGAGAGGGAAGGGACAGGCCTCTCACAGATATCAGTTTGTTTCATGAAAATGGAGAAGCAGTATGAAAGCGTTTTTTAGAGGATTAGGTATGGGATTTATAGGCTGTATGTTTGTTCTGGTGCTGGCGGCAGGAGTCTGTTACTTTGGAGGACTTCTGGATTTTGCCGGAAACAGGCCGGAAACAGCGGCCGCCTTTGCAGGGCTTGGCACAGAGGAAATGCTGGCAGACCTGGCAGTAGAAACAGAGGAAGAACCAAAGCCGGAGACTGCGGAGAAGGAGTTACCCATACCGGAGCCGGCTGTGGAAGCGGATTCTATACGGCTTTTGTTTGCAGGGGATCTGTATCTGACGGAATATGCTCAGAGTAAATACCAGAACAGTGGGATTTCGGCCCTTGCCTCGGAAGAGGTGCTTGCCCTCACTAAGAATGCAGATCTGTTTATTTTGAATCAGGAATTTCCCTTTGGAACCACAGGAGAAGCCATGGAGGATAAGGAATACACCTTCCGGGTGCCGCCGGATCTGGTCAGCATTCCGGCAGAACTGGGTGTGGATTTGGTGACCCTTGCCAACAATCACATTCTGGACTTTGGCCGGGATCCGCTGACGGAGACTATCACAGCTCTTGACGGGGCCGGGATTGCGCATGTGGGGGCCGGGGCGGATCTGGAAGAAGCCAGGGCTTTGAAGACCTTTGAGGTTCAGGGAAAGACCCTTGGATTCCTGGGGGCAAGCCGGGTGATTCCGGTGGCATCCTGGAATGCCTCTAAATACGCGTCGGGTGTATTTACCACGTATGATCCCGCACTGCTTGTGGCAGAGATACAGAAGGCGAAAGAGACCTGTGACTTTGTGGCGGTGCTGGTCCACTGGGGTATTGAGCGCAATACCTTCCCGGAGGACTATCAAAAAGAGCTGGCTTATCAATATATTGACGCAGGAGCAGACGCTGTGATTGGCAGCCATCCGCATGTGCTTCAGGGAATTGAATTTTATCAGGGAAAGCCGATTTTCTACAGTCTGGGTAATTTTATTTTTAACAACAGTGTCTATGAGAGCATTATGGTGGAGCTGGAGCTTACAGGAGATGAGATTTGGGTGCGGGCCGTCCCCTGTATCAGTGAGGGGAATCAGATGCGGCTTCTTGGCGGGAATCCGGATTATTACCAGCGGCTTCAAGAGCTGTCCTTTGGAGTAAGGGTTGAAGCGGATGGACGGGTTGTGGAAAAGTGAGAGGGAGTTGAAGGGAAGAAGGTAAAAAAAATGCAGTATTAATAATAAATACTGTAAAAATATTGCGATCAAGATGGGATTTGGATATACTGTAAGATATAAAGCTGAATTGGAGGATTTTCTATGCTGTCTAGAGTAACAATTGAAAATTTTAAATGCTTTAAAGCGAAAACAGTGATTGATCTCCAAAGGACGAATTATACCATTCTCCCGCAAAACGTGTCTTCAAATGGGATTTTGAAGGGGCTTGTGTTTGTGGGAGGAAATGGAAGCGGAAAATCGACAGTGCTGGATGCGCTGAAGCTTTTGCTGGAACTGATGTTTGAAGAGCGTAATATCAGAATGCCTTTTTATGAAAGTCTTTTATCAAATAAAAGAGAATTCTGCATTGAATATGAATTTTTAGTGCAGAACTGCAAAATTACATTTCAACTGAAGTATGATTTTGGAAATAAGATATTTGTGGAGCAGTTAAAAAAAGATAAAAAGCTCTTACTGGAGAGAGTTGGGAATCATGCCAGAGATTATTTAGAGGGGGAAACCGTTTACGACTCAAATCTAATTAAGGCGGACGGATTGTTTTTGCGGACCCTGTATTTTAACGGCCGTCTTGTAAAGGATCCGGTATTGTCAGAATGGATGGACTTTCTAAAGAACTCCAAGTATGTCAATGCGGCTCCAGCGAGGCTGGATGAACAGGAGTTTTCAAGAGAGTCACAAGTCTATTATGAGCATGGGGGAATTGAAAAAATCAATGAATTTTTGAAAGCAATTGGGCATGATCAGAGAATTCGCTATACCAATGTGTCGGAGAGCGGAAGTTATACCGTTACTGCGCCGGAGAAGATTTTGTTTTATCAAAGGGAAGGGCTTAAGGTATCTGTTCCTTTCCTTGAGGAGTCTCTTGGAAACCGTGCGCTGATCAAAGTGCTGACAGCCTATCTTCCAGTGCTTGAAAAGGGCGGATTTTTGCTGATTGATGAGTTTTCCAGCGGCTTTCATAATGAATTGATGAGCATTTTGATTACGTATTTTATGAAATATGCAAAGCAGGCGCAGATGATTATGGTATCCCACAGCTCAAATATTTTGTCCAATTCGATTCTGCGGCCAGATCAGGAATATGCTGTAGAATTTCATGGGGCGGATGGAAGCAGGGTTCACCGGTTTTCACAGGAACAGCCGAGAAATTCACAGAATATACCTAAGATGTACAACAGTGGTGTCTTTGGGGGAAGGCCTGTATATGGAGAATCGGATGAAGATTTGTTTTAACAAAAATATTGGGACGGTTATTTATTTTGTGGAAGGCGCGGGTACGGAATTTAACCTGCTTAAAATCATTTTTGGGAAACTGCTTCATTATGATTATATAGAAAAACGGCGGAACAGTCCGGCAAAGTTTATAAATAATCAATGTGGACACAGCCGGGTATATGTAATTAATACAAAGGAAAGCAATATAAAGGATATTTCAGAAACAGCTTATTTAGATAAAATTTGTGAATATTTAATTAATACGTATGGGCTGGACATGGATAATGCGGCCAAATTCTATTTATTTGACAGAGATAATCAATCCAATACAGATGTAAAGCGGATAGAATGGTATCTTTCTATGTTGACGGAGCCTTATGGAGATGATACGGATTTTGAAAAAGGCGGCCTGCTGCTTCTAAGTTATCCTTCAATTGAAAGTTTTGTGCTGTCCAATTTTCGAGATGATACACATGAGTATACGTTTAAGCTGGGCAAAGATATAAAATCCTGCATAGGGCTTCCGGAAAATCAAAAAGAGATTCAGTTTAATAAGATAACAGATAAGACCTTGCTGCATGCGGAAAACGAATTTATGAAATATTTGGGGTATATAGGAGCAGAGTTTAACTTAGACAGACTTTCGGAACTGAATGAAGCGGTATTTAAGGAAGAGGAAACATATTTTGCAGCGAACCAAAAATACAGGGCATTCAGTACATTAATTTTGTCCCTTCTTTATTTAGGCATCCTGGAAGAATCCAGTTGACAAACAAATCCGTACCAGCTATAATGACCCTAGTATCTCATAGATATGCAAATTTCATGATTACAAAGGCACAGACGGGAACAAGTAGAGAGCAGAAACACCCAACAGAAAGCAGCCGGCTGATGAGAGGCGCGGGGGATGCCTGTTTTTGAATACCTCCCTGAGCTTCGCACCCAACGGAATATCCAAGTAGGCTGCGACGGAACCCTGCACACGTTATCGTGCTAGAGCGTATGGCCAGGCTGGCAGGCGCTTGAAGAGGTAAGCGGTGTGAGCCGTTTATGAAAAAAAGGTGGTAACACGAGTACAACCCTCGTCCTTTTAAAGGACGGGGGGTTATTTTTTGCACGCTGGCAGTGAGCCGGGCAGCCAGGAGAAAAAGCAGGGATTGTGCCTGCACAAAATGCCAGCCTTTTCTCCTGGCTATAGGGCGAAGCCCGTGAGCGAGGTGGAGCAAAGCGGAACCGAGCTGCCCGGCGGAGTAAAATGGAGTGAAGCTCGGCAGCCGCAGGCAAAGCCGAACCAGGCTGCCCGGCAGAGCAAATTTTGAGGAAAAGGAGAGAAAATCAATGGCACAAAATGTTTATGACACACTGATGGAGCGCGGCTTCATTGAGCAATGTACCCACTCGGAAGAAGTCCGGGAGCTTTTAGGCGGAAAGGAACCGGTAACTTTTTATATTGGCTTTGATGCCACGGCGGACAGCCTGACGGCCGGGCATTTCCTTACGATTATGGCAATGATGCACATGCAGAGGGCGGGACACAGACCTATTGCTCTTTTGGGCGGCGGCACTACCATGGTCGGCGATCCTTCCGGCAAGTCCGATATGCGCAAAGTTATGACAAAGGAAACCATCTGCCACAATGCAGAATGCTTCCAGAGGCAGCTCTCTCGGTTTCTGGATTTTGCGGATGATAAGGCTGTTCTGGCCAACAATGCCGACTGGCTCCTGAATCTGAACTATGTGGAATTTCTGCGGGAAGTAGGTGCCCATTTCTCGGTAAACCGGATGCTGACGGCAGAGTGCTACAAGCAGAGAATGGAGAAGGGCCTGACCTTCTTTGAGTTCAACTATATGATTATGCAGTCCTATGATTTCCTGAAGCTGAATCAGCTGTACGGCTGCCAGATGCAGATGGGCGGAAACGATCAGTGGTCCAATATCATCGGCGGTGTGGAGCTGATCCGCAGAAAAGAGAACAAGCCGGCCTACGGCCTGACCTTCAAGTTGCTCACTACCAGCGAGGGCATCAAGATGGGCAAAACCATGAAGGGCGCCGTATGGCTTGATCCAAAGAAAACTTCTCCCTACGAGTTCTACCAGTACTGGAGAAATATTGAAGATGTGAAGGTGGAGGAGTGTCTGGGACTCTTAACCTTCCTGCCTATGGAAGAGGTACGCAGGCTGGGAGCACTGGAGGGCGCCGAGATCAACCACGCCAAGGAAGTGCTGGCTTACGAGATTACCAAGATTGTTCATGGAGAAGAAGAAGCAGAGAAGGCTCAGGAAGCGGCCAAAGCTCTCTTTGTACATGGCGGCAAGACAGACGATATGCCCACCACAGCTTATCCCAAGGCTGATTTGGAGGCTGGCAGGGATATCCTGTCTCTGCTGGTGGAGACAAAACTTGCGCCTACCCGCTCCGAGGCCCGGCGTCTGGTGCAGCAGGGCGGCGTTACGGTCAATGATGAAAAGGTGACGGATGTTTATAAGAGCTTTACCACTGCCGATCTGGACGGTGACGGTGCATTGATTATCCGCAAAGGGAAAAAGGCATACCATAAAGTGGTAACAGAATAAGGTTTTAGGGATGAGAGGCAGAGCCTTGTGATTATATGAGGTTCTGCCTTGTTTTTTATAAAGTTAAGTTGAAAATAGTTGATTTAAATGCCTTTATTTCCTGCACGTTTACCGATTTTATTGCTCCATTTCTTCCCGAAGAAGTGAATAAATACAGTAGGAATACACCTGGCCATTCTTATAGATACCGTTTCGCATAGTGCCCTCGCAGGTAAAACCGGCCTTTTCCAGAACACCTCTGGAGCCGGAATTGTGAGCAAAAGGTTCTGCAAAAATGCGGACAATGTCAAAGGTCTGAAACGCTTCCCGGCAGATGGTCTGCACGGCCTGAGACATGATGCCCTGCCGCCAGTATTCTTCTGAGAGCCAGTAGCCCAATTCGGCGGATTTCTCATATACATCATTCAAGAGCGTGACTGCAATGCAGCCGGCGGCTTTTCCCTCCACTTCGACTGCCCGTGTGAGCCCATGGCTGTCGCCCCTGGAAATGCAGTCATTGATGAACCAGCGGGCATCTTCCAGGGTATAGGGATGGGGGAAGACATTACGCAGATTGGCAGCAATCTTTGGATTGTCTGCAGTCTTGGCAAGTATTTCGGCGTCTTCCATTCTCCAGTGTCTCAATTGAAATCTCATATTTACAAACTCCTTTTAAAAGTGAACAGAATGTTTTTACAATCATACAACAAATATTGTACTTTATCAACAAGAGGCTGCGTAGAAATAAGACAGCTTCTTGTTTTTATTGATATTCGGTGTTTGTATGCTTATAATAAAAATAAGGTATTATGTTTATTTTTCTAAAAGAAAAAGAATGTTTCAAAGCAGCATATGATTTACACGGAAGGCAGCAAAGTATTTACAGGAGGAACTATGGAGCAGGTGCAGCATTTAAAGAAAGTACTGGCGTTTATACAGGAACGGGGATGGGAGTATACCTACAGTGAGGAAGAGGGCTGTGGGAGTATTGACTTTGATTATCGGGGCGTTCCCTATCACATCTGGGAGTTTGAGGACGGCGGGCGGGGCGTTGAGACGAATCTCAGGAGCGGCGGCCGGCAGGAGGAGCTTTTGGGCGATTATGAGACAGAACTTCTGGAGCTGATGAAAGACTGGCGTTAAATTTGGAGGCAGCTATGAACAGCAGTCTTTTTGTAAACGGATTAACCATAGATTGGAGTAAGATAGATCCCGATTCCTATCTGCATGAGATAGAGGCTTTACATGGAACCCATTCCATAAGCTTCGAAAAACCGGTTACGTTTTTTGTGGGAGAGAACGGGACAGGGAAATCTACATTGCTGGAAGCCATTGCGTCGGCTTACGGCATGAATCCGGAGGGAGGAAGCAGGGACTTTCGGTTCTCCACCAGAGATACCCATTCGGATTTGTATGAGGGGATGGTTCTGAAAAAGGGTTATCGGCGGCCAAGAGATAATTTCTTTCTTCGTGCCGAGAGCTTTTACAATGTGGCTACCCAGGTGGAGGAATACCGGGACGGGGATAAGCCGGAGATTTATTACCGGCGGTACGGCGGCCGGTCCCTGCATGAGCAGTCCCATGGGGAAAGCTTCCTGGCTCTGATGCAGAACCGCTTTCAGGGACAGGGCTTCTATCTCCTGGACGAGCCGGAGGCGGCTCTTTCCCCGCAGCGGCAGCTGAGCCTGCTTATCTGTATACACCGCCTGGCAGAAGCGGGCAGTCAGTTTCTCATTGCCACTCACTCGCCTATTCTTCTGGGACTTCCAAAAGCAGCGATACTCTCTTTCGATGAGGGAACACTGCATCCCGTAGAATATGAAGAGACAGAGAGCTATCAGGTGACGGAGATGTTTTTGAATCACAGGGAATATTTATTGGAACGGCTGCTGGATGA
>CATJHO010000088.1 GCA_949740535.1 uncultured Lachnospiraceae bacterium
AATGCTTTCTGAAATAAGTATTTTTCAAAACTCCCGGCAAAGTAATGATTCTTCCAGTCCGTAACTACAGGATTGTCTTCCTGCTTTCCTATCCTCAAATAACAATGTGCTTCTGTCCAATGGTAAGAAAACAAAAATTGTACCATTGGAACCCCCTCCCTTTACTTTCTAAACACACATGGCCGAATTTAGATATTTATTTTAATATAGCATGGTTTTGAGGCAGGTACAAGGAATTGGGGGAGTGCTTAACTTCATACCAATTGCTCTTTCACCTGCAATGCAAATATCCCGGAGGCTCCGAAAGCGGAGGTCTCCGGGAATTATATTTATGATTCTTAGTTAATTGATGCTTAAACCGGCACTGGCGTATCCAGCGACCGTGTTGATCAATGTTAATCCACTGGCTGTTGCCGAAAATACCAGCATCAGCCGCGTCTGAGCCGTCACCGGAATATTAAGTCCCGTAAGTGCGCCATTTAACAAGGTTCCGATGGATATTACTCCGGAAAGCCCCGGTGACAGACTGATCAGGGTTCCGGGTATGGGCGAAAATATATTATCCGGCGTTGCTGACTGATAAATCTGTGCATTTACTGTCACAGTGGAACCCACCGGGGACAGTGCTGCCGTTGTGCTGAAAAACGCGCTGAATGAAGTGATAACGCCGGCCCGCGGAACCTGGAAGGCAAAGTTAGAAAGTGTTCCACTGGCATTGGTGATATTGATTGTAGACCCCAGCAGTGTAAGGCCCGGTGCGCTGCTTCCGAAGCCCACAAAGGCAGGCAGACCCGCAAGACCTCCGGCGACTGTTGTCAAAGAGACCGGAAGACCGGAGGCAAAGGGAATAATCGCTCCTGTGCCGGCGGCACCTGTTGGGCCAGTGGCTCCTGTGGCTCCGGTCGCTCCAGTGGCTCCTGCTGCTCCGGTAGCTCCTGTGGCTCCGGTCGCTCCTGCTGCTCCTGTGGCTCCAGTCGCTCCAGTGGCTCCTGCTGCCCCGGTGGCTCCGGTAGCTCCCGTGGCTCCGGTCGGGCCGGCAGCTCCCATAGGACCTTCATCCCCCGGACAGCCTTTCGGTCCCTGTGCTCCAACGGGACCTGTTACACCCTGGATCCCCTGCGGACCTGTCACGCCCTGAGGACCCATAGAACCGGTCGGACCGGTTGGGCCGGTTGGGCCAGGAATACCTCTCGGACCCTGGGGCCCCATATCTCCCTGCGGGCCTATCGGACCCATATCTCCTTTTGGTCCCGCCGGACCCTGAGGTCCGGCATCACCCTTAGGACCTTCACAGCCCGGATCTCCTTTCGGACCGATGTCGCCGCGGACTCCCTGGATACCTTGAATCCCCTGGGGGCCTGCGTAACCTCTTGGACCTGCATACCCTCTCGGACCTGTATTTCCTGTAGGCCCTACCGGACCTGTATTTCCTCTGGGACCTCTTGCGCCCGGAACGCCGGGAATCCCCTGAGGCCCCATAGGACCGGGATCACCCTTGTCTCCCTTGGGACCGGGACAGCCGGTATCACCCTGGATTCCCTGTGGACCTACAGGCCCCTGTTCCCCTTTGGGCCCCGCCGGGCCGCGCTCACAGCAGGGCGGATTGCATTGATTCTGACAGCAGTTACATAAATTATTTTGATTCATATGAAACACATCCTTCATACTTATTTGAAAAAGATACCAGGAAATTATCCTTTTCTACAAATATCTTATGTAACCCTGAAACAATTGCTACTTTTTGTCGAATTAAATACCTTAAACTTAAAGTTTGTCAAAATACTGCTTATTATAATGATATTCCTTAGAATATGGCTTACAGGCTCCGGCTCTCTCATTGTATTCTTTTGCCTTTTGCCGGTCCCCCAATTTGTCATAGCATACGCATAACTGCAAAAGAGGGATATAATCATAGCAGTCCGGCAGAACAAACCCTCCGGAATATTCATTTTTAGGTATCTCCAATGCAGTTTCATACCAATAAATCGCATGATAAAAGCTTCCGTGCTCCAAAAAATACTTTCCAATCTCACAGCACAATTCAGCCCTGGGCAAGTCAAAGCTCATGCTGCGTAAAAGTGTAAGCAGAGCAGACTCTTCCTGCCCAAGCTTCTCATAACACCTGGCACAGATAGAGCAGGCTTCTATTTTATTTTCAATCCAACCCTCTTCTGAGAGC
>CATJHO010000089.1 GCA_949740535.1 uncultured Lachnospiraceae bacterium
CCGGGTGGTGAAGAAGCGGATCCGTCTTAGGTATGTGATGATACGGGTACGGCTGTTTGGGAGAGACAGGGATGTTTTGGTGGGGATACGGGTGGCGGGCTGTGAATAAAGGAATGGCCGGATACTGTTTTACAGAGTTTAAAGCCGGATATTGGCTGGGATAAGCCTGCCGGATAACGGCTGTCAGTGTGTCTGGCAGAACAGCATGAAGAACCAGGGAGGAAGCGTATGGAAGCTGGTAAAAAGAACGTTTCAGGCAGAAAGATGAATATAGCATTTTCCCCTCCGGATATCTCGGAGGAAGAAATAAATGAAGTAGCTGACACCCTCCGGTCCGGCTGGATTACCACCGGTCCGAAGGTAAAGAAACTGGAATCACTGTTAAAAGAATATATACAGGCGGCCGGATGTGTCTGCCTGAACAGTCAGACAGCGGCCGGAGAGCTCAGCTTAAGGCTTCTGGGAATCGGCAGGGATTCCTGCGGCATGGACGGCATATACGGCAGTGAAGAGGATGAAGTTATTACCTGTGCCTATACGTATACGGCTTCCGCATCGGTAGTCTGCCATGTGGGAGCTAAGCTGGTGCTTGTGGACTGCCAGGAGGGAAGCCTGGAAATGGATTATGACGCTCTGGAAAGGGCGGTAAATGAGCATACCAAAGCGGTGGTTCCGGTGGATCTGGGCGGCATTCCCTGTGATTATGACCGTATATATGAGATTCTGGAGAGAAAAAAGAAACTGTTTCATCCTTCCAACAGTCTTCAGGAAGCTATAGGAAGGGCGGCGGTTGTGGAGGATGCGGCCCATGCACTGGGGGCGTCCTATAAGGGGAGAATGACCGGGTCTGTTGCAGATTTTTCCAGCTTCAGCTTTCATGCAGTGAAAAATTTCACGACCGCTGAGGGCGGGGCGCTGGCCTGGAAGATTGACGGTGCAGATGATGAAAAGATTTACCGCCAGTTACAGCTGTTTTCCCTGCACGGGCAGAGCAAGGACGCGCTGGCCAAGACAAAGCTGGGAGCGTGGGAGTATGATATAGCGGGCCCCTGGTATAAGTGCAACATGACGGATATTATGGCGGCGCTTGGCCTGGCACAGTTTAAACGGTATCCAGGAATGCTTAAGCGGCGCAGGGAGTTGATTGAGCAGTATGACCGCGTGCTGAAGCCGCTGGGCATCGAAGTGCTTCCGCATTTTACAGAAGAGCATAGCTCTTCCGGCCATCTCTATATTACACGGATACTGGGAATCAGCCTTGAGAAGCGGCAGAAAGTAATCGGGGAACTGGCGGAAAACGGCATTTCGGCGAATGTCCACTATAAACCGCTTCCCATGCATACAGCTTATAAGAGGCTGGGATTCCGGATTGAAGATTACCCAAACAGTTACAGACATTTCGAGAATGAGGTGACACTGCCTCTGCACACCAGGCTGACGGATGAAGAAGCAGATTATATTCTGGAGAATTACAGCCGGATTGTTCAGAAATATATAAATCAGCCCCGCCGGGCAGTGTGCTGAACCGGAAAAGGCGCACAGATAGATTATGAAAAAAGAGTCTGCCGGAAAGGGAAGCCGGCAGAACCGGGAAGATGACAGGAACAGAGGGAGGCAGGAATGGTCTGGAGAGCGTGGAAGGATCTTCCGAAAGGAATGCAGACGGAAGAGGTAAGGCCCTACTATGAGATGCTGGACAGGAAAAAGAACAGCCTTTTTGCGAAACATATTTTTGATAAAGCGGCCGCGGCATTTATGCTTGTGGTTCTTTCTCCTGTTTTTATTATAACTGGAGTTATGATAAAGGCAGATTCAAAAGGCCCGGTATTTTACCGGCAGGAGCGTGTGACACAGTATGGAAAGAAGTTCCGGATCCATAAATTCCGCACCATGACAGACCATGCGGACCGGAAGGGGACGCTGGTAACAGTGTCGGGCGACAGCCGGATCACAAAGGCCGGGCAATTCCTGAGAGACAAGCGTCTAGATGAACTGCCCCAGCTGATCGACGTGCTTCAAGGAAATATGTCCTTTGTGGGCGTAAGGCCGGAGGTGGTGGAGTTTGTAAAAGGGTATACGCCGGAGATGCGGGCCACCCTGCTTCTGCCGGCAGGAATTACGAGCAAGGCATCTATTTATTACCGGAATGAGGCGGAGCTTCTGGAGAATGCAGAGGATGCGGACCGCATTTATATGGAAGAGATTCTGCCGGAGAAAATGAAATGGAACCTTAAGGAACTCAGGGAGTATGGGTTCTGGAAAGAGATAGGGATTATGTTTCAGACAGTATTTTCTGTGTGGGGAAAGTATAGAAAAACTTAAGGAGAGGGATGCATCCATCTGTTTCAAAGGGCAGAGGAAGAGAATATATGAATATATTACTGATAAATCATTATGCCGGTTCATCGGAAATGGGGATGGAATTCCGTCCCTATTATTTTGCCCGCGAATGGGCAGAGGCGGGGCACAGGGTAACAATTATAGCCGGGGATTATTCCCATCTGCGCATCCGGAATCCCGAAGTAAAGAAAGATTTCCAGAAGGAAGTGATTGACGGGATCCGGTACTGCTGGATAAAGACCGGGCGCTATGAAGGAAACGGCCTGAAGCGGGCTTTAACCATGTTCCGGTTTGTGTATAAAATCTGGAAAAATGCCGGAAGGATTGTGAACAGCCTGAAGCCGGATGTGGTTATTACATCTTCCACCTATCCGCTGGATACCTATGCGGGGCAGAAGATTAGGAAGCTGTGCGGAGCAAAGCTGATCCATGAGGTGCACGATATGTGGCCCTTAAGTCCTATGGAGCTGGGCGGAATGAGCAGATACCATCCCTTTATTGTGCTGATGCAGGTTGCGGAAAATTCCTTCTGCCGGAAAGCCGATTATGTGGTTTCCCTGCTTCCCAATTCTAAAGATTACTTTATAAAGCATGGGATGAAGGCTGAGAAGTTTGTAAATATCCCCAACGGCATTGTTTTGAATGAATGGGAAAAAAATGAAAAGATTCCTCCCAGGCATCGGCAGGTTTTGAAAAAACTGAAGGAAGATGGAAACTTTGTGGCTGGATATTTTGGAGGACATGCCCTGTCCAATGCGCTGGATATTTTACTGGATACGGCAAAAGAAATCCAGAACAGCAAGATCAAATTTGTTCTTGTGGGAAACGGAGTTGAGAAGCCGCGTCTTATAAAAAGGGCCTGGGATGAAAAGATAGAAAATGTTATATTTCTGGAACCGGTGGAAAAAAACAGCATTCAGGATCTGGCTGGATATTTTGACTGCTGTTACATGGGGAGCCTGAAATCACCGCTGTACCGGTTCGGGATCAGCTTTAATAAGATGTATGACTACATGATGGCCGGGAAACCGGTTATCTGTGCGGTTGATGCACCGGAATGTCCTGTGGAGAAATGCGGATGCGGCTTTATGGCGGAGAGTGGAAAAATATCAGAGATTCAAAAGGCTGTTGAGAATCTGTATGATATGGCGGAAGATGAACGGGACAGAATGGGGATGAAAGGAAAAAAAGCAGTTCTTGAATCCTATAACTATAAGGTACTGGCAGAGCGTTTTATAGAATTATTTACATGATAAAAGCAGAGAAAAAATAATGGAGTGGAAGAAAATGAAAGAAAAATTACTGCAGAAAATTAAAAACAAAGAATTGACCGTGGGCGTAGTAGGACTCGGCTATGTGGGCCTGCCTCTGGCCGTAGAAAAAGCAAAAGCAGGATTTAAAACCATCGGCTTTGACGTGCAGGAAGAAAAGGTCAAGCTGGTAAATGAGGGCCACAATTACATCGGCGACGTGGTGGACAGTGATTTAAAGAAACTGGCTGGAGCAGGCATGCTGACTGCGACAGCCGATTTTTC
>CATJHO010000090.1 GCA_949740535.1 uncultured Lachnospiraceae bacterium
CCTTGAGCGAAATTCTGGGACACTCCAGTGTAAATATTACGTTAGATCGTTATGTGCACTCGTCGATGGAGCAGAAGAGACGGCATATGGAGAAAGCAGCGGGGCTTACTCTGCTGTAATAAATAGAGCAGACGCATTGGTACGAACTTTGTTCGTGAGCGTCTGCTTGAACATGAGGAATCCTCCCGCTTTGCGGGTCCCTCCTTATTACAAATCACAAAAAATGGAGCATACGGGATTCGAACCCGTGACCTCCACACTGCCAGTGTGGCGCGCTCCCAGCTGCGCCAATGCCCCATTGGAGATAGTATAGCACAAAAAACAGTGAAGCACAAGAGAAATTTCAGCAACTAACTTGCACAAAGGGGAACCTGCGTTTATAATGATAACATTGGCAAAAGCATGATTTCGATGCTTTGCTAAGGTGCAGTGCAGTGGAATTTTCCAGCCTGATTTTATATAAAAAGGAGAGAAAGATTATGAATATTCGAATTGGCATTTTAGGTTATGGAAATCTGGGCAGAGGCGTGGAATGCGCGGTGCGCCAGAATCCGGATATGGAGCTTCGGGCAGTTTTTACCAGAAGGGATCCCAAGCAGCTGCAGATTCTGACTGATACGGCCAGGGTATGCTCTGCAGAAGCTCTTAAGGAATGGCAGAAGGAGCTGGATGTGTTGATTCTCTGCGGCGGAAGCGCAACGGACCTTCCGGTACAGACGCCGGAATATGCAAAGTTTTTTAATGTGGTAGACAGCTTTGATACCCATGCGCGGATTCCTGAACACTTTGCGGCCGTGGATGCAGCAGCAAAGGAGGGCGGTAAAACAGCTGTTATTTCTGCAGGCTGGGATCCCGGTATGTTCTCCCTGAACCGGATGTACGCCAATGCGATTCTTCCGGAAGGGAAGGATTATACCTTTTGGGGCAGGGGGGTCAGCCAGGGGCATTCCGATGCAGTACGGCGGATTTCGGGAGTAAAGGATGCGAAGCAGTATACGATTCCGGTTGAAAAGGCCCTGGCGTCTGTGCGTGCAGGAGAGAACCCGGATTTGACAACCAGAGAAAAGCATACCAGGGAGTGTTTTGTGGTATTGGAAGAGGGGGCTGACGCGGCCCAGGTAGAGAATGCCATTAAAACCATGCCAAATTATTTTGCAGATTATGATACAACGGTACATTTTATCAGTGAGGAAGAGATGAAGCGGGATCACAATCGGATTCCTCATGGCGGCTTTGTACTGCGAAGCGGCGTGACAGGCTGGGAGAAAGAGAACCGTCACCTGATCGAGTACAGCTTGAAACTGGATTCCAACCCGGAGTTTACGTCCAGCGTCATTGCAGCCTATGCCCGTGCGGCATATCGGCTCGCGTCAGAAGGGGTTCATGGATGTAAGACAGTATTTGATATTGCTCCCGCATATTTAAGTTCCAAGAGCGGGGAAGAGCTTCGGGCGTCAATGCTTTAAATTACAGCAGCACTTCCGTCAGAAGAGGCGTTTGTAGGAAATTCAGCAGGAGGTTTTTCATGAACCAGGAAAGCATCGAAGCAGCCATTACAAGTCTGCCCATCTGTGATTACGCATTTTTAGAAATAAAAGATATCCCTTTTCGGGAGGAAGTGCGCCATATCTGCCGTACGGAATGTTCCCGATACGGAAAATCCTGGTCCTGTCCGCCGGCAGTAGGGACGGTGGAAGCGTGCAGAGAACGCTGTGAAGCCTATCAGGGCGGCTTTCTGTTTACTTCCATGGCAGAAGTGCCGGATCTGGAAGCTCTGGAAGGGACGCTGGCTGCCCGGACAGAGCATGAGCAGATCACCCGTCAGGTGCGGGACATGTTTCTGGGAGAAGGCCAGGAGGTACTGGTTCTCTCCACGGAATCCTGCGCAATATGTGAACACTGCACCTATCCGGACGCTCCCTGCCGCTGTCCGGACAGAATGTTTCCCTGCTTAGAGGGATTCGGGATTCTGGTAACAGGACTGGCAGAGCATTGTGGAATCGCCTTTCTGAGCGGAAATAATCTGGTTACCTGGTTCAGCCTTATCCTGTATCGGGACAGGACTCTCTCTTGACAAGGGCATAGATAACGAATGCGAAACGCAGCGCCTCCGTTCCTGTGCGAAGTATTCACAAACTTAATGGGCGCAGCAAAGAGATGATCGAAACGAAAGGAGCCCCCAATGAAAACCATTTATTTTGAAAAAGATATCCCACGTATTCTGGCCACAAAGCTTGCAGCCAAATGCTGTAAGCCTCTGCTCTACACAGGCCTGAACGCGGTAAAATACAACCGAAGGCTCCCCAATCCGCCCCTGCCGGGTCCTAACTGGCTGAGAGTCAAAAATCTCGCCTGCGGCCTGTGCGGGACAGATGTAAGCTTCTTTCAGGCAACCACCGGAACAAGCTCCGCCTTCGAGCCCATTCCCGGCTCTGCCAGGACCTATCTGGGTCATGAAAATGTAGGCGTGGTGGTGGAAACGGGCCCGGCAGTGACAAAGTTCAAAAAAGGAGACCGGGTAACCATCCGTGAATACATGTCCGGCTGCGGCAACAAGGATATCCAGCCTCCCTGTAAGTACTGTGCAGAAGGAAACTATAACCTCTGTCTGAACTATGGGGAGCCAAGTCCCTTACAGCTGCCCGATACAGGAGCAGGCTTTGGAGATATGTTTCTGGCGCCGGAGCAGCAGCTGACCCGGATCTTGGATGAACTGACAGAAGACCAGGCCGTGCTTCTGGAGCCTTCCTGTGTCTCAGTTCATTCGGTACTCATCGATCCGCCCAAGCCGGGAGAGAAGATTCTTGTTTATGGATGCGGCATGATCGGCCTGGGAATTGTGCAGGCCCTGAAAATCATCCAGCCCCAGTGCCAGGTCTGGGTAACTACCCGCAAGAAGGCAAGACAGCAGATGGCAAAGCGTCTGGGAGCCGATCACATTCTGAAGGGAGATCCCTACGAGGAGACCTCCAAAGCTGTAAAAGGAAGCCGGGTCTATGTGGGAATGAATAAAAACAAAATGATCTTCGGCGGCTTTGACCGGATTTATGACTGTGCCGGAGGAGGCAGAGCCAATACCTTGTGCTGCCGCCTGCTGCGTCCCAGGGGAACTCTGGTAAAAGTAGGCCATCACATGACGGCTATTACCTTTGACGAAACACCCGTCTGGTGGCATGAGCTCAGACTCATCGGCGTAGATGCCCACGGCATGGAAGAGTGGCAGGGCCGTAAGCTCTATACCTTTGATCTGGTACAGGAGTGGATGCGCGACGGCATCTACAAAACCGACGGCTTCATCACCCACCGCTTCCCCCTGTCCCGCTACAAAGATGCCATGCGCCTGGCCATCGAAAGTCCCTCCGATATGATCAAAATCGTTCTGGACTGCCGAAACGCCTGATCGGCAGTCCATCCGTATCCCCCTATCATAGAACCTGCACCCCAAGCATATAGTAAAAATAAGGAACACACAAGGCCGGTACCAATGAACTGGAAAGAAGAAATGACAGACGCATTAAATCTGCCCAAGGATTTGATGCTTGGCGCAGTGATTATAACCATTACCGGAAAACATGAGGCTTATGTGGAGAACTACATGAGCCTCATTGAATATACCGAAGAGCTGATCCGCATCCAGACAAAGACCTGCAAGCTGGAAATCCATGGGCTCAAGCTGGATATCTCCTACTACACCAATGATGAAATGAAGATCACCGGAGAGATTCAGGAGGTGAAATATTGCTGACTTCATTTTTTCGTTATCTCTATGGATATGTGCGCGTCCGCCTGACCGGCTATTCGCCGGAGCGGTTTCTGAACCTCTGCAAAGGGCATCATATTGAGATCTGGGATCTGCAGAACAGCGGCGGTTATTATGAAATGAATGTAAGTATCCGGGATTTTCGGAGGCTGAAGCCCTTAAGGAGGAAGACGAGAGCCCATCTTCTGGTCACAGAGCGGCATGGGCTTCCCTTTTTTCTGCATCACTACCGCAATCGGAAAATGTTTGTGGTGGGGATTCTTCTGTGCATATCTTTTTTATATGTAATGTCTCTCTATATATGGAACATCCACATCGAAGGCAACTATTCCAGAACCACCAATGTGATACTGGATTATCTGGAATCGGAACACATTGTACACGGTATGCGGAAAAAAGACGTGGACTGTAAAGAAATCCAGTCCATGATCCGCATTCAGTTTCCGGATATTATCTGGGTTTCCGCAGAGATCCGGGGGACACGGCTGCTGATCCGGATCCGGGAAAATATGGACAGTATGCCCATGGAAGAGCAGCCGGAAACAACACAGCCCAGGGATATCGCGGCGGCAAAAGAGGGAATCATCACCAGTGTCCTTGTTCGAAGCGGTGTATCCCAGATTCAGGTGGGAGATGAGGTGGCAGAGGGACAGCTTCTGGTTCTGGGCCGCATTGATATTCAAAATGACAGCGGAGAAGTGGCGGATTATCAGTATACAGCTGCGGATGCAGATGTGTATGCCAGAACCACCTATACCTATTACAATGAATTTGTGCTGTCTCATGAGGTCCGTCATCCCACGGGAAAAAAACGTTACGGTGTCTATGCCAGACTGGGCGGCAAAACAGTTTCTGTAGACTTGAAACCCAAGTTTGAACGGTTCAGCGCTCTCAATACGGAATACCCGCTGAAGCTTACGGAAAACTTCTATCTTCCGCTGGCTTTTGGCACAACCTGCTATGAGGAGTATGAAATATATACAGAATCTTACAGTAAAGAAGAGGCCAGAGCGCTTGCAGAGGCAGATTTAGATGAGTTTTTGCAAAATTTAATGCAAAAGGGGGTTCAAATTATCGAAAATAATGTTAAAATAGAAGTCGGCACAAATACCTGTATTGCTGCAGGGTCGATTACAGCAGTGGAGGAGATTGGAAGCTACAGGCCTACGGAGATTCTGGAGACTGCGCCAGAGGTTCCGGAGGATGAGGAGAAATGAAAAAGACAGGAGCAGCAGAATTTGAATATTGCAGAAACCATCATCGATATTCCGGCAGAGCATGAACGTAATGTATTTGGACAGTTTGATGCCTATGTAAAAAAGATTGAAAAGACCTTAAAGGTCTCTGTGATTGCCAGAGACGGCAGGGTGAAGATCTTGGGTTCTTTGGAGCGTGGAGAACAGGCTGCCAGGGTACTGGAGCAGCTGCTGGTGCTTTCCAGACGGGGAAACACCATACAGGAGCAGAACGTAGATTATGCCCTGGCCCTCTCTATGGAAGGAAAGGAAGATGCTCTCTTGGAGATCGATCGGGATCTCATCTGCCATACCGTAAGCGGAAAGCCGGTGAAGCCGAAAACCCTTGGGCAGAAGCAGTATGTAGATCTGATCCGGGATCGAATGATTGTATTTGGCACAGGTCCGGCAGGAACGGGAAAGACCTATCTTGCTATGGCCATGGCAGTGACAGCGTTTAAAAGTAATGAAGTCAGCCGGATTATTCTGACCCGGCCGGCCATAGAAGCGGGGGAGAAATTAGGCTTTCTTCCGGGGGATCTTCAGAGTAAAGTGGATCCCTATCTGCGTCCCCTCTATGATGCTTTGTATGAGATTTTGGGAGCAGACAGTTTTTTGAAAAATATGGAGCGGGGACTGATTGAGGTGGCTCCGCTGGCCTATATGCGGGGGCGGACCCTGGACAATGCTTTTATTATTCTGGACGAGGCCCAGAATACAACCCCTGCTCAGATGAAGATGTTTTTAACAAGGATAGGGTTTGGCTCCAAGGTGATTGTCACCGGAGACAACAGCCAGAAAGATCTGCCCTCAGATACCCGCTCCGGGCTGGAAACGGCTATGCGGGTGCTGGCGAAGGTGGACGGGATCGGTTTCTGCGCGCTGACCAGCAAGGATGTAGTGCGCCATCCCCTGGTTCAGAAGATTGTACAGGCTTATGAGAATTATGAGCAGAACCAGAACCGGCATAAGGTGAGAAAGTAAGGGTTCTCACAGACCTGATACAGAAAGGATATATATGACCATTCACATAGAAAATGAGAGCCGGATCCGGCTCTTAAAAGTCAACCTTGAAGAGCTGGCAGAACGGGTCATTGAGGCGGCTCTGGATTATGAGGGCTGTCCCTACGAAGTGGAAGTCAGCCTCCTTTTGACGGACAATACCGGGATCCGGGAAATTAACCGGGACCATCGAAACATTGATCGGGCTACAGATGTATTGTCCTTTCCCATGCTGGAATACGACATCCCCTCTGATTTTTCCTGTGCAGAGACGGAAATTCAGGGATGTTTTCATCCGGAAACAGGAGAACTGCTTTTGGGGGATATTATTATTTCCCTGGAAAAGGTCCGGGAACAGGCAAAAAAGTACGGACACAGTGAGGAGCGGGAAGCTGCCTTCCTGATTACCCACAGCATGCTGCACTTATTTGGATACGATCACATGGAAGCTTTGGAAGCAAGAGAAATGGAGGACAGGCAGGAAGCCATACTCCGCTCTTTAAACATATTGCGGTAGACGATTGAGAAGTGCCAAAATTATGAGAGGATGAAGAACATGAGAGAAAAAATGCTGTTTTTTCTGCTGCTGCTTTCCATGACCATTCTTGCAGGCTGTAATCAGGCAGAGGGAGTGGAAGAAGGAGAGAACGGGGAATATGTGTTTAACACCGAGGATGAGATCCTGGAAGGATCTCTGGAGGCGGAATCCGAGCCCATTGTGGGAAACGAGCGGAAGGTACGGGAAGTGGTGGACGGTAAAGTCCGCAGTTACCTGACGGGAGAATGGATTGACGTGGAGCTTGGAACCAGGCGGCCTCTGGCCATTATGCTCAATAACCGGGCGGAAGCCCTTCCCATGTCCGGTCTTGCAGGAGCTGAGGTGATCTATGAATGTCCGGTGGAAGGACGGATTACCCGGTGGCTGGCTTTCTATGAGGACTGGGAAGATCTGGAGCGGATCGGATCTGTCCGCAGCTGCCGCCAGTATTTTCTGGATTTTGCACAGGAATTTGACGCAGTTTACGCCCATTACGGGCAGGCAGTCTATGTGCTGGAGGATTTGAACAGCGGGAAGTATGATGTGCTTTCCGGGGGAACCAAGGGAATTAAGCACCCGGTTGGCGCTATGTACGATCGGATTTCCCGTCCTGGCAAGGCTACAGAGCATACCTTGTATGCATTTCCAGGCGGAATCAAGAAGGATATTGAGAAAAAGGGATACAATATGGAGCTTTCCGAGGATTTCTCCAGAAAGTTTAAATTTGCCCAGGAAGGGGAAACTGCGTCCTACGAAGGTTATCCTGACGCCGTACTTCTTCAGCCGGGAGGCACTGGCGGACAGAACGGCTTTGGCGGTGTAAAGGCTGTTTTTGAGTATCATGCTTCCGATCAGAAGTATTACCGTTCTACATACGGTAATCCACATACGGATGAGCTGACAGGAGAACAGCTGGCAGTAACCAATGTGATTTTTCAGTATTGTGACGGCACGGTTCTGGATGCCAAAGACTATCTGCAGTTTGCAACTCAGTCATACAACAATGACTGTATTGTGTTCACCAATGGAAAAATGATTGAGGGTTACTGGAACAATCCAGGAGAACCGGGAACGCCTGCCCGGTATTATCAGAAGGATAACAGTGAGATTGTGCTGAATCCTGGGAAAACCTTCGTGTGCATTATCTGGAATGACTATGCAGGCGACGTGGTTATTCAATAGATTCAAAAAGTATACAGGCTGATGGAAAGGCTGATATGAGCAATCGGAAAAGATCCAATAACCGTTCCAACTATATAATGCAGGGAAGTATTCTGGCGGCAGCCTCAATTGTAAGCCGGCTGATTGGAATGCTTTACCGGCTTCCGGTTACCAATATCATTACGGACCATGGAAACGATTACTATTCCGCAGCCTATGAGATTTACAATATTATTCTTTTGATTTCTTCCTACAGCCTGCCGCTGGCCGTGTCGAAGCTGGTGTCGGCCAAAGCGGCTCTGGGACAGTACCGGAATGCGTATCGGATCTTCCGGGGGGCTTTATACATGGCCTTTTTGGTGGGGCTTTTAGGCTCTCTTTTGACGTATTTTGGGGCTGGCTTCTTCACGGGCAGTCTTTTGAACACTCCGGAGAGTGAGCTGAGCCTGAAGGTGCTGGCGCTGGCTGTGTTTTTTTTGGCGGTTATGGGCGTGCTTCGGGGATTTTTCCAGGGCATGGGCAGTATGATGCCTACGGCTGTATCCCAGATTATTGAACAAATCTTTAATGCGGTTGTGAGTATTGCAGCCGCCAGCTTCCTCTTTCAGTATGGTGTTTCGCTGGATCAGAAAGCAGGGATTACGGATGGACGGAGCGGCCCCATCTATGGAGCTGCGGGAAGTACGCTGGGAACCAGCATAGGAGCTTTGGCAGGCCTTCTGTTTCTGATAGTGGTTATGCTCATGTATAACCGGGTGATTCAGCGCCAGATGCGCCGGGACCGTTCCGGCAGAAGAGACAGTTATGGAACCATTCTGAAGATTCTGGTTCTGACTATCGTGCCGGTGATCTTAAGTACGGCTGTGTACAATGTAAGCAGCGTGCTGGATCAGGGGGTCTTCAAATATCTGATGCTGGATGTGCAGAAGGTGGATAAATCCATGGTAGAGGTCTACTGGGGCATCTATGTGGGAAAATACAAGCTGCTGACCAATGTACCGATTGCAGTGGCTTCCGCACTGTCTGCATCTACCATTCCTGCCTTAACCAGAGCGCGTATGGAGAAGAACCGCAGGGAAATGAAGCGGAAGACGGAAGGGGCTATCCGTATGGTGATGCTGATCTGTATTCCCAGCGCCTTTGGACTTACGGCTCTGGCAGAGCCGATTCTGAAGCTGCTTTCCTGGAATACGGACCCCATTGCGCCAAAGCTTTTTATAGCTGGTTCCGCGGCTGTGGTTTTTTACGGCCTTTCCACCCTGACCAACGGAATTCTGCAGGGAATTGATCGGATGCACATTCCTGTGCGCAATGCCGTGATTTCCCTGGTTCTTCATCTGGCGCTGCTGGTAGTGCTGGTTCAGGTGTTTAAGCTTCATATTTTTGGAGTTGTGATTTCGTATCTCTTCTTTGCAGTTATGATGTGTATCCTTAACGGGCTGGCCATACGGAAATACCTTCGTTACCGGCAGGAGATGGTACGGACCTTTCTGATTCCCATTACAGCCTCTGCTATTATGGGTCTTTCCTGCTGGCTGCTTTATCCTTATCTGGAAGAGCTGCTGGGCGTCCGGGTATCGGCTCTGCTCTGTATTGTGCTGGCGGTCCTGATCTACGGCTTCTTTATTCTGCTTCTAAGGGGGATCACCGAAGAGGAGCTGCGCTCCTTCCCCAAGGGGTATCTGCTTGTGCGGATCCTTAGAAAACTTCACCTTCTCTAAAGAGCTTTATAAGATCCTCCTTTTTTGTCCATACTAGACAAAAAGGAGGACTTTTTATGATAAAGAAAATTGCTGCCTGTGTTTTTACAGTGGGAATCTTAGGAGGACTGGCTTATTATTCCGGTTCTCTGTACTCGGAAAAGGCTGTGAATGAGGATCCTGCAAGTCTGAGAGCTCCGATCAGCGCCTCCCTTCAGCGTGAAATTAGGGAAAGCGCCGACAGAGATCGGGAGCTTCTGGTACCGGAACAAGAACAGAAGATGGACGAAAGCCGCCAGGAGGCGTCCACAGAGGCAGAAGCCGTTCAGGCAGAGGCTGAGCCTTACCTCTATTATCTGGAAGAAGAAGGCGGGTATGTGCGGATTTATGAGGCTGACAGAGAAACGATTTATGAGGAGACAGAGATTACAATGGATATGCTTCCGGAAGAGCTGCAGTCAGAAATCCGGGAGGGCCGGGGGCTTCGAAGTATAGGGGAGCTTTATGATTTCCTGGAGAATTACTCCAGTTAAAACTTGCTATTCTTGGATGAATGAGGTATCATAAGAAAGATCAGGCCGGACCTGGCGCAAGATTTGGGAGGCATAAGTTTGATGAAAAAAGCGGGAATGATACTGGAAGGCGGTGGAACCAGAGGGGTGTTTACAGCAGGCGTGCTGGATTATTTTATGGAACAGAACCTGTATCTGCCTTATGTGATTGGCGTATCTGCGGGGGCCTGCAATGCAGTGAATTATGTATCCTGCCAGCCGGGACGCATGAAAACCTGTACCATTGATTTTCTGGAAGCCGGAAGCTATGTGGGGTTGAAATATCTGGTTCGGAATCACAGCCTGTTTAATATGGACTTGATTTTTGATGTATTTCCCAACAAAATAATTCCCTTTGCGTATGACACTTATTTTTCGTCCGGGCGGACCTGTATCCTGACGGCTACCAACTGCCTGACCGGGAAGGCGGCATATCTTACGGAAAACAAAGACCGCTTAAGGCTTATGAGTGCCTGCCGGGCATCTTCCAGTCTGCCTGTGGTTTCCCCCATGGTGGAGGTAGACGGGATTCCCATGCTGGACGGAGGTGTGGCAGATTCCGTGCCTATCCGAAAGGCGCTTCACGATGGGATCCGCAAGAATATCGTGATTCTTACCCGCCAGAAAGGTTACCGGAAGCCGCCTGCGAGAAAGTCCTTACAGATGGCGAGGATTATGTACAAGAAGTACCCGTATTTAATTCGGGCTATCAAGAACCGGGCTTATTATTATAACCGGACCATGGAGCTTTTAGAGGAACTGGAACAGCGGGGGCATGTGTTTGTTATCCGTCCGCAGATCCCGGTTGTGAAAAATACAGAAGATGACGTGGCGGTTCTGACCGCATTTTATGACCACGGCTATGCATATGCCAGGGATATCTTTGAGCAGGCAGTAAGGTATTTAAGGTGGGAACCGGACAAAAAGGAGATACGTGGATGATAGACGACAAGAAAATTGCGCGGATCAATGAGCTGTACCACCGATCCAAGGCGGAAGGACTGACAGAGGCGGAGAAACAGGAGCAGGCAAAGCTTAGACGGGAATACATTGAGGCAGTCCGCATGAATCTGCGGGGACAGCTGGACCGTATTGATGTACAGGAAGCAGATGGAACCATTACCAATCTGGGTGAAAAACGAGCAAAAAAAGGACATTAAAGAGCCATATGGATAAAAAACAGCAGAAAAAAGAACTTCGAAAAGAGATACAGGGATTAAGGAAGGCCCATACGGATCAGGAGATACATGAAATGAGCCTTAAGATTCTGGAACGCGTGCAGGAACTTCCCGTATATCAGGAAGCAGAAGTCCTCTATGCCTATATGGACTGCCGGCATGAGGTGGAAACACGGGATCTCATCCGTACAGCCTGGAAAGCGGGAAAACGTGTAGCGGTCCCCAAGATCGCAGGACAGGAAATGCAGTTTTACTACATCACTTCCTTTGAGGAAGATCTGGAGGCGGGAAGCTTCGGCATACAGGAACCAAAAGAGACGAATCCTGCCAGCGAAGAGCGCGCCCTGCTTCTGATGCCGGGAGTAGCCTTTGATGAGGCGTGCCGCCGGGTAGGCTACGGCGGTGGTTTTTACGATCGGTTTCTGGAAGCCCATCCTCAGCTTGCCACTCTGGCACTGGCCTTTGAGTTTCAGGTGAAAGAGGCCGTGCCCTATGAGGCATTTGATATCCGGCCCGCCCGGATAGTGACTGAGAAACGGGTAATTGAGCGTATATGAAACTGCAGTCAGGGGACTGCGGAACTGGAAAAACAGCAGAGCCCGGACAGCACCTAGAAGGATTTACGGACGGCATTGAACGGCCGGAAATGCTTCTGTTACAGAGGTGCGGTCAGGGGACTGCGGAACTGGAATAGGAGTTTTCAATGAATGTATTAGAGCACATTGGAAAAGAGGCAAAGAAGGCAGCGCCTGTGCTTGGCACCTTGTCCACGGAGAAAAAAAATCAGGTTTTACTTAAGGCTGCCAGCAATCTGACTGCCGGCATGGATCGGATTCTTGCTGCAAATGAAAAGGATATGGAACAGGGACGGGCAAAGGGTATGAAGGCCGGTCTTTTGGATCGTCTTAAGCTGACGCCGGAGCGCATTGAGGGAATGGCGGAAGGGCTTAGACAGATTGCCGGTCTTGCGGACCCCATCGGTCAGGTGATCGAAGAACACAGGCCGCCAAACGGCCTTAGGATCCGTCAGGTACGGGTGCCTCTGGGTGTCGTTGGCATTATCTATGAGGCCAGACCCAATGTGACAGCCGATGCCTTTGGTCTCTGCTTTAAGACCGGCAATGTGGCAATTCTGCGGGGTGGAAGCGATGCCATACATTCCAATCACACGATTGTAGAGATACTTCAGGAGACGCTGGCAGCACAAGGCTGTCCGGTTTCCGCCATTTCTCTGCTGGAGGATACCAGCCGTGAGACGGCTGCGGCTTTTATGCGGCTGAACTCCTATATTGATGTACTGATTCCCAGAGGAAGCGCCGGGCTGATTGCGGCGGTGGTAAAGAACAGCACTGTGCCGGTAATTGAGACGGGTTCCGGAAACTGCCATATTTATGTGGATGAGGCAGCGGATCTTTCCATGGCAGTGGAGATTGTATACAACGCCAAGACCCAGCGCATCGGTGTGTGCAATGCCTGTGAATCCCTGGTGGTACATGAGAAGGTGAGAAATGCCTTTCTGCCCCTGCTGGCGGAGCGGCTGTCTGAAAAACAGGTAGAGCTTCGGGGGGATGCGAGGGCCAGAGAAGCCGTCCCTATGAAAGAGGCTTCCCAGGAGGACTGGGGAATGGAGTATCTGGATTATATTCTCTCTGTGAAGGTGGTAGACAGCCTTTCAGAGGCGGTTTCTCATATTAACCAATACAATACAGGGCATTCCGAAGCAATTATTACAGAGGATAAAGCCCACGCAGAGCAGTTTCTGCGGGAAGTGGACGCCGCTGCCGTCTATGTGAATGCATCCACCCGGTTTACGGACGGTTTTGAGTTTGGTTTCGGGGCGGAGATCGGAATCAGTACCCAGAAGCTTCATGCAAGAGGCCCTATGGGACTTTTGGCCCTGACTTCTTACAAATACAAGATTTACGGAAAGGGACAGGTAAGAAAATAGCATGAGAGTCATTGCCGGAACAGCCAGGAGCCTTCCCCTGAAATGCATCGAGGGGCTGGAGACGCGTCCCACCACAGATCGGATTAAGGAAACACTTTTTAATATGCTTCAACAGGAGATTCCGGGCTGCCGTTTTCTGGATTTGTTTGCAGGCAGCGGATCCATTGGAATTGAAGCTTTAAGCCGGGGGGCCAGGGAAGCGTTTTTTGTGGAACATCAGCAGAAAGCCGCAGCCTGCATTCAGGAAAATCTGCGTTTTACAAAGCTTTCCGATCGGGCCAGAGTTCTCACAGGCGACGCGGCAGGAGCCATCTATCAGCTGGCAGGAGAAGGGAAGTTTGATATTATTTTTATGGATCCGCCCTACAATCTGGGTCTGGAGGAGCCGGTGCTGGCTGCTCTTCGCAATTCCCCTCTGGCAGATTCAGATACCCTTGTAATTCTGGAGAATGCGAAAAACAGCAATCTCAGCTGGATAGAGGAGAGCGGTTTTTCCATCGAGAAAATCAAAACGTACAAAACAAACCGGCATCTGTTTCTTCGCCGGGAGGATCTATAAGAAACAGCCGCAGGGGCTGCGGAACTTAAGATTTGTTTTGACAGCAGTCCCCGGAGCCAGACACAGATGAATTTACAGACGGGATTTTAACGGCTGGGAATTCATCTCCACTTGTGGCGGGCATAGGGGCTGCGGAACTTAAAATAGGAGACGAAGGATGATAAGAGCCATTTATGCAGGAAGTTTTGATCCGGTAACCTATGGACATCTGGACATTATTGTCCGCTCTTCCCGGATCGTGGATGAGCTGGTAGTGGGTGTTTTGAATAATCGGACAAAATCTCCGTTGTTTTCTGTAGAAGAACGTGTTAGAATGTTAGAAGAAGTTACCAGAGAGTATTCCAACGTGAAGATCCGATCCTTTACCGGTCTTCTGGTAGAATTTGCAAAAGAGTGCGGGGCTCATATTATTGTCCGGGGACTGCGGGCAATTACGGATTTTGATTATGAGCTTCAGATGGCGCAGACCAACCGGATTATGAGTCCAAAACTGGATACTATGTTTCTGACTACCAGCTTGGAGTATGCATACTTAAGTTCTACGACTGTAAAAGAGGTGGCAGGATTCGGAGGCGATATTTCTGCCTTTGTTCCGCCTTATGTTCAACAGAGAATGAAGGAGCGTATGGAAAAGCAGGTGAACGGGTAAGCTGGATTTTAAGAAGGAGAGCGTAAGAATGAGCAGCAAAATTGAACAGATTATTGAAGAAATTGAAGAATACATTGATGGCTGCAAGCCTCAGACGCTGTCAAAGACAAATATCATTGTAAATAAAGAGGAGATAGAGGAGCTTCTTCGGGAGCTTCGGATGAAGACACCAGAGGAAATCAAGCGTTACCAGAAGGTCCTGGCCAATCGGGATGCCATTCTTGCAGATGCCCAGGCAAAAGCAGATGCCATCATTAAAGAGGCCAATATACATACGACAGAACTCATTAATGAACATGAGATCATGCAGCAGGCTTATATTCAGGCCAATGAAATTATGGCAGCTGCAGAGGCGGAGGCTCAGCAGCGCCTGGACGCTGCGACGATTGAAGCCAATAATTTCCGGATGCAGGCCATGCGGTATACCGATGATATGCTGGGCAATCTGCAGAATCTGATTCATAAGACCATGGAGAGTCATATGGTCAAATATGAGAATATGATGGGATCTCTGCGCAGTTTCAGTGAGATTCTGGCCAATAACCGGGCAGAACTGGCTCCTGCCTTGAATGAAGAGGATCTTACAGATTTGGGAGAATAAGACTGCAGGCAGTCAGCAGAGCAGCAAGGCAGACTGTCAGAACAGCTGTACAGAGCTTGGCTTTCAGATAAGATAGAAAGGACAGGCCGCTGCCCAGAATCATGCTTTGGGCCTGAGCGGCGCCGGACAAGCCGCCGAATGAGAGAAATCCCAGCACAAAGAGATATTTTTGTGCAATCGGAAGAGACAGATCCGCTGCTGCCAGGGTGATTCCGTTGGTCATTTCCAGAAAGCCCACACTTCCATAGGTCACATAAGAAGACGGACAGGGAAGCCGTATCAGAAGTCTTGCCAAGATGGAAAACAGAATGATATAACACCCAAGCTTCAAAATACTCTCCAGTCCGTTCATCATACAGACATCTACAATTTTGAAGCTGATTTGAGATTGGGATGTCTTTTTTTCTATGGGCAGGTCCTCAAACCTTCTCCCGCGGCGGAGAATGAGGGCCAGCAGAAGGGGAACCCCATAGATAAGCCCCAGAGTGGGAAGCAGAAGCTCCGGGCATTTGAGGGTGTCGGTGAGGCAGTAACCGATGAGGAAGGCAGGACTTGGATTGTTGCAGAATGCCAGAAGATAATTGCCCTCTTCCAGCGTAATACGCTTTTCACGTACCAGATCTCCGGCCAGCTTGGCGCCTACCGGGTATCCGCAGAGAAACCCGGCTGCCAGACAGAAACAGCCGCCCTGGGAGCAGCCAAACAGCCGGTGGGCAATCGGATAGAGAACTCCGGTCAGATAAGAGATCCCGTCGATGGCAATGAGCAGATTGGACAGAATCAAAAAGGGCAGTAATGTGGGAACCAGTGAATGGAACCACAGCATCAGCCCGTCCTTGGAGGCATCTATGGCGTGAACGGGATCTGCCAGCAGAAAGGCCAGCAGTATAACGGTTACGGAAAAATAGAGCATTTTCTTCATCATGTTCCTATATATATGAGAAACAGGAGGCAGGTTATGAGCAAATCATTAAATCTAAAACCAGAGCGTGTATTTCAGTATTTTCAGGATCTGTGTGCCATTCCCCACGGATCCGGCAATACAGAGGGAGTCAGCGGTTACTGCATGGAGTTTGCCAGGGCGCATGGGCTGGAAGCATGGCAGGACGAGGCTTTTAATGTGGTGATTGTGAAAGAAGCATCCAAAGGCTGTGAGAATGCGCCCACGGTGATTCTGCAGGGCCATCTGGATATGGTCTGCGAGAAAGAGGCAGACAGTCCCATTGATTTCGAGAAGGACGGTCTGGAGCTTGTGGCCAAGGGAGATATGCTTTCAGCCAATAAGACGACCCTGGGCGGTGACAACGGCATTGCTGTTGCAATGGCGCTTGGAATTCTGGATGATGATTCTCTGACCCATCCCCGCCTGGAGTGTGTTTTTACCACTGATGAAGAGATTGGGCTTCTGGGGGCAGAGGCGCTCAATATGGACAGACTTCAGGGAAAACGTCTGATTAACATAGATTCAGAAGAAGAAGGTATTTTTACCGTAAGCTGTGCGGGAGGAATGCGCAGTGACTGCGTCCTGCCGGTGGAGTATGAAAAGATCCGGGGACTTTGCTGTGAAATTGCAGTGGAGGGTCTGCTGGGAGGGCATTCCGGTATAGAGATTCATAAGGAACACGCCAATTCGAACATACTAATGGGGCGCCTGCTCTGTGCCCTTTCGGAAGAGTTTTCATTTGGCATCGGTTCTTTGAGCGGAGGTCTGATGGACAATGCCATTCCCAGAAAGACGGAGGCACAGATTTATATCCGGGAGGAAGAGGCCGGTGCTTTGGAAGCTGTTCTGGGAGCGTGGGATCGGATTTTCAAAAATGAATTTTCCGCCAGCGATTCGGGAGTTACCGTTTCCTTTACAATACATGGACCAAAGGAAGGGAAGGCGCTGACCTGTAAGAGTGCATCCTCGCTTCTTTATCTGCTCCACATGGTTCCAAACGGCGTGATGAAGAACAGTATGGAGATTCCGGGACTGGTACAGACTTCCCTGAATCTGGGAATCCTGAAGCTTCAGGAGCAGGAAGCCCATGTGATATTCAGTGTGCGGAGCTCTGTAGAGTCGGAAAAAGAAGCCCTTGGCAGCCGCCTTAAGCACGCGGTGGAGTTCCTGGGCGGAACCTATGAGGAAAGCGGCTCCTATCCGGGCTGGGAGTATAAGAAGGATTCCGTTCTCCGGGATACCATGATCCGGGTTTATGAGAAAATGTACCAAGAGAAACCCAAGGTAGAGGCTATTCACGCAGGACTGGAGTGCGGGATTTTCAGCGGAAAGATCGACGGTCTGGACTGTATCTCCATAGGACCCAACCTCTATGATGTCCATTCACCCAAGGAGCGCTTAAGCATTTCTTCCGTTGGGCGTGTTTATGAATTTATACTGGAGGTTCTAAAAGAGCTTTCAAAAGCATAAAATAATGGATAAGATCATTTGAGCAGGGAAGTAATTCATGCGGCTTTCAGTGGTTTCCTATCTGTTATTGATTATCAGCATCTGTTTTCTGATTCAATTTGAGCTTGCTCATATTGAGGAGGGAATTCATCTGGCAGAGGACAGTACGGATGCAGAAGCTCAGGCGCGGGGATACTATGAACTGTACGAAAATATCTGGAAGGATCTGGTTTATTTTCCGATACCGGCATCTGAGAGCAATGAGGAAGCTGTGACCACCTATGAGAACAGCTGGATGTTTGAGCGGACTTACGGCGGTTCCTATGGCCATGAGGGGACAGATATTATGGCGGGAATCCAAACCCCCGGTTATTATCCGGTAGTCAGCATCAGCGACGGGGTGGTGGAGAAAGTGGGCTGGCTGGAAAAGGGCGGCTGGCGGATTGGAATCCGAAGCCCCCATGATGTATACTTCTATTATGCTCATCTGGACTCCTACGGAGAAGACTTTCATCCGGGAGATGTGATCAAAGCAGGACAGCTTCTGGGATATATGGGAGATACCGGTTACGGAGTGCAGGAGGGAACCAGAGGGAAATTTGATGTGCATCTGCATATGGGAATTTACATACGGACGGAAGAGATACCGGAGCTGGCTGTAAATCCTTACTGGTTTCTGAAATATCTGGAGCAGAACAGGCTGTCTTATAACTATTAGCCTGTCTGCGGGATTGTTCAAAAGAATACCTTATAAGCAGGAGATTTTTATGGAAATACAATTGTGGCGGGAGATTTTAAATCCTTATGAGCTTGCCGTCAAGGAAGTGACAACCAAGTTTAACCATCTGATAAAAGAACACAGGGACAAAGGAATTTACTGCCCTATTGAGCGGGTAGAGGGAAGAGTAAAAACCATTGCCAGTATCCTGGATAAATGCCAGAAAAAAAAGATTTCGCCGGAGCGGATTGAGGAGCGGATCGTGGATCTGGCGGGTATCCGCATTATCTGCCAGTTTGTGGAGGATATTGACAGGGTTGTGGATCTTATCCGCAGCCGAAAGGATATGGAGGTTAAACAGGAGCGGGATTACATCCGCCAGATGAAGACTTCCGGGTACCGCAGCTATCATATGATTATCTACTACATGGTGGATACGCTGGAAGGATCCAAGCGGCTGCAGATGGAAGTCCAGATCCGGACCATGGCCATGAATTTCTGGGCTACGGTGGAACATTCTCTGCAGTACAAATACAAGCGGAATATTCCAGACCATATCCGGGAACGGCTGTTGAACGCTGCGGATGCCATTATTGTTCTGGACAATGAGATGTCCAATGTGCGCAGTGAAATTATGGATGCCCAGATCTCCTTCCAGATTCAGGCCAATATTGTGGCTGATATTCTGAATAATATTCAGAACCTTTACAATGTGGCTAACAAGCGGGAAATTCTGAAGATTCAGGATGAGTTTTACCGCATTTACGCTATGAATGATATTGAGAAACTGGAGCGTTTTGACAAGCAGCTGGATATGATTGCGGAGGGCTACAGAGCCCAGGCATTGTCCGGGAACTAGAAACCCTTATCAGAAGAGGACCAAAGAAGGTACAGTTATGGGATTACCAGAAGCGTTTCTGGAACAAATGAAAGATTTGCTGGGAGAGGAATATGAGGCCTTCAGGGAAGCAGAAAATTCCAGGAGCTTCCGGGGTCTGCGGGTGAATACTTCCAGGGTGGAGGCGGAGAAATTTGAAGAAATTTCTCCTTTTCCTTTGGAACGGATTCCCTGGATTTCCAATGGTTATTACCTGGAGGAGGAGAGCCGGGCGTCCAGACACCCTTATTACGCCGGAGGGCTTTATTATCTTCAGGAGCCAAGCGCTATGACGCCTGCGGCCTGTCTTCCGGTGGAAAAAGGGGATCGGGTCCTGGATCTTTGTGCCGCTCCAGGAGGAAAGGCCACGGAGCTTGCCGCAAGACTTCAGGGGACGGGGCTTCTGGCAGCGAATGATATCAGCAATTCCAGAGCCAAAGGGCTTCTTAAAAATCTGGAGCTTTTTGGAGCAGGAAACATTCTGACAGTCAGTGAGGAGCCAAAACGTCTGAGCACTTATTTTCCGGAGTTTTTTGACAAAATTCTTGTAGACGCTCCCTGTTCCGGTGAGGGAATGTTCCGCCGGGATCCTGCCATGGTAAAGGACTGGCTGAAGCGGGGGCCTTCCTGGTATGCACCCATTCAACGGGAGATCTTAAAGCAGGCGGCCGTAATGCTGCGCCCCGGCGGGATGATGCTGTATTCCACCTGCACCTTTTCCCTGGAAGAAAATGAGGGAAACATAGGGCGCTTTCTTCTGGAAAATCCGGCGTTCTGCCTCTGTCCCCTGCCGGAGTACGAAGGATTTTCCCCAGGAAGACCGGAAAAACTTCCAGAACAGGTAAGAGAAGAGCTTACGAAAGATGTTCTGAGACAGCTGCAGTACTGTGTGCGCATTTATCCTCATCGGATGAAGGGAGAAGGGCATTTCCTGGCCCTGCTGCAAAAAAGGGAAGGGAGCACTTCCCTGGAACATAGAAGCAGTAACAGAGAGGAAAAAGGAGCCAGAGGAAAGAAGGGTGTAAGGAGAGAGGCAGGTTCTGGGAAACAGGGTGCTCCAAAAACAGTCTGCCCGGAATGGGAAGCCTTTGCCGGACCTTTGGGAATTGCAGTTCCGGAAGAAGGACTGCGCCTTTATGATCAGAAGCTCTATGTTCTGCCAAAGCCTCTCTGGCAGCATTCCATCCGGGGGCTGCGCTTCCTGCGCACAGGCCTCTATCTGGGGGATGTGGAGAAAAAACGGTTTACGCCCAGTCAGGCGCTGGCCATGACCCTTGGAAGAGATACCTGCCAAAACTGCGTGGATTTTCCGCTGTCCGATTCCCGCGTGATCCGGTATTTGAAAGGGGAAAGCCTTTATCTGGATGAATGCTCCCAAAACCTTCCGGATTCCGGATGGTGTCTGGTCTGTGTGGACGGATTTCCGCTGGGCTGGGGAAAGCTGGTAAACGGACAGCTGCGCAATAAATATTATACCGGATGGAGGCAGCAGTATGAGACTGGATAAGTTTCTTTGTGATATGGGGATGGGAACCAGATCCCAGGTCAAGCAGAAGATTCGAAAGGGTCAGGTTACTCTGGAAGGAGCCGCGGTACTGAGGCCGGAATTCAAAGTTGAACCGGGACAGCAGATCTGTGTGGATGGAGAATCTATTCTCTATCAGGAAATGGAATATTACATGCTGAACAAACCCGCAGGCTGTATCTGTGCCCGGACGGACCGTCAGTTTCCCACAGTGATGGAACTGCTTCCTGCCAGGAAGCGGACGGATCTCTCCCCTGTGGGCCGCCTTGATAAGGATACAGAAGGTCTGCTGCTGATCACCAACGACGGCCAGCTGTCCCACCGGCTGCTGTCCCCCAGGTATCACGTGGATAAGACTTACTATGCCCGGATTCAGGGCTGTGTGACAAAGGACCACATAAAGGCTTTTGAAGAAGGGCTGGAGATCGGTGAGGACAGGCCCACCCTTCCGGCCCGCCTGGAGATCCTGGAAGCCGGGGAATGCTCCCAGGTCCGGGTAACCATCCAGGAAGGAAAATACCATCAGATTAAGCGGATGTTTCACACGGCAGGCTGTGAAGTTCTGTACTTAAAGCGGCTTTCCATGGGGAGCCTTGTATTGGACGAGAGTCTGAAGCCGGGGGCATACCGGCTGCTGACTCAGGAAGAGATCGACGCGCTCAAAGGGCGTGCAGAAGAAACATAAAACAGCAGTCCCCATAGACTGTTGCAAAACGCAGACAGGAGGCACAAAAGATGCTGCATAATATTAAAGCCGTTCTCTTTGATATGGACGGCACACTGGTAGACTCTCTGTGGATGTGGGGAGCCATCGATATCGAATATCTGGGAAAGCACGGGTACGCAGTGCCTGCGGATCTGCACCATGCAGTGGAGGGGATGAGTTTTTCAGAATGCGCCGTCTACTTCAAAGAACGCTTTGGGCTTCCCTCGAAAGTCCAGGAAATCAAGGCGGAATGGGTGGAGATGGCCAGGGACAAATATACCCATGAGGTGTCCATGAAGCAGGGAGCTGTCCGTTTTCTGAAGTACCTGAAAAACCGGGGGATCCGTATGGGAATCGGAACTAGCAACAGCCGGGAGCTTCTGGAGGCAGCCATGGGTTCTCTGCATCTTTTTGACTATATGGACTACTGGATGACTTCCTGTGAGGTGGGAGCCGGAAAGCCGTCGCCGGATATTTATCTGAAGGTGGCAGAGAAGCTCAAAGTTCTGCCAGAGGAGTGCCTGGTATTTGAAGATACCCTTGCAGGGGTGCAGGCAGGCATCAATGCGGGAAGCCGTGTGTGCGCGGTGGCAGATTCCCACTCCAAAGCATGGAAGCCGCAGATCTGCCGGCTGGCGGATTATTACATAGAGAATTTTGATGAAATTCTGGATGGAACCTATCAGTCTCTGAAACGAATCTGAGGATACCAGCACGCCCAATAACAGCAGGAAGAACGGAGCACAGTATGGAAAGAAGCGGATTTCTGCCGGTTACAAGAGAAGAATGGGACAGTCAGTATGGCGGACAGCCGGACTTTGTCTATGTGACAGGGGATGCCTATGTAGATCATCCTTCGTTTGGTCCGGCCATCATTGGACGGGTTCTGGAGAGCAGGGGCTATCGGGTTGCTTTTATTTCCCAGCCGGACTGGAAGCAGCCAAAGAGTATTCAGCTCTATGGGGAGCCGCGCCTTGGGTTTCTGGTTTCTTCCGGTAATATGGATTCCATGGTCAATCACTATACCGTATCCAGGAAGCACAGAAGCAGGGACGCCTATACCCCTGGCGGCCTTATGGGAAGGCGGCCGGACCGGGCTGTGATTGTATACAGCAATCTTATAAGGCAGACTTACAAAAAAACACCGATCATTTTAGGGGGAATAGAAGCCAGCCTGCGCAGGCTGGCCCACTATGATTACTGGTCAGACAGCTTCCGGCGTTCCATTCTTCTGGACAGCGGAGCCGATCTGATTTCGTATGGAATGGGAGAGCGCTCCATTGTGGAGATTGCAGATGCGCTGGCAGGCGGAATGCCGGTAGAAGACCTGACTTTTATTGAGGGAACGGTTTACCGTACCAGCCGTCCGGAAATCCTCTACGACACCATATATCTGCCAGACTTTGAAGCAATGCTGGAGGAGAAAAAGGAGTATGCCAGAAGCTTTGCCATCCAGTATCAGAATACAGATCCCTTTCGTGGAAAGCGCCTGGCCGAGCGGTATGGAGAGCGTCTTTACGTGGTGCAGAATCCCCCTGCTAAGCCTTTGTCACAGATGGAAATGGACGATATCTATGGACTGCCCTTTAAGCGGGCCTGTCATCCGGCCCTTCTTCGTCAGGGCGGGGTTCCGGCGGTTTCGGAGGTTAAATACAGCCTGACCAGCTGCAGGGGATGCTTCGGAGCCTGTTCGTTTTGCGCTCTGACCTTTCATCAGGGACGGATCATCCAGTCCCGAAGTCACAAATCGCTTCTTAAGGAGGCCGAAGCGATGACAAAAGAGCCGGAATTTAAGGGATATATTCACGATGTAGGCGGACCGACAGCCAATTTCCGTCATCCGGCCTGTAAAAAACAGGAGCAGTATGGGGCCTGTAAGGACCGTCAATGCCTGTATCCCAGGCCCTGCCGGAATCTTACGGCAGATCACCGGGATTACCGGGAACTGCTGAAAAAACTGCGGGAGCTTCCTGGGGTCAAGAAGGTCTTTGTGCGCTCCGGTATCCGGTTTGACTATCTGCTGGCAGATCCGGATCCGTCCTTTCTGCGGGAGCTGTGCCAGTACCATGTGAGCGGACAGCTGAAGGTGGCGCCGGAGCATGTGTCAGATTCAGTCCTTGCCCGGATGGGGAAGCCTGAGCGGGCCGTTTATGACAGATTCTGCCGGCAGTATCAGCGGATGAATGAGCAGCTGGGGAAGAAACAGTATCTGGTCCCCTATCTCATGTCTTCTCATCCGGGCTCCACCTTAAAGGAGGCCGTGGAACTGGCAGAATACTGCCGGGATCTGGGGTATATGCCAGAACAGGTGCAGGATTTCTATCCCACGCCCTCTACCCTTTCCACCTGCATGTATTACACAGGCCTGGATCCAAGAACCATGGAGAAGGTCTATGTGCCCAGAGATCCCCACGAAAAGGCCATGCAGAGGGCTTTGATTCAGTATCGGGATCCCAGGAATTATGCACTGGTAAAGGAAGCGCTGGAAAAGGCGCATCGAACGGATTTGATTGGCTTTGGGCCCAGGTGCCTGATCCGGCCGGAAAGAGGAACGCCTTCAAAGGCTTCTGCTTCGAAAGAAAAAGGGAAGCCCAAAGAGAAGGAGGGACGAAGCCGGAGGGGAAAAACCATTCGAAATGTCCACAAGTCTTCCAGAAAGCACCAATAGAGGCTGAGGGCTGCAGGAGAAAGGAAGCAGAAATCCTATGAAGTACATTGCACTTATTACAGGCGCATCCGCCGGAATCGGAAGAGCCTTTGCCCGGCAGATTGCGGACAGTTATCCCTCTTTGGATGAAATCTGGGTGCTGGCAAGAAGACGGGAAGCCCTTAAAGAGCTTACGCGTGAGCGGCCGGGAATTGTTTTCCGCATCTTTGCGCTGGATTTGTCCAGGGAAGAGCAGCTGGAGTCTCTGGAAAGAAAGCTTAGAAAAGAGCGGCCCTGTATCCGTCTTCTGGTGAACAGCGCAGGCTGTGGGAAAAGCGGCCCTGTGGAAAGCCAGGATTGGAGGGACGCCTGCCGGATGCTGGATGTAAACTGCCGGGCGCTTACGGCGGTCACCATGATCTGTCTGCCTTATCTTAAGCCGGGAAGCCGCCTGCTCCAGGTGGGTTCCGGTTCCGCCTTTCTGCCGCAGCCAGGCTTCGCCGTCTATGCGGCTTCCAAGTCCTATGTGCTTTCCTTTGACCGGGCCCTGGAAATGGAGCTGAAGCACAGAAACATTACCGTTACCTCCGTATGCCCCGGACCGGTAGACACAGATTTTTTCCGGATGGGGGGAATCACTTTAAGTCCGATAAAAAAGCTGTTTCTGGTAAAGCCTGAAAAAGTAACGCGAAAGGCTCTTTTGGACGCAGAGGCGGGAAAGTCCCTGTCTATCTGCAGTCTGTCCATCCGTATGGTCCGGCTGGCGGCGAAACTCCTTCCCCAGAGACTGCTTCTGGAGCTGATGCGGGCGGTTCTGCTCTGACAGGATTTACCCTAAAACTGAATGAAAAACAGGAAAGGATACGGAAATTTCAATGAAAGAGATACCAAAGGGAGCTTTTGGATATACGGATTTTCATAAGAAGCGGCAAGTGTTAAAGACCTTCCTCTTTTTTCTTCTGCCCATAGCTGTTTTTACGGTGGGTTATCTCACTACCCGGACAAAAGAGAATTATTTTACCATTGTGGCTGTTGTAGGCGCGCTTCCGGCCTGCAAGGAGCTGGTGAATGTGTGCCTGTTCTGGAAGCGCAGTTCCATGCCGGAGGCGCTTTATAAAACCATACAGGAACATGCGGGGAATATGGAAACAGCCTATGAGCTGGTGCTGACCACCTACGAGAAGTCTTACCCTGTTACAGCCCTTGTGATCCACGGAAAAGAAGCGGCAGGCTATGCACAGAGCCTGCAGGATCCGGACCTTCGAAAAGCAGAGAGCCATATTCAGACAGTATTCAGAAATAATGGCATTTCCAAAACCCAGATACACCTTTACCGGGATTTGGAGAAATTTCTGGAACAGGTGGATGCCCTGGCCTTAAAGAAAGAGGCTGAGCCTTCCTTCGTGTCCGATGAACGTTATCCGGGCTTTAGCCGGGAACAGGTGATGCGGGAAGTGATTCTGGCCATTTCCTTATAAACCGGCCGGCTGAAAAGCGGACACCAGGAGGAGTTTTATGAAGGTCATTACAGTCAGGGAAAATGAAGCAGGACAGCGGCTGGACAAGCTTCTGGCCAAATACATGGACAAAGCGCCCAAGAGCTTTTTCTATAAAATGCTCCGTAAAAAAAATATTACGCTGAATAAGAAAAAAGCGGACGGAAGTGAGCGTCTGGTTCTGGGGGATGAGATCCGGCTGTTTCTCTCAGAGGAGACGATAGAGAACTTTTCCACTCCCCGTGTTTCCTGTAATTTGGCGGTATCCGGCAGGAAGCTGGAGATTCTCTATGAGGATGCCCATGTCCTTCTTCTCAACAAACCGGCCGGTCTTTTGTCTCAGAAGGCCAGGCCTGAGGATGTGTCTTTGGTGGAGCAGCTGACGGCATACCTTCTGGAGTCAGGACAGCTGGCCACGGAAGATCTGAAGAGCTTCCGTCCGGGGATCTGCAGCCGTCTGGATCGCAATACCAGCGGTTTGGCTGCGGCAGGGAAGAGCCTGGCCGGGCTGCAGGCCATGAATGAGCTGATCCGCAGCCACAGTCTGGATAAGTTTTACCGGTGTATTGCGGCAGGGGCCGTGGCTCAGGAAGCACGGATCGAAGGGTGGCTTAAGAAGGATGGAAAGGCCAATCAGGTAAGGATTTATGAACAGGAGCAGCCGGACAGCCAGTATATCTGTACGGAATATATGCCGCTTGGACAGCTTGTACTCAATCAAACTGTCTGCACCTATCTGGAGGTCCGGCTGATTACCGGGCGTTCACATCAGATCCGGGCCCATCTTTCCAGTATGGGGTATCCCCTTCTAGGAGATCCCAAGTACGGAGATGCTGCCATGAACCGCTGGGTGCAGAAGACCTTTGGCCTTCATGCCCAGCTGCTCCATGCATTCCGCTTGGAGTTCCCCAGGCTTTCCGGGACGCTTTCAGCCTTGTCCGGCAGGACCTTTACCGCGCCTCTTCCAGAGATCTTTGTCAATATTTTGAATGGAAGACAGGGATAATCTTCATTGCGTTTCTTCTTAAATTCAGATATAATTTTTAAAGAGTTCAAACGAATTCAACAAACAGAATTTTTTGTACAGAATATGCATAAGAGAGGAAGCAGGATTATGGAATATCAAAATCAATACAGTTCTCTGGGACCGGGATTTGAGATGAACAATCCCAAGCCTAAAAAAGGAATTCCCATTCCGATTTTTATCTTTCTCATTGTTTCCGTTCTGCTGGCAGGTGTTTCCATGGGGCTTTTCCCCCAAAGCTTTTCGGACTATAAGATTTACAGTGAGGCGGAGGAACGGACTTATCAGGGAGAGACTTCCCAGGCCCTTGAGGATCTCTTTTCCATTCAGGAAGCCCACCCAGACTCTCTTCCTGTGACGATCAGACTGCTTGATCTTTCCATGAAAAACGGATACTATGATCTGGCGGCCTATGTGTTCAATGAATATCTGGTGGGAAAAGAATTGAGTGACAGCCAGTATGCCAGAATGATGGAATATTCCAGAAAGCTGGACAGCTATTATCTTACCTGTGATGCTATAGACAGCCTTTTTGCAGTGATTGAAGCAGACAATGATGACAGTGCGGAAGCTCTGGAGCGCCATACAGAGTGGCTGCGGGAAGAGATTGGAAAGCTTCACCAGGATCGGGAACAGTATGCGGCAGTTCTCTATTATTATGACGCGATGCTGTGTCCAGACCGGGATACTCAGTATGAATATCTCTTAGAGGCATATCGGGAAGATCCGGAGCTCTACGATGTGCGCGTACTTCTTGGAAATGCAGAGAGAAGCCGTGGAAATATGGCGGAGGCCTATGGATATCTGAACACGGCTGTCCGGAAAGAGGCCAGGGATGCCGGAGCCCTAAGGGGACTGGCAGTCATGGCAATGCTGGACGGCCGGCCGGAAGAGGGGCTTGAGAAAGCCCGGCAGGCGTATGAGTCGGATCCGGACAGCCTTTATGTGCGGGAGACGTATCTTATTGCCCTTCATGTAAACGGGCAGAATGAGAAGAGAGAGCAGGAAATCATTGCAGAGATTGAAGCCATTCAGGGTTCTCTGGAGGAAGATACCCAGCAGTTCCTGGACGGACAGCTGACCCTTGAGGACTATTATATAACCGGCTAGGAAAAGGAGGCGTTTTTATGATTATACCTGGCGTTTTGATTTCGCTGGTGACATTTCCGGGTGTGGTGATTCATGAGCTGGCCCATCAAATTTTCTGTATGCTCTGCAACCTGGAGGTTTATGAAGTAAAATATTTTCAAATGGGAAACCCCAACGGATATGTGATCCATGAGGCTGCGGACCGTCCCTGGAAGATATTTTTTACTTGTATGGGGCCTTTCTTTATCAACAGTGTTCTGGGAATGGTCATTCTGCTTCCGGCATCCATTGAACTGCTGGTTTTTCATGAATTCAGCAATCCACTGCAGCTGTTCCTTGGGTGGCTTGGCTTCTCTATCTTGATGCATGCCTTTCCCAGCCGGGGAGATGCAAAAGTCATGATTCGTAGAATTTTGAAGAGTCCGGACGTGAGTTTTGTATGGAAGGTGATTGCCGCCCCCTTTGTAGGGCTGATTTATATCTGTTCTGTGGGAAGTATTTTCTGGCTGGACCTGGTGTATTCCGCTGCTCTGGCTATGCTGATTCCCTGGATTCTGGTACATATTCTGTAGAAAGCAGGAGAGACAAATGGCAACTTGGAATTCCAGAGGCCTGCGGGGTTCCACCCTGGAAGAGCTGGTAAACCGGACCAATGAAAAATACAGGGAACAGGGGCTGGCACTGATTCAAAAGGTGCCTACCCCCATTACCCCCATAAAAATTGACAAAGAACACCGTCACATTACCCTTGCTTATTTTGGGGAAAAGAGTACTGTGGATTATATTGGAGCTGTTCAGGGGATTCCGGTATGCTTTGACGCCAAGGAGTGCGACGGCGATACCTTTCCCCTTCAAAATATCCATGCCCATCAGGTGAAATTCATGGAGGATTTTGAGAAACAGGAGGGAATTGCCTTTCTGGTTCTTCTGTTTTCCCATAGAAATGAGCTGTACTTTCTGACGTACCAGCAGATGCGCAGATTCTGGGACCGGGCGGAAGCGGGAGGACGCAAAAGTTTCCGGCATGAGGAACTGGATCCGGATTTCGTGCTTCATCCCCATGGGGGATATCTGGTTCCCTATCTGGACGGAATTCAGAAGGCGATTGACAGCCGGGAGTAATTGTTTTATAATAGCAGACAGCGCTTTATTATATTAGCAGAATAAAGTGAAAGTGAAATACAGAGCACAGAAAGGTTGACCCCCATGAAGAAGCAGGAACAGATTTTGCACACACCGGAGGGTGTCCGGGATATCTATGGAAGTGAGTTTGTACAGAAGTTTGAATTGCAGCAGCAATTGTACCGGCTTCTGGCAGGACAGGGGTATCAGGGTATCGAGACACCTACCTTTGAATATTTTGACGTGTTTTCCAGGGAGGTTGGTACGGTTCCTTCCAGAGAATTGTATAAGTTTTTTGACCGTGAGGGCAATACGCTGGCACTCCGTCCGGATATGACGCCCTCCATCGCCAGAGCGGTGTCCAAGTACTTTTATGAGGAGACGCCTATCCGTCTCTGCTATATGGGCAGTACCTTTATCAACTATGATCAGTACCTGGGGCGCTTAAAGGAGAGCACACAGCTGGGTGCGGAGCTGATGGGAGATGGAAGCACGGATGCAGATGTGGAGATTCTGTTTCTCTTGATTCAGGCATTGAAGGAGACGGGACTGAAGGAATTTCAGGTAAGTATCGGACAGGTGATGTTTTTCAAGAGCCTCCTGAAGGAAGCGGGAATTGACAGTGCAACAGAAGAGAAGCTGCGGCAGCTGATTTCGGATAAAAACCAATTTGGAGCGGAGGATCTGCTCTCCGGCTGTGAACTGCCCAATGATCTCCGGCAGATTTTTCTGGAGATGACGGCTCTATCCGGGGGGCCTGAGGTGCTTGTAAAGGCAGAGGAGATGACCGGCAACCTGGAAGCTTTAGAAGCCCTTGCGCGCTTAAAGGCGATCTATGAGGGATTAAAGGAAAAAGGATGCGGGGCGTATATCAGCTTTGACTTGGGGATGCTCAGTAAGTATAATTATTACACGGGGATTATTTTCCGGGCCTATTCCTATGGCTTCGGTGAGCCGGTTGTGAAGGGAGGCCGTTACGACAGCCTGCTGTCTCATTTTGGAAGACAGCTTCCGGCGGTGGGATTTGCCATTGTGATCGATCAGCTCTTAAGGGCAGTCAGCCAGAGCGGAATCACCCGCGGGGATACGGCGGTGCCAAAGGAGCGCTATCTGACCATTGCCCTCACCAAGGGACGGCTTGCCAGAAAGACCCTGGAGCTTCTGGAGAAGGCCGGTATCACCTGTGAGGAGATGAAGGATCCAAACAGCCGGAAGCTGATTTTTGTTAATGAGGACTTAAAGCTTCGGTTTTTCCTGGCCAAGGGGCCGGATGTGCCTACTTATGTGGAGTATGGCGCAGCGGATATAGGCGTCGTGGGAAAAGACACGCTGGTGGAAGAGGGCCGGAAGATGTATGAGGTTCTGGATCTGGGATTTGGCAGATGCCGGATGTGCGTCTGCGGTCCGGCGTCTGCCAGGGAAAAGCTTCAGTCGCAGGAGCAGATCCGGGCAGCAACCAAATATCCCGATATTGCCAAGGACTATTTTTATAACCAGAAGCACCAGACGGTAGAGATCATCAAGCTGAACGGGTCCATTGAGCTGGCTCCGCTGGTGGGGCTTTCGGAGGTAATCGTGGACATTGTAGAGACAGGATCTACCTTGCGGGAAAACGGCCTGGAGGTTTTGGAGGAAATCATGCCTCTTTCCGCCCGTATGGTGGTGAACCAGGTGAGCATGAAAATGGAGCATGAGCGGATCAGCCGGCTGATCCGGAACCTGAAAACCGTACTGGCAGATCCATCGTTCAAACCGTGATTGTCTGAGGAGGAGCTTATGAGAATTGTGAAATTAAATGCATCCAGCCGGAAAAACCTGCTGGATGAGCTGTTGAAGCGAAGCCCCAGCCACTATGGAGCTTATGCAGAACAGGTAAATACCATATTGGAGGAAGTGAAGGGGAAGGGGGATGAAGCCCTGTTCGCTTACACGGAACGTTTTGACGGAGCCAGAATTACCAAAGATACAATTCAGGTTACAGAGGAGGAGATTGAGGAAGCTTACCGGCAGATCGATCCGGAGCTTCTGCAGGTGATCCGGAAGGCTCTTGTGAATATCCGAAGCTTCCATGAAAAGCAGAAGCGCAGCAGCTGGTTTGACAGTCAGCCGGACGGAACCCTTCTGGGGCAGAAGATCACGCCCCTGGCCTCTGTAGGAGTCTATGTGCCGGGAGGAAAGGCGGTATATCCTTCTTCCGTGCTGATGAATATTGTTCCGGCAAAGACAGCCGGGGTGGAACGCATTGTGATGACCACACCGCCGGGAAAGGATGGAAAGATCTGTCCCAACACTCTGGCCGCAGCCAGGGAGGCCGGGGTGGATGTTATCTACAAAGCGGGAGGCGCCCAGGCCATTGGCGCGCTGGCTTACGGTACAGAGAGCATCCCAAAGGTGGATAAGATCGTGGGTCCGGGCAATATCTATGTGGCTCTGGCCAAGAAAGCAGTCTACGGTTTTGTAAGCATTGATTCCATTGCGGGCCCAAGTGAGATTCTGGTGCTGGCGGACGAGACGGCTAATCCCAGATTTGTGGCAGCGGATCTTCTCTCTCAGGCGGAGCATGATGAGATGGCAAGCGCCATTCTGGTGACGACCAGCCAGACGCTTGCGCAAAAAGTCTCAGAAGAGGTGGACAGATTGCTCCAACAGCTTTCCCGGAGGGATATTTTAACGAAATCTCTGGAAAACTATGGGTGGATTCTGACAGCGGATACCATGGAGGAGGCCATTGAAACGGCCAATGCGATCGCCTCGGAGCATCTGGAGATTGTCACAAGGGATCCCTTCCAGGTGATGACAAAGATCCGCAATGCAGGCGCCATCTTTATCGGGGAGTATGCCAGCGAGCCCCTGGGGGATTACTTTGCAGGCCCCAATCATGTACTGCCCACCAACGGCACGGCCAAGTTCTTTTCTCCCTTGGGTGTGGACGATTTTTTAAAGAAATCCAGCCTTGTATATTATTCCAGAGAGGCTCTGGGAGCGGTACAGGAAGATATCATCCGTTTTGCAAAGGCGGAAGGATTGACGGCACATGCCAATTCCATTGCCGTGCGCTTTGAACAGGAAGGGGAGTGAGAAAAGATGGCTCGGACAGCATCCATTACCAGAAATACAAAAGAAACCAGGATTGCGCTTTCACTGAATCTGGATGGTTCAGGAACAGCGAAGACGTCCACGGGGGTGGGATTTTTTGATCATATGCTGAACGGCTTTGCCAGACACGGCCTTTTTGATCTCACCTGTCAGGTGGAAGGCGATCTGGAGGTGGACTGCCACCATACCATTGAGGATACAGGCATTGTACTGGGGACAGCCATCCGGGAGGCCATAGGAGACAAGAAGGGTATGGTGCGCTTTGGCAGCTGCATCCTTCCTATGGATGAGGCGCTGGTGCTCTGTTCTCTGGATCTGTCAGGAAGACCTTACTATGTATCCGATGCGGTTTTTCCTGCCGGGCAGGTGGGAACCATGGATACCCAGATGGTCCGGGAGTTTTTCTATGCCGTTTCCTACAGCGCCGGAATGAATCTCCATTTTAAAATGCTTTCCGGTGAGAACAGCCACCATATGATTGAAGGGATGTTCAAGGCTTTTGCCAAGGCTCTGGATATGGCCGTTACATTGGATCCCAGAATTGTCGATGTGTTATCAACGAAAGGAAGTCTGTAATATGAGTGAAAAGAACCGCGGAATAATCCGCTTAACGAAGGAATGGGAACAGGAGGGCATAAATCCCGGAGAGCTGGCTTGTTACTACAGTGATAACGGGGCGGATGAGATTCTGATCTTTGACTGTTCGGACACAGAAGAAGACCATGAGCGTTTCCTGGGGATTATTAAGGAAATCTGCCGGGCCTCGGAAGTTCCCGTGAAAGCCGGAGGCCGCATTGAGCGTCCGGAGGATGTCAAGAAGCTTCTCTATGCCGGCTGTGACAAGGTGGTGCTCAACTATGCCAAGCAGAGCAATATTGATCTCACGGAAGAGGTATCCAGGCGCTTTGGAAAGGAAAAGATCGCAGCTTCTGTGGACAGCTCCGATGTGGTCAGCGCACCGGCTGCGCTGGCGGAGGAATACGTCAGCGAGCTGATTTCCATGGAGGAATTAAGGCCCTTTCAGGAGAAGCTTAAACCCTTAAACTGCAATATGGAGTGGGCAGAGTTCAAGCTGGGCCCTGACGGACTGGTTCCGGTGGTGGTTCAGGATTACCGGACTGATGAGGTGCTTATGGCGGCCTATATGAATGAGGAGGCCTTTCACAAAACCATAGAGACCGGGAAAATGAATTATTACAGCCGCAGCCGCAAAACGCTCTGGCTGAAGGGAGAGACCAGCGGACATTTCCAGTATGTGAAGGAGCTGCGGGTGGACTGTGACTGCGATACCATTCTGGCAAAGGTATCCCAGACGGGAGCAGCCTGCCACACGGGGAATTATTCCTGCTTTTTCCATGAGATTGCAAAGACGGATTACAAAAATACCAATCCTCTGAAGGTCTTTGAGGATGTCTACGGGGTGATTTTAGATCGGAAGATCCATCCTAAGGAAGGCTCCTACACCAACTATCTTTTTGACAAGGGCATTGATAAAATTCTGAAAAAGATTGGCGAGGAGGCGGCAGAGCTGATTATTGCGGCCAAGAATCCGGATCCGGAAGAGATCCGATACGAACTGTCAGATCTTCTCTACCATGCAATGGTGCTTATGGCAGAGCGGGGCGTAACCTGGGAGGATATTACGAGAGAACTGGCCAACCGCTGAGAGGCCGGAGGGCTCATACTTTTTTCCTTTTCCTCATAAAATAGTAGCAGAATTGTACATTGATTCGTTTTATGAATCTGCCCTTGTCAAGAGAGGGTATATACAATGGATGGGGAAGGGAAGGATATGTATGGCAAAGGCGCCTAAAATGGGCGGTCAGTACCGCCAGATGCTGCTTGCACAGCAGGGACATCATTCTGTGGCAGATACGGAAGAACCGGTGAGTTTTTTCCGTATCCGTTTCTACATCTGTCTCTGCCTGTTTCTCGCTTATGTGATTCTGGATTATACCAAGGCATCCTTCTATGAAGTAGACAGCGCCCGGATAGCGGAAGAGGTACAAAAGGATCTGACAGAGGATCTGAATCTGCAGGAGACGCTGGCAAAGGCTTTGGATGGAATCTGGGTCTCCGGGGAAGGAACCGGAGAGCTTCAGTAAGCAGGCAGAGGAAGTTTGGGAAAACCTATGAAAAATTTTTGGCAGAACCATTGGAAAAAACAAAATAAATACATCCTGGCCGCTCTGCTGCTCTGGTTTTTGTTGTGTATCTTTTTGACGCCTGTCTACACTACGGTAACCATGGAGCTGAAAGAGGATCCAAGCGGCGAGTTTGTCACTACCGTCTACGCAGGGCCCAGGCAGCATGTCCGGCCTTCCGATGCCAGAAGCAGGGTAATCAACTACGGAACCGCCCGGATTTCCTTCTGGGATGTGCGTTATGGGAAGCACTGTTCCCTGAAGCGGATCGATCCCGTGGATCAGCTGTGCGGGGAGAATCTGACCATTCAGAGTCTGACCGTGCGTCAGAATGGGATTCTTACCATACAGCTTAAGGGGGAAGAACTGCGGCAGTACTTTACGGGAAACGAGCAGGTTTTATTTACGGATGACAAAGAATTTACGTTTGCAGCTGCCGGTGAGGATCCCCAGCTGCTTCCCACCAAAGCCTTCTGTTCCCGTTACCGGCAGTTTCATTTGGGCGTGCTGCTGATCGGCTTTCTGGTGACGGGTACCACAGGAATGCTCCTCTTTTTCCTGTGCAGATGGCTGTATGGGAAGACCAGGGATCTTTCCCGGTTTCAGAGAATTACGGTATACCTTTTTGCCGCCGGCCTTTTGGGGGCTGTCTGTATGTGTATCTATACAGGACTTCGCAGTCCCTTCTGGCTGAATCCCGATGAGTATGACGTGAAGGCAGCGGTGAATTATTATTTTACGCACTGGATGCCGCCGGATATCCGCAGCGACGCTATCAGCGACAGCTTTCCGGTGTATGGAACCTCCCGGCATTTTGAGTGGAATCTCTTTTATTTTTATACGGCCAAGCTGGGGCAGTTTTTTCAGGATCCGGCTATGCAGATGCGGCTCTTCAGCCTGATTCTGTTCTCTGTGATGGCAGGAATTACACTGAAGCATATTCGAAAGCACTATGCCCTTCTGCTTGTACTGCTTCTGACCCCGCAGGTGTGGTATATATTCAGCTACTCCACCTCCGATGCACTGGACTTTTTTGCAGGCTTCCTAAGCCTTTATGAACTGCTGGAGGAGGAAAGTATGCTGAACCGGCTTCTGCGGGAACCTTACCGCAGACGGCATCTTTTGTATTACGGACTGCTGAGCATCCTGTTTATTCATTTGATGTGGGCAAAGGCGTCCTTTTATCCCATTCTGGTGTTCCTGTTCCTGATTCTGCTTATCCGGCTTCTGCATCAGAAGAAGGAGGAGCGGGGCGTGCTGCTTCGAAAGTATCTGATTCTTGCAGGGCTGACCCTGGGGATCTTTGTGGTTCGTTATCTGATTACAGATTACCCCTATTACGGCTTTAACAAGCTGGGAGTTGTGATTCAGGTGACAGAGCAGCGGGCTGAATATGGCTACAAACCATCGACGCCGCCCATTCTGCAGGCTTATTCCATGAGTTTTTTTGGAAAGGGCATTACGCTGGGAGAGCTCCTGACTCAGTACGAATTCCACAAGAATCTCTTCCGTACCTTTGCGGGATTTTTTGGCAGCTATGCTTTTGGAGAAGGAGACTGGTACTATCTTTTGATGGGGATTTTGTATCTGACGCTCTGGGGACGGATTACCTGGCGGTTTATCCGCATGAAAAACCGGCAGAAGTGGCTGGAATACGGGGCGGTTGTCTTCTGCTGCTTTCTTCAGTACGCACTGATTGTATTTAATTCCTGGTTTATTGACTTCCAGCCCCAGGGCCGCTACCTGCTGCCCATTCTGTTCTTTATTTCCTATCTGGCCGGACGGATGGGGCAGCCGGAGCAGGATAAGGTTCTGCGGGGAATTCTGGTATGTACCTGTCTGCTGTCCCTCTTCGCGTTCTGGCACGTGGGAATTCCCAATCTGGTTCCGGATCGGGTGGTTCTGCCATAAGCACAAATTTGCAGTGCCCTTGTCAGGAGCGGGTATGAATGATGTGAAACAATTGACGAAAAGGATGATTACCATGAGAAAACTGGCATTAGATGACCGTATCTTACTGAAAATAGAAAAGCCTGCCCGCTATATCGGAAATGAGATCAATGCTGTTTATAAGGACAAGTCTTCCATAGATATCCGGTTCTGTATGTGCTTTCCGGATCTGTATGAGATCGGTATGTCCCATCTGGGAATTCAGATTCTCTATGATATGTTTAACAGGAGAGAAGATGTATGGTGTGAGCGGGTCTACTCCCCCTGGGTGGACCTGGACGGGATTCTTCGAGAGCAGAGGATTCCCCTCTTTGCCCTTGAGTCGCAGGATCCGGTGAAGGATTTTGACTTTCTGGGCATCACCCTTCAATATGAAATGTGTTATACCAATGTGCTGCAGATTCTGGATTTGAGCGGCATTCCTCTGCTGGCTGAAAACCGCAGTGAGGAAGATCCCCTTGTGATTGGAGGCGGGCCCTGTGCCTGCAATCCGGAGCCTCTGGCGGATTTCTTTGATTTGTTTTATGTGGGTGAGGGAGAAACATCCTACGACGCTCTTTTGGATCTTTACAAGGAACACAAAAGAGCAGGCGGCACCAGAAAGGCTTTTCTGGTGCAGGCCGCCGGGATTCCGGGGATTTATGTCCCCTCACTCTATCAGATAACCTATCATGCGGATGGAACCATTGCATCTAGGAAGCCCCAAAGCCCACAGGTGCCCCAAAAGGTAAAACGGCAGGCCGTGCCGGAGCTTGCGGATGCAGTATACCCGGATAAGCCTCTGGTTCCCTTTATCAAGATTACCCAGGACCGGGTGGTACTGGAGATTCAGCGGGGCTGTATCCGGGGCTGCAGGTTCTGCCAGGCGGGAATGCTGTACCGGCCCACAAGAGAACGTAAGCTTTCCATGCTGAAAGATTCTGCCAGGAAGATGCTTACAGCTACCGGCCATGAAGAGATTTCCCTGAGTTCCCTAAGCTCCAGCGACTATTCCGGGCTTCCGGAGCTGGTTACTTATCTGATGGAAACTTTTCGGGAACGGGGCGTGAATATTTCCCTTCCCTCCCTTCGTATCGATGCGTTTTCTCTGGATGTGATGAGCAAGATTCAGGATATCCGCAAAAGCAGTCTCACCTTTGCCCCGGAGGCCGGTTCCCAGCGGCTGCGGGATGTGATCAACAAGGGACTTACAGAGGAGGTGATTCTGGAAGGGGCAGGAGAGGCCTTCCAGGGCGGCTGGAATAAGGTAAAGCTTTACTTTATGCTGGGACTTCCCACCGAACAGGAGGAGGACGAGAAGTATATTGCCTGGCTGGCGGACAAGATTGCCCGGCGTTACTATGAGATTCCCAAAGACCAGCGCAACGGAAAATGCCAGATAACTGTGAGTACTTCTTTCTTTGTGCCCAAACCGTTTACCCCTTTCCAATGGGCTCCAATGTGTACCAAGGAAGAATTTTTAGACAAGGCTCATACAGTCAATCAGGAGATCAAGGAACAGCTGAACCGCAAGAGCATCAAGTACAACTGGCATGAGGCGGATGTCACTGTGCTGGAAGGGGTTCTGGCCAGAGGAGACCGGCGGCTGTCCCAGGTACTGTTGCGGGCCTATGAGAAGGGCTGTCTCTTTGATTCCTGGACAGAATGCTTTGACAATGAACGGTGGATGGAAGCTTTTCAGGAGACGGGAACAGATCTTCTGTTCTACACCACAAGAATCCGCGGGAAGGATGAAATTTTCCCCTGGGATTTTATTGACAGCGGCGTTACCAGGCAGTTCCTGTACCGGGAGTGGGAGCGGGCCATGGAAGGCATCGTTACGCCCAACTGCCGCAGGCAGTGCCAGGGATGCGGAGCGAATGCTTACAACAGCGGGGTCTGTCTGGAACAAAGGATGGGACATGAAAAAGAAACAAAGAGGGAGACCGTATGAAGATCCGAATCAAATTCCGCAAATATGGAGAGATGAAATTCATTGGCCATCTGGATATGATGCGTTATTTTCAGAAAGCCATGCGCAGAGCTGGTATTGATATCTGTTATTCCGAAGGGTTCAGCCCTCATATGATTATGTCCTTTGCCTCGCCTTTAGGCGTGGGTCTTACCAGTGACGGCGAATATCTGGACATAGAGGTGGGAGAGACTCTTTCCTCCGCAGAGTCTGTAAAACGGCTGAATGCGGTTATGGCAGAAGGCGTGGAGGTGGTTTCTTTTCGGAAAATTCCGGAAGGAAAGGCTTCCAATGCCATGGCTCTTTTAGCCGCCGCCGATTATATGGTCCGGTTCCGGGAAGGCATGGAGCCGGCTGCCGGGTGGGAGGGAATGTTTGACGCCTTTTGTACCCAGAGCCGGATTTTGGTTGTTAAGAAAACAAAAAAGGGAGAGCGGGAGATTGATATCCGTCCGCTTCTGTATCAGGCTGTGCGCCGGGAAGATGGTGTTTTTTTTCAGCTGGCAGCCAAAAGTTCGGAGAATCTGAAGCCGGAGCTGGTCATGGAAGCCTTTGGCATTTATGCTGGAATTACATTTCTTGAATATGCGTTTATGATTCACCGCCTGGAACTGTATGCTGATACAGGAACAGAAGGAGAACGGAAGCTGACAGCCCTGGAGGATTTGGGGGAAGAGATCCAATGGAACAAAACGGAAGACTTCTGATTACGAGACAGGAAGAACAGGGGCGGGAACGGATTCTTTCTGCTTTTTATGAAGATCGAAAGGCGGTGGAGCTGTCCTGCTTTCCGGCCGGGGAAGAGCAGCTGCTGGGAAGCATCTACATCGGCAAGGTGAAAAATATTGTAAAGAATATTGAAGCCGCTTTCATTGAAATTGCTGACGGCAGGCTCTGTTATTATTCACTTCTTGAGAAAGAGGCGCCTCTCTATGTAAAGAATAAGAAGGGGACAAAGCTGGCAGAAGGGGACGAGCTTCTGGTACAGGTAAACCGGGAGCCGGTGAAGACAAAGGCGCCCACAGTTACCTGTAATCTAAATTTTCCCGGTAAATATCTGGCTCTTACTACGGGAAAAAAGCAGCTGGGTCTTTCGGCCAAGCTTCCCCCGGAGGAGAAGGAGCGTCTGCGCCGGATCGCTGAACCCTTTGCTGCAGAGGAATTTGGCGTGGTTGTGCGGACCAATGCAGCCCAGGCAGAGGCAGATACCCTTAAGGAAGAGTTTGAACGGCTCAGTCAGATCTGCCGCAGAGTTTTGACAGTGGGACGTCATCAAAGCTGTTTTTCCAGGGTGTATCAGGAACCTCCGGCTTACGCTGCCGGAATCCGCAATTATAATCAGGAGCAGCTTCTGGAAATTGTGACCGATGATTCCAGGATTTACGATACACTGGCTGCCTATCTTTCGGAGTATCAGCCGGAGGATCGGGAGAAGCTTCGGCTGTATGAGGGGGCTCCGCCGAATCTTGACCAGCTGTATGGAATCAGCAATGCCCTGGAGCAGGCTCTTCGGGAACGGGTCTGGCTCAAATCCGGCGCTTATCTGGTGATTCAGCCCACGGAGGCCCTGACTGTAATTGATGTGAATACAGGAAAATATACCGGACGCAAGAAGCTTCGAGAGACCTTCCTTCAGATCAATCTGGAGGCTGCCAGGGAGATTGCCCGGCAGCTTCGGCTTCGGAATCTGTCGGGAATCATTCTGGCAGACTTTATCGATATGGAGCGGCCGGAGGATCGGGAACAGCTGATGAATGTTCTGGGACAGGCCTTAAAGCAGGATCCGGTCAAGACAAATCTCATTGATATGACACCTCTGGGTCTGGTGGAGATTACCCGGAAAAAAGTCCGTAAACCTTTAAAAGAACAGGTGGCAGAATGAATCAAAATGAAATTGCATTGACAAAAAGTACGCGAAAGGTATTAAAGTTTCTTCTGGGAGAAACGGCGCCGGTGGGAATTGAACAGATTATCCGGGGTTCCGGCACCTCCAAGCGCAGCGTGTACTACGATTTGAATCATATCCGCCATCTTTTGAAGCTTTTGGAGGCCGGAGTACTGGAAGGAGAAGAGGGCTCCTATGTGCTTACGAAGAAGCAGAAACAGCTTTTGAAGGAGTACTTAAATACGGCCGGCCATTCCTTTGAAAAAAGCGATCGGATTGCCTACATTATCTGTGCATCCATCTGCTCCCAGAAGGAAGTGCGTCTGGAAACTCTGATTACAGATTTCGGTGTATCGAGAAATGCGGTGCTCTATGATCTGGCAGAGGCTAAAAAGATTTTGTCCGGATATCAGCTGACGCTGGTAAATACCAAGAAACGGGGGTATTATGTAAATGGAGATGTATTCCGCCAGCGTTCGGTATTTCTGCTCTATGTAACGGAACTCCTGGATCGATTGGGTGCTTCATCCGGGCTGTCCCTGTTTGAAGCAGAAACCGTAAATTCCTATCTCTGCATTCTCCAGCAGATTGTAGAGGAGCTGAATCTGACGCTGGAAGAGAGCAGTATGCTGGAGATGGTGTATCTGATTCTTGTGGTGCGCAATACGCCTGCCGAGTATAAGATCCAGCTGCTTGATATTGAATATGTCCGGGGTACCAGGGAGTTTCAGCTGGCAGATCATTTTTTCTGTGAAATGAAAATGCATGAAAAGCTGTACCTGGCCATCTGTCTTCTGGGGTACAGCAATAACCACCGCTATATGCAGGAGAGCCCCAAAGAAGAGTTAAAGCTTCAGGACTGTGCCGTCAGGCTGGTGGAAACCTTTGAGCGGATTGCCTGTGTGGATTTTGACCGCAGAGAGGAGCTGACTGCTTCCCTGTATCTTCATATGAAGCTGTCTTATTTTAATTACTGCTATCTGGTGCCCAACAACAATCCTCTGTACCGGGAGATCCGGGAGGACTATGCAGCCCTTTACCAGATGACAAAGGCCAGCTGCGAGGCTCTTAAAGAGGAACTGCCCTATCTTCTGGATGAGAATGAAATTTCTTACCTGACTATCCATTTCGGGGTCTACATGCATAAGGCCAAAAAGGAGGTTCAAAGAGCGCGGGTTCTTATTACCTGCTTGAATATTACCACCAGCTCTCTGCTTTTAAAGAGTGAAATTGAGCAGCAGTTTGATAATATTGAAATTGTGGATATGGTGCGTCCTCAGGAGGTGGAAGCGTATACCGAAGCCGAGAAAATAGATTTTATCATCTCTACGGTTCATTTTGACTGCTCTATGCCGTTGATTCTTGTCCATCCGATTTTAACCCAGGAGGATAAGGCCAATATTGCCTCTCTGATGATGCTGCTGAATTTAAGCTCCAGAACTGACAACCAGCAGTTTAAGGCTCTGCTCAGGATTGTACAGAGCCACGTGGATGAGGAGACCTATCAGCTGATCTGCCAGGATTTGAACAGCTATCTGAATTCCGGCGGCGCGCTGGTAACCATTCCGGAGGACAAATATATTACCCTGCCGGATATACTGGCCAGGTGCGGAATCCGGATTGTGCCTCATACCTATGGAAATTGGGAAAAGGCAGTCCGGGAGGCGGCTCTGCCCCTTCTGGAGCAGGAATGCATCCGGGAGGAATATGTGGATGCTATGATTGCCATGGGGCATATGAACGGGCCCTGGTTTGTCATCAATGATGAAATGGCCATTGCCCACGCTCATGCAGAAAATGGGGTGGATGCGCTGGGAATGACTCTGTCTATCTTCCAGGAGGGCTTGAATATTATGGGAAAGTCCTCCATTCATTTCCTGTTTGTGCTGGCTACGCCCAACAATCAGGACCACCTGCATATTCTGCAGGATATTATGGAATTAAGCGGCAGCCAGGAAATGCAGAGGGAGCTTTTGAATGCCCAGTGTGAGGAGGATGCACTTGTTATTTTGAGCAGACTGCTGGAGTAAAATATTGGGTACAGTTTCTGCACTTGTCTATTGTGAATAAAGTTGGTCTTTTTCTTTGAGATTCTTTTGTGTATAGTTACAGTATCAAGAAGCTCGTTGATCCAAAAACTGTTCGAAATTTTGCTGTAAATGGAAACAGATTAACTTTGAACAGACGCAAAAGAAGAAAAGGAGAGAAAGTTATGTTTGTTATCGAGGCAATTTTGGGATTTATTGTACAGTTTATCTCGAATCCCACCATCCTGATTGCGCTGATTGTGCTGATTGGTCTGCTTATTCAGAAGAAGAAATGGAATGACCTTCTGCGTGGTACGGTAAAAACTATTGTAGGATTTACCCTTATCAGCAGCGGTGCCAGTATTGTTATCGGATCTGTTACCCCTATGAGCGATATGATGCAGGGTATCTTCGGATTTACCGGCACCCTTCCGGTAAATGAATCCTGCTTTGCCGTGGCTTCCGCACAGTTTGGAACAGCTCTGTCCGGCATTATGGCCATTGCTCTGGTTGTAAATCTTGTGCTGGCCCGGTTTTCCAAGTTTAAGTTCATTTACCTGACCGGTCATGAAATAATGTGGATTTCCACCGTATGTGCCATTTCCCTGGGCGCTCTTGGATTCCCTACCTGGCAGGTACTTATCTGCGGCGGTCTGATTACCGGAACGTATATGGCAGTTTTCCCGGCACTGATTTACAAATCCGTATGTAAGGTTACCGGAACCAAGGATCTGGCAGTCGGCCATTCCGGAATCGTGTACTACTGGATCGGCGGCCTGATTGCAAAGGTTACCGGAAATAAAGAAAAGGATGCAGAGAAAATCAATATGTCCAAGTCTCTGAATGTACTTCGTGACCTGACCATTTCTCTGTCTCTGGCAATGACCCTGGTTTATATTTTGATTTCCGTTATCTGCATGGTTCAGCAGCCGGATCTGGCAGACGCAACCTTTGGCGGAACCAACTTTATCATTTTCTCTATCACCTATGGTGTGCAGTTCGCAGTATCCATCTACGTTATTCAGTCTGGTGTGCGTATGATCGTGGCAGAGCTGATTCCGGCTTTCAAGGGCGTAGCAGAAAAATTTATCAAGAATGCAGTTCCTGCACTTGATATTCCGATTCTGTATCCCTACCAGCCAAATTCCGTACTGATCGGCTTCCTGTGCGCGGCTGTCGGCGGCGTGCTGGCGTTCTTCCTGCAGCTGGCATTGGCCGGAACTGCTTTGGAGCTTCCGCTGATTCTGCCATCCCTGTTTACTGCATTCTTCTATGGCGCAACCGTAGGCTGTGTGGCCAACAAAGAAGGTGGTCTGCGCGGTGTAATTATCAGCTCTTTGATTACCGGCTTTACCATTGCACTGTTCCCGGCTCTGTTAATTAAGTTCGGCGGTGTTAATGTGGAGGGAACTACTTTCGGCGGAGCAGACGCAACCGTAGTGGGTATGTTCAATACACAGGCTGGCGCATTGGGAAGCATTGGATTCCTGATTGCCTCTGTTCTGGTATTCCTGGCACCGATTGTTTACAGTGTGCTGACCAAAAATAAAGCGGGCATGACTGAGCAGGCCTGAACGCAATAAGTTTCCCGTACCAAGCGGGAGGAAAGGAGTAATACAATGAAAGAAATTAACAGTATTTTATGTTGCTGCATGACAGGAATGGGTTCCTCTTTCCTGGTAGCCATGAATGTAAAGAAGGTTATGGAGAGTCTTGGGATGGATGATGTGCTGGTAGAGCATGCAGGAACCTATGACGCCGTTCCCGGTGCAGCGGATCTCTTTGTCTGTTCTGCAGATATCTACGAAGAGTGTGCCCGTGCAGGAGATGCAATTCCTCTGGAGCATTTGACAGATTACGAAGAAATCGAATCAAAGATTAAAGCTTATTTAAACAGCTAGATGGGAAAATATTATGATAACTGAAATGTTAAAGCCAGAGAATGTCCGCATTGTGGAGGAAGCCTGTGACTGGGAGAAGGCAATTGAGGTCTGTACCCAGGCACTGGTGGAGCAGGGGTATATCACAGAGCAGTATCCCAAAACCATCATTGAAACAACCAAAAAGCATGGCGCTTACTATGTGCTGTGCCCGGATGTGGCCCTTGCCCATGCCAGGCCTGAAGATGGTGTGATAAAAAAGCAGCTTGCGCTTACCCTGTTTCGTCACCCCATATCCTTCCCCAACAAGAAGGACACGGTCCGCCTGATTATTACCCTGGCGGCCGAGGATTCCAACAGTCATCTGGATGTGCTGGCCCAGCTGGCAGAGCTTCTGAATGATGACAGCCGTATAAAGCTTTGTGTGAATATGAATTCAGCTCTGGAGCTCTATGAGGAATTTATCCGCAGTTAACAGACGGCATACAGCAGCAAGCTAAATAAGATACCAGCAGTTTCCGGACCGGCAGGCCCGGAAACTGCTATGTGCTATGTTAAAATATTTCTTGACATTTCCTGGGATACATGCTATTCTATTACGGATGCCGCACAGTGGGGTAGAAGTATGTGTTTTTGACACATCACCGAAGCTGGCGAGTAATGATAATAGGAGGTGCCATATGTACGCAATTATTGCAACAGGTGGTAAACAGTACAAAGTATCTGAGGGCGATGTTATC
>CATJHO010000091.1 GCA_949740535.1 uncultured Lachnospiraceae bacterium
AAGAGGGAGCTGGATGGGACTGCGGAACTGGAATGGAGGTTAAAGATGAATAAGCCGAAGATTTTAGTAGTAGGCAGCATGAATATGGATCTCTATGTGGAAGGGGCCAACCGGCTTCCTGCCTTCGGAGAGTCCGTCCAGTGCGGACATTATGGTTACGCGCCCGGCGGAAAGGGAGCCAATCAGGCGGTTGCGGTGGCTAAGCAGGGAGCAGATGTATTCATGGTGGGACGTGTGGGAGATGATGCCTACGGAAAAACTATGAAAGAAGCAATGGAGTCAGAGGGCGTTCACACGGATTGTGTTGTGACGGATTCCAAGAGGCAGACAGGGCTTGCGCTGATGCTGATCAACGAGGACGGGCGGTATGTGTCCTATGTGGGAATGGGGGCAAACGATGGTGTCTGCGAAGAGGATGTGCGGGCGGCCATGGACAAGGAAAGCTTTGATATGGTAATTATGCAGCTGGAGATGCCCCTTGAAACTGTTTACCGGACCTATGAGCTGGCAAAGGAGCGGAAGATACCCGTGTTCCTGGACGCAGGCCCGGCGATGAAGATTCCGCTGGACCGCCTGAAGGGACTCTTTATTCTGTCTCCAAACGAAGCGGAGACAAAGGCGCTGACCGGAATCAGCCCGGATACAGAGGAAGCGGCTGCCGCGGCGGCAAAGCAGCTTTATGAGGAAGCGGAGCCGGAATATGTGCTCTTGAAGCTGGGGTCTAAGGGAGCTCTGCTCTATGATGGGACGAAATCTGAACTGATTCCCTGCTTTAAGGTGGATGCGGTTGATTCTACAGCAGCGGGAGATACCTTCGGCGCTGCGCTGGCCATCCGTCTGTGCAAGGGAGATGAGATACATACAGCAATTCGCTTTGCCCATGCCGCTGCTGGAATTTGCGTGTCCAGACTGGGAGCGCAGATATCCATTCCCACAGAAGAAGAAGTAGAAGAATTTCTGGCAGAACGATCCTGAGCGGAGATATAGAAGCGAATAAAAATTTGGAGCATGTTCGATACAAGCACAGATAAGTGGTGCTTGAGACAAAGGAGGAAAAGTGAATGGACAGGCAGCAGTATGAGAGAATGGCTGTACTGGTGACAGAAGAATGTCTGAGAGCATTGCGCGCTGTGGATTCGGAGGCAGTCGTAACGTATCTGAATACCATTCTGGAAGCGGAAAAGGTGTTCTTTGTAGGTGTGGGGCGGGTACTTCTTTCCCTCCAGGCCATTGCCAAGCGTTATGCCCATCTGGGAATCCGGACGGTGGTGGTAGGAGAGATCACAGAACCGGCCATTACAAAGAAGGACGTGCTGGTAGTGGGGTCGGGAAGCGGTGAGACCATGTTTCCCCTGGGGATTGCCCGGAAGGCCAAAAGCATTGGTGCAAAGGTGGTCCACATCGGAAGCAGTCCCAACAGCAGTATGAAGGAAATTGAGGACCTTTTTGTGCGGATCCCGGTGGAGAGCCGAGCGAAGATGGCAGACGAGATTCAATCAAAGCAGCCCATGACTTCACTTTTTGAGCAGGCACTGCTGTTGTTTGGAGACACCACAGCCATGATGCTTGTAGAGGATCAGGGGATCAACATTGAGGAATTGTGGCAGTACCATGCGAACCTGGAATAAGTTATTATACAGCAGTACCTTAAAAGCAGAAGTGCAAAGAAGGAGACTGCAGAACTGGAATAGGAGACTTGAATTATATGAAATTACAACTGGCGCTGGATGATTTGACCATGGAAGAAGCCTTTGACCTGGTGGAAAAGGTGCGTGACAGCATTGATATCATTGAGATTGGGACACCCTTTGTATACCAGGAGGGAATGCGGGCTGTAGAGCAGATGAAAATGCGTTTTCCGGATAAGGAAATTCTTGCGGATATGAAGATTATGGACGCAGGTTACTATGAGGCAGAGGAGGCTCTGCGGGTGGGAGCGGATTATGTAACGGTACTGGGCGTTACGGACAATCTCACCATTAAGGGCTGCATCGAAGCAGCAGAACATTATGGAAAAGAAATTGTAGTGGATATGATCTGTGTGCAGGATCTTCCGGGACGCATCCGGGAGCTTGAGGAGCTGGGCGCCCACGGGCTGGCCGTTCATGTGGGTACAGATCAGCAGGCAGCAGGCCGTAAGCCTATTGACGATCTGCGGGTGATGGCAGAACACTGCCGCCATGCCAAGATCTCGGTGGCCGGCGGGATTCATGCGGATTCTGTGGCAGAATACGCGGCTTTAAAACCGGAGGTTCTGATCGTGGGAAGCGGAATTGCCCATGCGGAGGATCCGGCGGCAGAAGCGAAGCGGATTAAGGACAGTATGAAAGGAAGTATGTAACATGGCAGAGGCAGTTTTATTAAAAAAGATTATTGGGGAATTGGCGGACTATGCCAATGAAATACGGCAGGAAGATCTGGAGCGGTTTGCGGATGTCATTGTGAAGGCGAAACGGATATATGTGGCAGGAGCAGGCCGTTCCGGCTTCGTAGCCAGAGCCTTTTCCAACCGGCTGATGCATCTGGGGCTTATGGTATACTTTGTGGGAGAACCGACTACGCCGTCGATTCAGGAGGGAGATCTGCTGATTGTCCTCTCCGGATCCGGAGAGACCGGGAGTCTGAAGGTGATGGCCCAGAAGGCCAAGAAGCAGGGGGCCATGCTGGCTACACTGACGATCTTCCCCGAAGCATCTATTGGAAGTCTGGCAGACGCTGTGATCAAAGCGCCCGGCGTAACACCCAAAAGCGATCTGGAAAGCCACGCGGTATCTATTCAGCCTATGGGCAATTCCTTTGAACAGCTGTCATGGCTGATCTGCGACAATGTGATCATTATTCTGATGGGAAGACTGGGGAGAACCGAAGAGGACATGTTCCGGCTGCACGCCAATCTGGAATAGAGACACAGATTTCAAGAACAGGAAGCATAAAAATGCGGTTTCCCGGCATAAACAATCCGGGGAAACCGCATTTTCTGCGTCACGGGAAGTCTGTGAAGGAGAATTCTATTTGGATATTCTTTTCGTGCAGAGCAGAGCAAGTTCGATTTTTATGGAAATAGCAAGAAAGATGTGATATAATAGGGCGGACGCTAGTATCAGATAACGGAGAGAAAAGAATGAAGAAAAGAGTTCCAATAAAGGGGCAGATGCGGAGCTATATGTGGCAGCTTCTGATGCTGAGTATTCTGCTGCTTGCTATGAATGTCTGTATGTATCCGGTTTCAGTGAAAGCGGGACTTTTGGTGTCGGCTTTTCTGGCTGTTTATGTGCTGGTTGTGTCGATTCTGTATCTGCGGAACAAGACACAGATTTACAACGAGATGGTGGCCTTTGCCACGCAGTACGGACAGATTCAGAGAAAGCTTTTGAAGGATTTGGCGCTTCCCTATGCGCTTTTGGACGAGGAAGGGAGAGTGCTTTGGGGCAATACGGCTTTTTTTGAGGTAAGCCGCAAGACAAAGAAGAGTCTATATAAGCCCATCTCCTGGTTTTTTCCGGAATTCTCCAGAGAGGAATTTTTAGGAGATGACGGAAAGGACAGCAAAACCATCCATTTTTCTTCGGAAGAGATGGACTTCAGGGTGGATATCCGCCGGGTATATCTGGACCACATTCTGGGGGAAGGGAATCTTTTGGAGGATGAATTTCAGCAGGAGTATCTGACTGCCATATATATGTTTGATGAGACGGAAATCAACAAGTATATCCGTATGAATAAAGAGGAGCGGCTGGTGGCCGGACTCCTTTATCTGGACAATTATGAGGAAGCTTTGGATACCGTGGAAGAAGTGCGCCGCTCCCTTCTGGTAGCGCTGGTAGACCGGAAGATTAATAAGTATATCGGGGCTTTCGGCGGTATCGTGAAGAAGATGGAGAAGGATAAATACTTTATTGCCATTCAGGAAAAACATCTGCCGATTATGCGGGAGAACCGGTTTGAACTGCTGCAGGATGTTAAGACAGTCAATATCGGCAATGAGATGGCAGTGACCTTAAGCATGGGGCTGGGTTTAAGCGGGTCAAGCTTTGCAGAGAATTATGATTATGCACGGATTGCCATTGATCTGGCGCTGGCAAGAGGCGGAGATCAGGTGGTCACGAAGGAAGGCGAGAGTATCACCTACTTTGGCGGCAAGACCCAGCAGATAGAGAAGGCGACACGTGTAAAGGCCAGGGTAAAGGCTCATGCTCTCCGGGAGTTTATTGAGAGCCGCGATAAGGTAATGGTAATGGGGCACAAGATGGGGGATATGGATTCCTTTGGCGCCTCCATTGGTATCTACCGGGCAGCCAAAGTTCTGGGAAAGCGGGCCCACATTGTAATCAATGACATTACCAATTCGGTACGGCCGCTTCGGGAAAGCTTTGATGATAATCCGGCTTATACAGAAGATATGTTCCTGACCGGGGAAGAAGCCCTTGAGATTATAGACAGGAATACGGTTCTGGTTGTGGTTGATACCAACCGGCCTAATTATACAGAGTGCAGCGGTCTGCTTAGCAGGACTCCCACCATCGTGGTACTGGATCATCACCGGCAGACCAATGAGCAGATAGAAAACGCCGTGCTGTCTTATATTGAGCCCTATGCTTCTTCTGCCTGTGAGATGGTGGCAGAAATTCTTCAGTATTTTGATGAGGGACTGAAGATTAAGACAGCGGAAGCGGACTGTCTCTATGCGGGAATTGTGCTGGATACAGATAACTTTATGCGCAGAACCGGTGTCCGGACCTTTGAGGCGGCTGCATTCCTGCGGCGCTGCGGGGCGGATGTGACACGGGTGCGGAAGATGTTCCGCAATGATATGGCGGAATATAAGGCAAGAGCCGAAGCAGTCCGTCATGCGGAGGTATATCACGGGTTTGCTATTTCTGTGTGTCCAAATGAGAATATAGAAAGCCCCACCATTGTAGGCGCTCAGGCGGCAGATGAGCTGCTGAATATTGTAGGTGTCCGGGCGTCGATTGTGTTGACGTATTATCAGCATAAAACCTTTGTCAGCGCCCGTTCCATTGACGAAGTGAATGTACAGATTATCATGGAGCGCATAGGCGGCGGCGGTCATATGAATATGGCCGGAGCCCAGCTGGAGTGCAGTGTGGAAGAATCCATGGAAATCGTAAAGCATACCATTGACAAAATGCATGAGGAAGGAGAATTCGAATGAAAGTAATTTTGATAGAGGATGTGAAATCCTTAGGAAAAAAAGGACAGCTGGTGGATGTAAACGACGGCTATGCCCGGAATTTTATTCTGGCCAAGAAGCTGGGCGTGGAGGCAACACCTAAGAATATGAATGATCTGAAATTAAAGAAAGCCAATGAGGAGAAGGTGGCCAAGGAAATCTATGAGGAGGCAGTATTGTTTGCAGAGCAGCTTTCCAAAATGGAAGTGAATGTAAGCATTAAGGCCGGAGAGGGCGGAAAGATCTTTGGATCGGTTTCCTCCAAGGAGATTGCCCAGGCGGCACAGGAGCAGCTGGGGGTAGAGCTGGATAAGAAAAAGATGCAGCTTCCCAGCCCCATCAAGACCATTGGGACCCAGATGGTTCCGATTAAGCTGCATCCGAAAGTGACTGCGCAGCTGAAGGTGAATGTAAGGGAAGCGTAAGATGGAAGAAGCGATTATCAAACGGACCATGCCCCACAGTCTGGAGGCAGAACAGTCGGTGATTGGGTCCATGATTCTGGATCGGGAGGCCATATTAAAGGCCTCCGAAATTATTACAGGGGAAGATTTTTATCAGAAACAGTATGGCATTGTCTTTGACACCATGGTAGAGCTGTTCAATCAGAATGAGCCGGTGGATTTGGTTACGCTGCAGGATCGTCTGCGGGCCAAGGAGGTTCCGGAGGAGATCAGCAATATGGGATTTGTGCGGAAGATTCTGGATGATCTGCCTACGACCGCTAATGCCCACAAGTATGCAAAAATTGTGGCGGAAAAATCGCTTTTGCGAAGACTGATCCGCGTAAATGACGAGATCAGCAGTCTCTGCTATGGCGGTGTGGAATCCCTGGACGCGGTTCTGGAACAGACTGAGAAGAAGGTGTTTGAGCTGGTACAGCGTCGGGGCGGCGGAGAGTTCGTGCCCATCCGCCAGGTGGTATTGAATGCCATTCAAAGAATTGAGGCGGCTTCCCGGATTCGGGGAAATGTAACAGGAATTGCCACTGGATTCAAGGATCTGGATTATCAGACCTCCGGGTTTCAGCCCTCGGATTTGATTCTTATCGCGGCCAGACCTTCCATGGGCAAGACGGCTTTTGCTTTGAATATAGCCCAGTATATGGCTTTCCGCAACAATGAGACAGTGGCTGTATTCAGCCTGGAGATGTCCAAAGAACAGCTGGTAAACCGCCTTCTGTCTATGGAATCCGGCGTGGAATCCCAGAAGCTGCGAAACGGCGAGCTGACAGACAGCGACTGGGAGCGGCTGGTAGAGGGGGCAGAGGGTGTGGCCCGTTCCGGGCTGATTATCGATGATACTCCGGGTATTTCCCTGTCGGAACTGCGGAGTAAATGCAGAAAATACAAACTGGAACAGAATCTTGGCATTATTATGATCGACTATCTGCAGCTGATGACTGGAAGCGGCCGGTCCGGCGATTCCAGACAGCAGGAAATTTCAGATATTTCCCGTGGATTAAAAAGCCTGGCGAGAGAGCTGAATGTGCCGGTGGTGGCACTGTCCCAGCTGAGCCGTGCGGTGGAGCAGAGGCCGGACCACAGACCCATGCTCTCGGATCTGCGTGAATCAGGAGCCATTGAGCAGGATGCGGATATGGTGATGTTCCTCTACCGGGATGCATACTATAACAAAGATTCTGAGATGAAGGATCTGGCAGAAGTCATTGTGGCCAAGCAGAGAAACGGCCCTATCGGCACCATCAATCTGCTTTGGATGCCTCAGTATACAGCTTTCAAGAACTTTACACCCCGCCCGGTGATGTGACCGGAAAAAACCAAAGATCAGATAACAGAACGCTTCCTGAACCGTGAGGCACTGTTCTGAACTTCCAATTTATGTAAATTTTTGTTGCATTTTTTGTAAGAACTGCTATAATATAAAATATGGAAAAAATTTACATAAAATCGGAGGGATAAGTATGAGCGAAGTGCGGTATATGATATCCGACGCGGCCAGGCTGGTAGATGTGGAAGCCCATGTACTCCGTTACTGGGAGGAGGAACTGGAGCTGCCTATCGGCCGGAATGAAATGGGCCATCGCTATTATACGGAAGAAAATATACAGCTGTTTCAGCGCATCCGGGAGCTGAAGGAGCAGGGAGTACAGCTGAAAGCCATCAAAATGCTGATACCGGATCTGGAAAAAGGAGAGATGGAGATAACCCATCTTCTGGCACGGGTGGACAGGCTTCCGGCAGCACAGGAGGAGCAGGCGGATCTGCGGGAAGAAAAGATGCATCAGTTTCAATGCATTATGAGCCGTTTGATTTCGGAGGCTTTGGAAGATCATACGGAAAAGATGGGCCAGGAGATCGGCACACAGGTCAGCAGCCATGTGATTAAGGAGATGGATTATCTTCTGCGGATGAAGGAAGAGCGGGAAGATGAACGCTTTAAGCGTTTGGACGAGGCGATCCGCAGTTCCCAGAAATCACGAAAGGAACGGGCGCTGCTGAAAGGAGAAGAAAAAAAGAGACGGGGATTTTTAGGATTGAGAAAGGGACAGGCCGTGTAGGCATGTCCCTTTTGGTCTGAAATGTATGCCCTTATCAAGAGGAGTATACATTTTGAATTATGTGCGCTGCTCCACTGATCGTGAGAATGAACGCCAGGCCTTACGGCTTTCGAAGGATCATGGCAGATTCCAGAGGGAATTCCTGGTATCCCTGATCCAGGAGCCTCTGCAGATAAGGCAGATTCTGCAGACTGTTTTCGTAATCAGTGCAGTAGACAACGGTGGGTTCCTTTTCGGGAAAAACCGTGAGATAATACAGGTAGCACCATTCGTCAAAATTCCACCAGCAGTCATATCCGGCAAAGCCTGCGTCCGTACACAGGTAAGCCCAGGGCTCCGTACCAATGACTAGAAGATTGTCCTTGCTGTCAAGAGACAGGGATTTCAGCCCATTGACACGTTCCATATGAAAGCCGGCCATGCTGGGCGTGGTATAAAGTCCTTTAGCCGGTCCCACGGTCACCTGTTCGGTCAATTCGGGCAGAGAGGCTTCCTGATAGAAGAAAGTGATCCGAAGATACCCGGCAATACAGATATGAAACAGCAGGGCGGCTGCGATACAGCCTGCCGCAGCTTTTTCCGGATAATGCCCGGCAGAGCGTAAACCGCCTGCCAGTGTTCCAAAGCAGTCCCAGAGAAACACAATACCAATGGAGCTGCAGAGAATGAAGGCAGAGGTAATACAGAGAATTCCCGTGTCAGAGGCAAAATGGGAGCACAGGGAGTACAGCATTCCCGGCACAAACCAGAGCCAGAAGTACAGGGATTTCTTTTTGGGCATCAGCCAGAAGCACAGGAATTCCAGGAAAGCCAGAGGCATCACACAGAAATTCGTAGGGACGTGATACTGGGTAAGTCCAAAGCGGTAAAGATAGTAGATTACCAGTGCGGTGACGGGCAGAAGATACCACAGTGCATGTTTTACCCGTTTTTTGTCAAAAACGGAAATGAGGCAGGACAATCCGGTACACCAGATGAGATAGGGAAATGCCTCATAAATCCGCTCAAAATAGCCAGTGAATTTCTGACTCCACTGGGCCGGATTCTGTTCATGGCCCGGCACCTGGAGATTAAAGCGGAATGTGTGGTAGAGCTCCCAAAGGGAAGCCCTTCGAAACAGCATAAATACAAAGATAAGAAATACCAGGAAGGCGCCGGCAGTAACCCAGAGGAGCGAGGAAAGAGAGAGCTCTTCAAGTTCCTGAACCCTGCCCTTTTTGTGCAGAATCGTATGGATCAGGCAGGATGCCGCATAAAGGAGATAAAGAAAGATAGCAAATGGATTGGCCAGAATGAAACAGGCAAATGCGATTCCGCAGAAAATAAAATCTCTGGACGGATGCCTGTGAGGGCCGATCAGCAGCGCGAAGGTCAGCATGGCGAAACCAAGAGCCATGGTGTTGTAGGACATGACGGCAATGTTAAAAGGGGTAAACAGGAGATAGATCAGGCTCACAAAAAGGCTGACCCATCCCTTGTGCTTCAGACGCAGGAAGCACACGAGGGATACGCACAGCTGGAATCCCACATAGAGGATGCGCAGGAACAGGATAAGCCCTTCATTGGAACCGGTGATGAGCCGGAAGAGAAGATAGAAGGGATAAACAGGAATCAGCGACATGATATCAATCTGCCAGGCCTGCACCAGATAAGCGTCTCCACAGTAAAGCCGGTTAAGGCAGGCGGCATAATACATTTCATCATTGTAATTGACGCCGTAGAAGGCTCTCCAGATAAGCACAGTGCCGATCAGAATCATAAGTCCTATATAAATATAGTTGAGATACTTGGACGTTTTCATGGGTAAAATTACCTTTCTTTCTCTTGTTTTGACAAAACGTGTGTCTGCCGGGAGAGGATAATTGTTTTATTGATAATAACAGGTGGATGCGGCCATGAAGCAGACAGGAACAAAACACATCTGCACTGAATCCACATTATACCAAAAATGAGCCTTGAAGTAAAGCTGCCAGATGACTATAATACATATAGGCATAAGACCATAGAAATGAGAAAAACGGCAGAAGTTCAGACAGTATTTTCTTTCATAAACTTTGGCCGTACAGGAAACATCGGATATCTATCCGGTGGGAAAATTAAGAGGTGGATAAAGCATTGAGACGGTTTTTGTTATATTTTCTGACTCTGGGACTGCTGACCGGAAATAATCAGATTCCGGATTTCCAAAAGGGAGATGTGATTGGTTTCTGGGGAGACAGCATCACGCATGCGGAATATTCAGAAGTAAATTATACCCATGTATTGTATAATTATTACGTGACCCATATGCCGGAGGAGGAAATAGAGCTGCGGAATCTGGGGGTGGGAGGCGCCCAGCTGCGCCACGGCCTGGAGCTGTATGAAAAGGATCCTATGTCCAAAGGGCTTGATAAAGCAGTTTTGGAATATGGAATTAATGATCTGAAGAAATATTTTTATGAAACGCCGGAGTCTTATGCTGATGGGGCAGAGGCAAGGGAAGATAACCTGGAAGAGTATCAGGGGAATTTAAGCGCATTTCTGGAAAAGCTTCAGGAGGACGGTGTAGAGAAGGCGGATGTTTCCATTGCCACCCTGCCTATTCCTTATGATGCATCCAACATCGGGGAGACAGGAGCCCTTAAGGGGCCTCAGTACCGGACGCCGGAAGGGTTTGAGAGGATGTCGGAGACTGCACGGAAATATGCAGAGCAGCAGGGAATCGGTCTGATCGAATTTCATAAGCCGCTGCTGGAGCTGACAGAAAGCCTTGGGGGAGAGGATCCGGTGGGAAAGCTTCTGTGTGAGGACCGGATGCATCTGAATACAAGCGGCCAGATTTATCTCTCCTACCTTTTTCTGGAACAGCAGGGTGTCCTGAAGGATGTGTCAAAGGTTGAGATAAAAGAGGGCAGAATCCATTCAGAGGATGCAGAGGTATCTCATCTGCGTCAGGGAGAGGGATATCTGTACTACGATTACCGGGCAGACCGGCTTCCTATGGGAATATCTGAGGAATACCGGGAAGCGGATAAGGACCTGAATATCCTGGATAAGCTGAATCGGGAAATCATACAGGTGCAGGGACTTAAAGAGGATGCAGTATACGATATATATATTACAGGAAAGCAGATTGGAAGCTATTCGGGCAGAGAGTTCAATGAGGGCGTGAATATCGCGAATCTGGAGGGAAATCCGGCCCAGCAGTGGGCAGCAGCCATTGAAGGCATGAACCGGGGAAGAAGAGTGGCAGAGCTTGCTTACCGAAAGAAGGTGCAGGACTTTACAGACTGCGGATCCGGTGCGGTAACAGAGGCAGAGATTCTAGAGGCCTTTGAGGCCTGGCACAAGGAAGACCAGGCTTACCGCCAGGATATGTATCAGCTGGCACGCCAGGAGATCGAGATCACAGAGCGCATAGCCATTGTACAGCAGGGGGCGGCGGCGCCCGAAGACGCATTTGCGGCGCCTGGGAAAAGTTATAAAAGGATGGCGGCGGCAGGATTTGCAGCGGCAGCTGTCATGGGAGGCTGCCTGTTCTGCGTGTGGCGGCGCAGGAGAAGAAAAATGGGAAGCACACAGTCTTGAAGAGTAAGGTGCTTATATAAATGACGGGAGGCTGCCGCATAGGTATGCGCAGCCTCCAGCCGCCGTCCGCCCCCTGATACAGGAGGCTTGTACGGATATGTTTCTTAATTATTCTGCACTGATAGCGCCTGTAGGACATTCTGCTTCGCAGGTTCCGCAATCCAGACAAGCATCTGCATCGATTACATACTTGCCATCACCTTCGCTGATAGCCTCTGCGGGACATACAGCTGCACAGGAACCACAGTTAGCGCAATCGTCGTTGATTACATATGCCATGATACCAATCCTCCTTATTATTCTCTCGTTTTGATCCCCTTGGGACCCTACGTGTATTTTAATATAAAGTGGGGAATTATACAAGTAAAAAATCTATAAAAGATTAATCCTTGCAAAATAGTAGGAATTACATTATAATAAATTTTGCGGTTATACTACAGACTAGATTCATTAACAAAAGGAACAGGGATAAAAGGAGGAAACATAAAATGGCAAAGATTACCAAGGACATGTTAATGGGACAGATTCTTCAGGTGGATGAGAATATGGCGGGAATTCTGATGCGCGAAGGAATGCACTGTGTAGGCTGCCCCTCTCATCAGTTCGAGTCTCTGGAGGAAGCGGCCATGGTTCACGGAATGGATCCGGATGTGCTGACAGCACGTTTGAATGCATTCCTGGAAGCAGAATAGATAAAAGCATAAAATACCGGGATCTTTCTTGTGGAGAAAGGTCCCGGTTTATTTGCGTGCAGAGACGTATCAGGATTAATTTCCCCTGCAGGACATGCATCTGATGCGTTGAACACAGCCAAAAGTATCTTTCTTTACAAAAGCGCCAGCTTCTGCAGAGCTTCATCGCGAATCATCAGCTCTTCATGCTCTTCCAGATAGGCCTCGCTGGCAGAGGAATATTTTTCGCTGGAACCATACTCGGAGAGAATATTGGAAATCTTGTTAAATTCTTCCGGAGTGTGGCTGCTCTTCCTGGCTACCAGACAGTAAGTGCCGTCTTTCTTCAGCCGGAACAGGGAATTGTGGCCCGTGTAACAATTCTCCAGTACATGGGCGGCAGAGATTACTGTGTCCAGTCCTGGGAAGAAATACAGGCGCGTCAAATCCAGCTCCTGGGCAAGAGCAATAGCTTTCTGTTCCTGCTCCTCCTGAGTTCCTTCCTTCAGATGCCGTTCAATGAGCTTTCGGAACATATCCAGCACATTGTCGGCTCCTTCGGGAAGAACACTTCCCAGTTCGGAAGCCTCCTCAAAGCGGCTGCCGCCCCCAGGCGCAAACTTAGAGAAACGTGTATCAAGCTCTTCCGGATCTTCTACTTTCGTGATAATCAGGACAATACACTCATTGGGAAGAGGAATGGCCTCGATCATCAGAGGGATATTGTCTGCCTCAAATCCAAAATCAACAGAAGCCTGCTGCATCATATCCCGAAACAGCTCCTTGGCCTTCTCAGTCCCGTAAGCCAATTCGCTGAGTTTTATTTGGCGGGTAGCCAAATCATCTCTGGTCAGTGTACAGCGTATCTGGTTGTCGTTTAATTTTTCTATTTTCATAATCACCACTTCCAAATCTGAAATGACATCATCTATATTTATTATATACATTTTTAGAAGTATATACAATATTAAACAAGAAGTCAATATGCCAAAAATGCCAATTTTTTTATTAAAAATTTCTAAACTTTTTGGATGGAATGCATTTTTAAAGAAAATCCGAATATAATATACATGGGAAGACCGTCTGCGGAAAGGAGGCGGAAAGTAATTTAGTTCTTTACATAGGACATGTGTAAGCCATGCATGAAATTCTGATACACCATTTCGGTGAAAAATTCCACGATTGTCAGATCAATAAAAGCAGACAGGTTTTTCCGGAATATCTATCACGAACTCCTTTTGGAGAAGCCGCCGGGCCTGCGGACTTAGATGCATGTGGACCGGACCCCTCTGATGCAGATGCAGAATGAAAAAGAGTCCGCAGCAGGTGCGGTTTTAAAGCTTATGCTTTTCTTAAATTTTACAAAATGTCGAAAATAGGGATGACGTGTCGAAAAAATTCTGTTATGATGGTAAAGGAATAGGAGGACTCTGTCATGACAGCAAAGAAGCGGAGGAAAAGAAGGAGAGCCAGAGCAAGAGCCAGAAGGGGAAGCGACAGAAGACAGCTGATACCTGTGCTGGCGGCCGTGTTTCTGATCATCATTATTCTGATTGTGATGCTGATCAATTATCTGGTGAAAAAATACAGTCCCTCAGATGAGCGGATGGATTTACATACATATTTTAACCTGGAAGAGGGAGACGAGGCAGCGGTTATTATGCAGGATGAGCTGACGGAGCTTCGGGCCAGAATCATTGACGGAGAGGCTTATGTGACCACGGACTTTCTCTATGAGCATTTGAATCGAAGATTTTACTGGGATGCCAAGGAGAATCTGCTTCTCTATACAACTCCCACAGAGATCATTACGGCCCAGGTGGGCAGCAGTGAATATACGGCGGCCAAGACGAAATATACGGAAAATTATATGCCGGTGAAAGTGGATGGCGACACGGCCTATGTGGCCCTTAAGTATATACAGAAATATACGGCCATGGAGTTTGAGGTTATGACCGATGAGGTGAACCGGGTCCATATTCTGACCGATTTTTCCGATGCAGAGACCATAAGGGTGAAGAAAGACGCCCACGTACGCTTTGAGCCCGATATTAAGAGTCCTATTTTGGCGGATGCTGTGAAGGATACAGTACTCTATGTACTTCCCATGGACGTAGAGGAAGGAACAGAGGATTGGACAAAGGTCCGGACAGATAACGGATTCATCGGCTATATCCGCAATAAATATCTGGGCGAAAAGGGACAGGAAACGAAGACGCCCAATTATGAGGAGCCGGTGTATACCAGCATTAAGAAGGATTACACCATTAATATGGCATGGCATCAGGTAACCAATGCAGATGCCAATAATACCGTGCTGGAGGCCATTGCCAAGACCAAGGGACTGACGACGATTTCGCCTACGTGGTTTTTCCTCAATGACAACGAGGGCAATATCCAGTCTCTGGCCAGCCAGTCTTATGTAAATTACTGCCACCAGAATAACATTGAGGTCTGGGCGCTGGTGAACGACATTGAATATAAAGATACCATTTTAGACTATGAGATTCTCTCCAGAACCTCTTCCCGTCAGCGTCTGGTGAACAATCTGATTGCCAAGGCCATTGAATTTGATCTGGACGGCCTGAATATTGACTTTGAGTTTATCAATGGAGAATCAGCCAGAGCCTATGTGCAGTTTATACGGGAACTGTCCATTATGTGCCGGCTGAACGGGATTGTTCTTTCAATAGATAATTATGTGCCTACGGATGCTACGATGTTCTATGATCGGAAGGAACAGGGAATTGTGGCAGACTATGTGGTAATTATGGGATATGATGAGCATTATGCTACGTCTCCGGAGGCAGGTTCCGTGGCCAGCATCAACTGGGTTCGGAAAGGAATCGAGAAGACCCTGGAGGAGGTTCCCGCCGAGAAGGTGATCAATGCGGTGCCTTTCTATACCCGGCTCTGGGAAGAACGGCCCAAGACGGAGGAAGAGCTGGCTGAGGAATCAGATTCTGAAGAATTTGTACCTTATATTGTAACCAGCAAGGCCTACGGCATGGACGGAGCAGATCAGATAATAGCTCAGAACGGAGCAGAGAAAACCTGGAATGATGAATGCGGTCAGTATTATGCAGAGTATACAGCTGACGGCAATACCTACAGGATCTGGTTAGAGGAAGAAGAATCCATAGAACTGAAGGCCGCCCTGATCCGTGAGTACAATCTTGCAGGCATCTCCGCCTGGAAGCTGGGCTTTGAACGCCAGAATATCTGGGATGTAATACTGAGGTATGTAAATTAATATCCCAGTTCAGCCAGACGGGATTTTCTCTGGAAAATCGTGTTCGCACGAATTCTCAGAGAAAACCCCATCTGAGGGAACACCGGGATAAGAGCAAAAGCAGCTGTGTAGCAGTGAAAAGCGCCAAAAGGCGCGTGCTGAACGGCCGTCCCCCGTCCCCCTTCCCCTCTATTACCTGCTCATCAATACGAATGAATACAGAAACCCCGCCATATATTTTAGCAAGGAATATAGGGCGGTTTTTTATGGAAATTTTGCGCAGACTAAAGGAAAAGATGAAGGGAAAGAGCCGCGTGATCGGCATGGGAATGGCGGTACTGGTACTGGCAAGCGCCTGCTATTTTGCCAGAGAAGGATTCTGGGAGCGGGCCGGAGGCATCGCAGAGCGGAATAATAGCCGGATGGTTATATTGGATGCAGGGCACGGTGGAAATGATCCGGGAAAAATCAGTGTGGATGGAACTCAGGAGAAAGATTTGAACCTTGAAATAGCAAAAAAGCTGAAGGAGCTCCTGGAGCAGCAGGACATACAGGTGATTATGACCAGGGAGGAAGATCAGGGTCTGTATGACGAGAATACTTCCAACAAGAAAGCACAGGACATGAGGAGGCGCTGCGAGCTAATCAATGAAGAGCAGCCGGCCTGTGTGGTCAGCATACACCAGAACAGTTATCACGAGGAGTCCATACATGGAGCACAGGTATTCTATTACGGAACCTCCAAGGAAAGCCAGAATCTGGCTGAACTGATTCAGGAGGAGCTGATCCGCTTTGTGGATCCGGAAAATCACCGGCAGGCCAAGGCAAATGATACATATTATCTGCTGAAGAAGACGGATGTACCGGTGGTGATTGTGGAGTGTGGTTTTTTAAGCAACTGGGAGGAAAACGGGAAACTGAAGGACGAGAACTATCAGGATCAGCTGGTGTGGGCGGTACATATGGGGGTTATGAAGTATTTGAATCAGTAAGGAGACGGCCTGCCCGAAATGTGCTGGAGCCGGAGAATATCCGGCTCTTTTGCACACAGGCAGTATACAGTTACTCAATTGGTAAATTATGCTGTTTCAAAAAAGTGAGCTTATCCCAATATCCTTTCTGGAACAAGATTTTTCCGTTCGCAACCTGAAAAAACCACAGCCTCGTAAGCCCAGAGGATCTTTCCATTCTAATATTGCCCATTGTCCGGCTTCAAAAATATTTTCTGCAATTGCTGTCATATTCTTAAGACATCGATTATTCCCGGCTCGGTTATCTGGCAGGCATTTTAAACCCGGCAAGAGCAGTATTTAAATAATCGTTGAAAGGCTTCATTGCTTCAAACACCTTCACCATCTGCGGCAGGAAGGAATCTATATCCAGCAGATCTTTGTCCTCAACGGGATATTCCAGATACCAGCTCTTATATTTCAAAAATTCAGCCAGTGGATGTTCCTTGTCGTAACCGGCCGGAACATTTTTGAGAGCAGTTCCCTGTACGGTAAAGTATTTCTCAAACTCTGCTTCGTGAATGATTTGATTCCATTCATCGGGATGTGCTGCAAGGTAATCCCGTACCATTTTTGTAGCGTCCTTAAACATATCGGCAAAAAGGCCGCCTCCTAAGAAGGATTGATTTCCAGGCTTAATCATCAGATAATAACCGGCCGGTACAGGGAGCTTTCCCATAGCTCCGATATGGGCGCGGAAAGCAGGATTGTAGGGAGATTTATCGTGGCTGAAACGGGTATCCCGCACAAGCTTAAAGGTAAGGTCCTTTGGCACGTTATGCAGAATACTTTCGTCCGTTCTGCCCAGCTCCAGAATCAGCTGCTGCAGCAGAGCTTCAAACTGCGCGTTGGCTTCCTTGTATTCGGCTTTGTGGAGATGATACCACTCTCGGTTATTGTTTTCGGTTAATTCTTTTAAATAATGTAAGATCTGTTCTGTGTTCATAGAAACTGCCTCCTGTCAGGAATTTTTAACTGTGGATAATGATGTGGACTGGAGAAACTCTTTCATAAAGCGCTTTGTCTGTTCTGGAGAGGCGAAGAGTCTGCCAAAGGAAAAATGCTGGGCCAGATCGTCAATCTCTTCCATGGCTTCCTTTACGCCAAGAATACTTTCCTGCGAAATAGAGTCAGCAGTGGTGTAATCAAGATGAGCCGGATCAATCCGGTGATTCTGGATGGCATAATTGATCCGGTTCCTGCACCGGCAGGTTCCGTGTCCATACTCACCGCAGTATTCGCTCAGGAAATCAGCCATTTTTCTCCGCACGCGGGAAAGGCGCTGGCGGTATGCTTCCGGAGACAGACCTAAAATCTCACCGGCTATGCGGCTGTCAACCTTAAACATGGTCCCCAGGATAAAAATGCACCGGCTCTCTGTATCCAGACATTGCAGCATGACATTGGTGCAGGACATTTTAAGCTCCTCCGCTAAAACTGCCTGTTCTACATTCTGCGTCAAATCCGGCACATCATCTATTTTCCCATTCTGGATATCATCGCCATAATATTCAAAACTTAATGGATAATGGGCAAACATGTGCTTTTTGTAATTTTTCAGGTGGTTCACGGCAATGCGGAATACCCAGGTGGAAAACGCGCTTTCCCCCTTAAAAGAAGACAGATGTGTGATAACTTTCAACAGAATGTCCTGTGCTGCGTCCTCGGCGTCTGCAAAAGTGCCAAGCATCCGCAGGGACAGATTAAATACCAGATCATGCACGCTGGAAATAATAATTTCCAGAGATTTGCTGTCTCCGGCTGTGGCTTTTTCGATCAATTCCGTTAATTCTTCTGTTTTTTTCTCCATATAGATCTTTTTCTCCTTTCCTGTCTGCGGGCTTGCGCACAAATGCAGATTTTACCCGCTCATATAATTAGACAACGATTGCCAGCTTCTGTGACATAAAAATATTTAAATTCTTAGATTTTCTTATTATAACATTGTCTTGGATTCATGAAAAAGAATTTTTTGAATCGGCGTTCCACAGCGGTATTTTCTAAAAAATAAAGCATTGGCGAAATCGTAAAAGGATGGTATACTATATGAGATAACGATACAGGGAGAATTCCTGAAAAAGCGACGCGGCGACAGAACCTAAAATGACACGGAGGTACCAAAATATGATAGCACTTGGATGTGATCACGGCGGCTATGAACTGATGCAGGAGGTTATTGCCTATCTGGACAAAAATGGATTTGAATACAAAAACCTTGGATGTAATAACACAGAGGCGACTGATTACCCCATTTATGCCAAAAAGGTTGCAAGGGCAATTCAGTCCGGAGAATGTGACAAAGGAATTATTATCTGCGGTACAGGAATCGGAATCTCTATCACAGCCAACCGGTTTAAGGGTATCCGTGCAGCCCTCTGTGGAGACTGCTTCAGCGCGGAAGCAACCAGACAGCACAACGATGCCAATGTTCTTGCAATGGGCGGACGGGTCACAGGGCCGGGACTGGCAGTGAAGATTGTGGATACATTTCTGCATACGGAATTTTCACATGGAGAGAGGCATATTAACCGGGTTAGACAAATGGATGAAGATTAAGGGGGACAAAAGATATGTCAAAGGCAGTAGTCATGACACATCCGCTGATCCAGCATAAGATCGGCGTGATACGGCGGACAGATACGGGATCCAGAGATTTCCGGGCGATGATCAGTGAAATCGCAAGCTTGATTACGTATGAGGCAACGAAGGATTTGAAACTGCAGGATGTAGAGATTGAAACGCCCATCTGCAGGACAACCGTAAAGCAGCTGGCCGGCAAGAAAATGGCAGTGATTCCCATTCTCAGGGCAGGTCTTGGAATGGTGGAAGGAATCCTTGCCATGATTCCATCTGCAAAGGTGGGGCATATCGGCCTGTATCGGAATGAGGAGACCTTAGAGCCGGTAGAGTATTACTGTAAGGTTCCGGCAGACTGCAGTGAACGGGATGTGTTTGTGGTGGATCCCATGCTGGCAACTGGCGGTTCTTCTGTGGCAGCCATTCAGATGCTCAAGGAGCGGGGGGTTCAAAATATACGCTTTATGTGCATTATTGCAGCTCCGGAGGGAGTAAAGCGGATGCAGGAAGCCCATCCGGATGTAGATATTTATATAGGCGCTTTGGACGATCACCTCAATGAAAAGGGGTATATTGTACCAGGCCTGGGAGATGCGGGAGATCGTATTTTCGGAACCAAATAGACTTCGGATGCAGAGACAGAAAGATGGGAGAGACAAGAATATGGCAGGAAAGATTACGCCGTCGATGATGTGCGCACCGCTGAATCAGATTCAGCATTATATTGATGTATTTGAGGAAAAGAAGATAGAGTATCTTCATATTGATGTGATGGACGGGCATTTTGTACCCAATATGATGCTGGGTACTTCCTATATCAGCAGTCTGCGGAGACTGACGTCTATCCCTCTGGATATTCATCTGATGATCACAGATCCGGAGGCAAAGCTTGACTGGTTTGACATTCAGCCGGGCGAGTATGTATCGGTGCATTATGAGTCTACACCACATGTGCAGAGGGCCCTTCAGGGAATTAAGAATAAGGGAGCCAAAACCATGGTGGCTCTGAATCCGGGGACCCCCATAGAGGTGCTTAAGTATCTTCTGCCGGATATAGACGGTGTTCTTCTTATGACTGTGAATCCGGGCTTTGCAGGGCAGAAGCTGATTCCCCAGGGACTTGATAAGATCCGTGATACGAAGGCATATCTGGCAGAGCACGGATATGGCCATGTGGAAATTGAAGTTGACGGGAATGTAAGCTGGGAAAATATTCCTAAGATGGCAGAGGCAGGGACAGATCTTTATGTGGCTGGAACATCCAGTCTGTTTACAGATAAGATGTCTCTGGAGGAGAGCGTGGCCAAGTTCCGGAGCCTGATATAGAGAAAAGAACAGATGGAAAGCCAAGGGTAAACCGGATGGTATTTCCGGCTCAGTGTATGTGCAGTCTGCATACACTGAATCTGGAGATGCCATCCGGTTTTTGCGGCTGGTTCTGCTTCCTGGCGCTGCTCAGGACAGGAAATATGTTTCCAGGGAGGGGAGGAGACGGCCGGTGTAGATTTCCTGTAGTAAGGCATTCAGGCGGCGCATACAGAGACAGACCTGTTCCTGATTAAGAAGTCCCTGCTCCAGGGCATCGGCGATCTCGTCCAGATCTACTACATGGATCTCACCGGAGGGATAGAGAAGTACATCGGCCAGCAGATCTGTAAAGATGTAGGTATCTGTGTCTGGGGCGTAACTCCAATCGATGATATCGCAGTACCAGCAGATAAGCTGATCATCTTTTGTCAGAAACCGGCTGATTTTCCAGCCCTTGTCCAGAAGAAAACAGGAAACACCGTGATCCAGCTCCTTCTTGGGCCGGATGGTGTGCCAGCGTGTAACCAGCATCTGTTCGCTTCGTAGCAGAATTTCATCCTGATCTAATCGGATGCATTCATTGGGAATTAACCGCTTCCGGTATAATGTGGGTTTATCTGACATGAAAAACCTCCTTATGTAGTTTATGTATCTTCAGAAGCTCTTTTGCCTCTTTGTTATTCAAAATTTTTGATCACCGTAAGAGAATCGTGTTTTACGAATTCCTGTTCTTCCGAGCGCCGGTTGTAATAAGTCCGCTTGTAGATATCCGGATCCGACAAGAGCAGGAACTCAGAAGGCGTACAGCCGGTGATCTCCTTGAAAACCCGGTTAAAGGTCCGGATATTGTTAAAGCCGCAGTTAAGAGCGATCTCTGTAAACTTTTTTTCTGAATGCCGCAGTTCATTGGCGGCGCGTTCTACCCGTACCATATTCAAATAGGTGACAAAATTGATTCCCATCAGCTTTTTGAAGGTTTTGGAAAAATATCCGGTGCTGAAGTTCATGCTCGCGGCAGCGTATTCCAGAGAAATCGTATCTGCATAATGCTTGTCAATGTAGGTAAGAAGTGTCTGAAGCTCTGAAAGCATACGGGTCCGGCGGTTATCTGGGATGGAACCGGCGGGTTCTCTTGGGTGGAACCGCTTCAGCAGAAACCAGAAGGTCTTAAGAGAAGAAATCACAATCTCCTGGTAATAGGGTTTTTTCTGTTCAAGCTCACTGGATACTGTATCAATGAGGGCGGTCAGATGCCCGGAAAGTCCATAATGATCCAGTGCCTCTTTGGAAACCAGAGGGTGGGAAAAATGAGGGTTCTCAAAAAGAGATCCCAGAATAGAGGTGTCAAATATAATAAAATCCAGAGAATTATCCATATGATGGGAGTCGCTGTAATGGATCTGTCCGCTTTCACAGACAGCCAGATCACCGGCATGGGCAGTAAAGCTGTGATCGGTGATGTTGAGACGACATGACCCGGAACGCACATAGATCAGTTCGATTTCTCTGTGCCAGTGGGCCAGAAAACCGATATTTTCATAGTTGGAGTGCCAGACCATAAAATCGGAATCGTAACTGCGCACCTCATGAAAAGCTTTCATTTTCCTGCCCCCTTTCCTCTGCCGCTCCTTCCTTTGATTCATGGGAAGGGTAATTGGGCGGAATGCTGGATCGCTCCATTTCTGTTACGGAAAAAGAAATGACGAAATTCATAAAAAGAATCTATATTCTTAGAGAAAGTATATCAATTAGTACAAAAAATGTCCAGATATGAATCGAAATTTACGTGCAATTTTCCGGGGAATGTTATATAATAAGAACATCTTGGAACAGGGGGAAGTTTCCCCGCTCAATTAAAAATATAAGTATGGAGGGTATGTAAAGTGGCAAAAAGCAGATTAGTAGGCGATTATCCCGTAATTGGCATCCGGCCGACCATCGATGGCAGAAGGGGTGTTCTGGATGTAAGAGGTTCCCTTGAGGAGCAGACCATGAACATGGCAAAATCCGCAGCAAAGCTGTTTGAGGAGAACCTTCGTTATTCCAACGGCGAGCCGGTAAAGGTAGTGATTTCTGAGACAACGATAGGCCGCGCGGGAGAGTCCGCAAGATGTGCCGCACAGTTCAAAAAGGAAGGCGTGGACATTACCTTGACCGTAACCCCCTGCTGGTGCTATGGCTCTGAGACCATGGATATGGATCCCACCACCATCAAGGGAGTGTGGGGACTGAATGCCACAGAGCGTCCGGGCGCAGTTTACCTTGCTTCTGTACTTGCTACCCATGCCCAGAAGGGCCTGCCGGCATTCGGAATCTATGGACATGACGTGGTGGATGCAGACGACTCCTCTATCGGGGAAGATATCCAGGAAAAATTACTTCGTTTTGGCCGGGCAGCTGTTGCGGCAGCGTCCATGAGAGGAAAGTCCTACCTGCAGATCGGCTCTATC
>CATJHO010000092.1 GCA_949740535.1 uncultured Lachnospiraceae bacterium
AGCAGGCCAACCTTAACCATTACAATGAATGCAATCAGCAGACCATAAATACCCTGTGTACCAGGCAGAAGCTGCAGAATCAAAACCTTGGAAAACTTAGCCGGATCCTCTGTTACAACGCCTGCTGCCGCCTGACCTGCGATTGCAACGCCCACTGCAGAACCAATGCCTGCCAGAAGTGCTGCAACTGCTGCTCCCAATAATGCGTAAACGCCTCCTAATTGACCTAACATAATTAATTTTCCTCCTTAATATCTACATATTTTGTTTTCATATTAAATGGGTTGAAGGGCCTTCCTCCACCCTCATAAAACTTTCCGAAAAACTCTACATACTGCAGACGATTGGTATGCACATAAGCTCCCAGCAGATTGATAGCCAGGTTCAGAATATGACCTACAACAAATACCAGGATAAATACAACTGCACCCACAACACCGCTTCCCATCATACTTCCCATGGAGTTGATAACGGAAGCAATAACGCCGGTTGCCAGTCCCAGTGCCAGAAGTCTGGAGTAAGACAATACATCGCTTAACCAGCCCGTTACATTGTAGAGGTCATAAGCTCCCAGTGCAATCCGCAGGGCAAAATTCTTATTTTCCCGTCCGGACATCAGACAGATGCCTGCTGCTCCGCCGATGGCCATAGCCTTTGCCAGCGTATTCACTGCAGGCGGGAAGGTGAAGTACATCTGGGATATGGATGCAAACATGCTGCTGGGCAGGAACATCAGAATCAATCCCATCAAAAAGATAACCCAGAGTCCTACATCACAGAAGCAGTCCAGATACTTCTTATCCTTAATCAGCATATATGCCTTGAGGCCAAGTCCCAGGAACATGTGAATAAGTCCAAACAGCATGGAATAAACCAGCATCTTCATCGGATCATTCAACGGAACAAACCAGAGCGCTTTGATGGTCACCTGCTGTCCAAAGAACGTCCGCGACACTACATCCACTACATCTCCGAAGTAACCGCCAAAGAGTACGCCCCAGATCAGCGTGGACACGCCGCAGTACATAAACAGCCGCAGGGACTTCTGCATTCCCTCTTCCATACGGGGAAACTTCTTAAGTACAATGGCACAGGCCAGAAAGACGATCAGTCCATAGGCCGCGTCGGAAAGCATCAAGCCAAACAGGAAAATGTAACACCACGCCATAACAGCCGTGGGATCAAGCTCTCCCTTGCCCGGAAGTCCGAAAGACTCCACAATTCCCTCAAAGGAAGATGCCAGTGTGCCGTTCTTGAGAAGAATCGGCGGAACGTCCTCATCCGCTGTGTCTTCAATCTCTACGCTTAAGGTAAAGTTCTTTTCCAGCTCCTGCCTTAAAAGTTCTGCATCCTTTTTGGGTACATAACCAGTAATCAGAAATGTATTTCTCGACTGAATCAGTCCGCCAAGTACCTGATACTTATCCAGCCTTACCCGGTAATAATCCGCTGCCAGCTCCAGATCCCTTCTGGCCTCTCCATAAGCGGAAATCTGAGAAATAATCTCATCATTCTTCTGAATCAGTGCCTCGCGCTTCTTACGAAGCTGATCCTGGCGCTCTGCCGGCAGAAGGCTTCCTATCTGGGAAGGTCTTGCAAACCCGATGGTGCGCAGTCCTTCTTCCATAGCTATGGCATCCTTTCTGCCGCAGATGACACAGAGATAGGTCTGATCCCGATCCGCAGAAATCACTTCCGCAAAAAAAGCATCCACATCCGGAACTGCCTGAGCCACCGCTGCATACAGCTGTTCAGTGTTCATCAGCTCAGAAATCGTCCCCACAAAACCAACAGTCCTTTTGGTCCCCATAAAGTTCATGGGTACATCCAGATTTTTCCACGGTTCAAGGGCTTCAATCTGATTCTCCCGTTTCTGAATATTTGCCTTGTTTTCTGCTATCTGTCTCGAAAGGGACACCAGCTGGCGCGCTTTTGACATAATTGCATCCTGGCCCTTAATAACGCTGTCATACTTTTCAGCTTCCACCAGCGCTTTCCCCTCCAGAGAGGCCAGCATGCCTTTCTTTTCCGGAACATATTCCTGCAGTATCTCTAAAGCGCGCTCTGCTGCCTGTGCATTCTTCTCAAAAATATTTTTGGAGCTGGACGTATCCATTTTCTTAAACACATCGTCTTCTTCTACCTGAGCGTCTATCTCAACTACGCCCTTTTTCTGCAGAAGCTCCAGAAGTTTTTTTCTGTCCTTCTTCATTGCACAGATGCCGATCCGCTGCATCTCCAATACTGCCATATACATCCCTCCTTTCTTTCATTTACCCATTTTCCGGGGCATAGCGGTATACCCGCAGGGTATTTCTTTCATTCATCCACTTTTCTGAAATTTTCTTATACCAGTCCGGAAGTTACGGCTTCTATTGCTTTCGCTTCCTCCTGCGCCGCAAGAGCTTTCAACGCATCAGCTTCTTTTTTTGCTTCTGCAACGGCCTCTTTCAAAATCCGCTCTCCATCTTCCTTCGCCTTCTGCATCCGCTGGGAGCTCTGTTCTTTGGCCTTTGCTGCCGCCTGCTCTCTGATTGTCCCGGCCTCTTCCTTTGCCTGGCTGATCAGATTTTCGCTCTGCTCCTGTGCATCTCTCAGGATCGCCTCCGCTTTAGCCTCTGCTTCTTTCACAGCCTGAACTGCTTCCTGAACCACTCAATCACCACCTGTTCTTTGCATTAATGTAAAAAATTGCTGTTGCACATATACGACTAAATATTAACACTTCTTATAAATCAAGTCAATGTACAAATCAACAAACTTGTCTGATTTTTCCCTGTTTTTTACTTGATTTTACAATATTTTTACAACAAAATCCATAATACCAATTTTCATATTTTCTTGTACATAAAAGCAAAAATATGATATGATAAAAAACAGCTGATTATTCGGCAATTCTGGGGAAAGATATGAGGAATGAATGCTATGCTGCAAATAATTACAGACATTAACGGTGCGGTCAATGATTTTGTCTGGGGCATCCCGGCAATGATCTGCATTATTGGTGTGGGGCTTTATTTAAGCTGCCGTACCCGTTTTATCCAATTTCGCAAATTCGGTTATACATTTCGTGTGACCATTGGAAAGCTGTTTGCCAAAAGAGACGCCGCCGAAGGCGCGGTCACTCCTTTTCAGGCTGTATGCACTGCTCTTGCCGCCACGGTTGGAACCGGAAATATTGCCGGAGTAGCCGGAGCCATTGCAATCGGCGGTCCCGGAGCTGTATTCTGGATGTGGATTTCTGCTCTCCTTGGTATGTGTACCAAATTTTCGGAAGTTACCCTGGCTGTTCATTTCCGTGAAAAGAATCAGCACGGCGACTGGGTGGGCGGTCCCATGTACTATATCAAGAACGGACTGGGCCCCCGTTTTAAATGGCTGGCTGTAATCTTTTCCGTCCTGGGAATTCTTACTGTATTCGGAACCGGAAATGCAACACAGGTAAACACCATTACCACTGCCATCAACACGGCCCTTCTGAATTACAATCTCATTCCTTCCGATTCGGTTTATATGGTCAATCTCATCATCGGCGTTGTGATTATGATTCTGGTTGCCATGATTCTTTTGGGCGGCATCAAGCGCATCGGACGCGTTACTGAGCGTCTGGTTCCATTTATGGCTGTATTTTATATAATTCTGGCCGTCGGGGTCATTATTGTACATATCGAAAATGTTCCCGCTGTATTTTCTTCTATTTTCCAGGGAGCCTTCTCTCCCTCAGCTGTCACAGGCGGCGCTGTCGGCACCATGTTCTTAAGTCTGAAGAACGGTGTTTCCAGGGGTATTTTCTCCAACGAAGCCGGCCTTGGTACCGGTTCGATTGCCCATGCGGCAGCAGATACAAAGGATCCCATAAAACAGGGGTACTTCGGTATCTTTGAAGTATTTACAGATACCATCATTATCTGTACAACTACCGCCCTTGTGATCCTTTGCAGTGGTGTGCCGGTAGGTTACGGCGCAGCTGCCGGTGCGGAACTGACCATCAGTGGGTTTACTGCTACCTACGGAAACTGGGTGTCTATTTTTACAGCTGTGGCTCTGTGCTGTTTTGCCTTCTCTACCATTCTGGGCTGGGGACTTTACGGAACACGGTGTATTGAATTTCTCTTTGGATCCAGAGCCAACAAACCTTTTATGCTGGTTTACTCAGCTGTGGCAATTCTGGGAGCCACTGTGAATCTGGGACTGCTCTGGAGTATTGCTGATACCTTTAACGGATTGATGTCCATCCCCAACCTGGCCGCTCTCTTTCTGTTAGGCGGAACCATGGTGAAGCTGGTAAAAGAAGCTGACAAAAAATAGGTTATTATATTCAAAATCTTTGAAGCATAAAATAAGCCACAGTATTACAGCAGCACTCAGAAAGAGTCTTCTGTATATTGTGGCTTTTATAGAAGCGTAAAGCGCCGCCAATGTCACTCACATTCGTGCAGGCGTCCATAAACTCAAATGTATATCTGCCTGTTTTAGTCGAAAATTACGCATCAAGATAACTTTTTTTCAACAAGATGTTGTGGAAGAATGTAAAAAGCCCTTGCTTTTCTTTTATAAAGTAGTAAAATAGATTTTACAGACAGGTTTTCTATTTAATGGTGATTCATTGAACGGGCTCGTGGCTCAGCTGGGAGAGCGCCGCGTTCGCAACGCGGAGGCCGAGGGTTCGAATCCCTTCGGGTCCATTACATACGGACAGAACTCTGCTTCCTCTGCAGATAGTCTTTCCAGTATTTACACCAGGAATGAAGCCGCATAGGACGGCGGATCTTTTGGTGCATATCGGAAGCATAGCTCAGCTGGGATGAGCGTTCGCCTCACACGCGAGAGGTCATGGGTTCGAGCCCCATTGCTTCCATCACATACATCCTGAATCCGCCGCGTGTCCCGGCACGGCGGATTCAGCAAAAAGATCCACATCCGTTTTAAACGGTGGATCTTTTTTTATGACAGAGTCATTTATGCTGCTCTTTTTCAACGAATCTGAAGCTGTTCTTTGATCTTCTGGTACATCTCCCTGTAAGCCATCCCCTGTTCCCTGGCAAGAGCTTTCACACTCTCATACTCCGGGTAACGCATTTCTTCCCCGTCAAACCGGCATACTTTCACCTTTGCAGTTCCATAAGGAGTCGCAGTCTCCTCTATCTGCCGCTCCAGAACCTCCCGCTGTACCCGATAGCGCCGCACGCCGATCGTCGTGGTCTCCCGGAAAAGAATGCCATCCATTTCCCGTATCTGGTCTTCATCGCAGAGCACAGAAAGCCGATAGGCCGGCCTGTTCTTTTTCATATAGATGGGTGTAAAAAACACATCTCTGGCTCCAGCTTCCAGAAGACTCTCCATGCAGTAACCCATCATCTCTCCCGTGCAGTCATCGATATTGCTCTCCAGCATCCAGAGCTCTCCTTGGGGCTCCTCCTCTATCAACATGGCCCGCAGAATATTGGCTCTGGGAAAATCTTTCTTTCCGGCCCCTAAGCCAATCCGCTCTATGCGGAACTTCTCTGGCTTCTCTCCTTCTGATAATGCTGCGATAGCAGCGCCTGTGGGCGTTACCATTTCTCCCCGCTGCCCTGTCTGCTTTAAGGTCAGTCTGTGATCCGCCGCGATCTGAAGAACTGCAGGAACCGGCACCGGCAGAATTCCATGCTGGCAGTGTACATGTCCCTGTCCTTCCCAGATATCAGAAACTACAACCCTGTCTATCCCAAGCTCTTCCATACAAGCTGCAACAGACACAATATCCACAATGGAATCCACCGCCCCCACCTCATGGAAGTGGACTTTCTCTGCCGGACGGCCATGGACCTTTCCTTCCGCAGCAGACACAATCCGGAATATCTTCTTAGACAGCTCCAAAACGCCTGGCTTTAAACCTGCTCCATCCAGAATCTTCTCAATATCTTTCCAGGTGCGGTGTTCATGCGTATGTATGTATTCTCCATGGGCATGGCGCTGGTTTTCCCCACAGGCATGTACCATTCCTCTCTGCTCCCTGTCTATGCTGCTTTCACATTCATGGCTGTGTACAGGTCCCTCACCCTTATCACATGGCGCCTCTTCTTCAAGAATCACATGAAAGTCACAGGCATCCAGCCCGGATTTCTGTACCCGGCCAATCCGGATCTCATACCCGCCCAGCGCAAGCCGGCCCAGGGTCCGACGGAGATTCTCTTCTGTGGCTCCCAGATCCAGGAGCGCTGCCACTGTCATATCCCCGCTGATCCCGGAACAGCATTCCAGATATAAAGTCTTATGCTTCTGCATTCTGTTCCCCCTGTTCTGCATCAAAGTTCCGAACCGCCAGGCGGTTTATCTGAGTGGCTACATAAGCCGCTCCATAGCCGTTATCAATATTTACCACCGTAATGCCGTTGGCACAGGAGTTCAGCATGGTCAAAAGGGCGGAAAGCCCCTGGAAGCTGGCCCCATAACCTACGGAGGTGGGCACTGCAATTACCGGCACATCCACAAGCCCCGCCACAACGCCTGCCAGAGCACCTTCCATACCTGCCGCCGCAATCACACAGCTTGCCCCCTCAAAGACCTTCATGTTGGAGAGCAGGCGGTGGATTCCCGCCACGCCCACATCAAAAAGCCGTTCCACCCGCGTGCCGAAGAATTCTGCAGTCTGAACCGCCTCCTCTGCCGTGGGAATGTCAGCCGTCCCGCCTGTACATACAACAATCTTCCCGATTTGTTCTTTTTTCCTCTTCTCTACTTTCAGAACTCTGGAAACGGGATCATACACAGCATCCCTCACGGCGTCCTTCACAGCCTCATACTGTTCCTGGGAAGCTCTTGTCCCCAGCACATCAATTCCTTCCTCTGCAAAGGTCTGGTAAATCTTCACCAAATGCCCTGTTGCTTTCCCGCTGCAGTAAACCACCTCTTCAAAACCCTGGCGGAGCTTTCGGTGATGATCCAGCTTGGCAAATCCCAGGTCTTCGTAGGGAAGGTTTTTCAACTGCTGTCCGGCTTCCTCAATGCTGATGCTTCCTTCCTTCACCCGGCTTAACAGTTCTGTCACGTCCATGGCCCCATCTCCGTCCTTTTTGACTTCATTAAATCTTTTTCTCAATATACACTTTGATCTTAGGTTCTGTTCCCGAAGGACGGATTACCATCTCAGATCCATCCTCAGTCCAAACCTTCACCACATCAGACTTGGGCAGGCCGTCCACGCCGTCCCGATAGTCTTTATAGCGGACCACCTTAGACCCCTGCATTTTCATATCCGGTTTCTCCGCCAGACCTTTGCGGATCAGCTGCATACGCCGTTCCGCCTCTTCACCCTCAAAGGTATAATTTTTCAGTTCTGTCTCATAGCGTCCGTAGGTCTCATACAGCTCTTCCAGCACGTCTAAAAGCGTTTTTCCTATACATTTATAGGTATCGGCCATCTCACAGATCATCATAGCAGCGCCCACTGCATCCTTATCCCGGACATAGCTCCCGATCAGATAACCACAGCTTTCCTCAAAGCCAAACACAAAACGATCTTCCTCGTCCTTCTGTTCCAGAATGCCGATCTGTTCTCCAATATACTTAAATCCCGTAAGTGTGTGAATAACCTCTACACCATAATGTTCCGCAATGCGATCCGCCATTGCAGTGGTCACGATCGTCTTAATCATAACGGGCTTCTTTGGAAGCGTTCCTGCCTCCTTCCGGCATTTCAGAATATAGTCCAGAAGCAGAACACCTATCTGGTTTCCGGTTAACTGCCGATACTCCTCTCCCTGCCGCACAGCTGCGCCGATACGGTCACTGTCCGGATCTGTGGCAATCAGCAGATCGGCATCCAGTTTTTTACAATACGAAATGCCCAGTTCCAGAGCTTCCGGTTCCTCCGGATTCGGACAGGGACAGGTGGGAAAATTTCCATCCGGCTTTGCCTGTTCCTTCACCAGATGCAGCTCTTTTACTCCAATGAATTTCAAGATACTGCTGACGCAGCTCAGCCCGGCTCCGTGAAGCGGTGTATAAACCACTTTCAGATCGGAGGTCAGTTCCTTTTGGGTGCGCTTTTTAATAATCGCCGCAAGGAATGCCTTTATAACTTTATCACTGATATGCTTAATCTCTTCCGTCTCCAGAAAATATGCAAAGGGCAGATCTTCCTCAGCCTCTTTTGCGTCTGATTTTTCAATATACATCTGAATCGCTGCAACGGCCCCCCCTGTCACCTGACAGCCATCCGCCCCATAAACCTTGTAACCATTGTACTCCCTGGGATTATGGCTGGCTGTCACACAGATTCCCGCATCACATTTCAGATAGCGCACCGCAAAGGAAAGAACCGGTGTGGGCATCAATTTTGGGAAGATATACACCTGGCATCCTTTCAAAGCCAGCACTCTTGCCGTCTCCTGCGCAAACGCTTCTGACTGATTCCGGCTGTCATAAGCCACCGCCACTTTCGGCTCTTCACTCCGGCTTTTCACATAAGCCGCCACGCCTAAAGTCGCCTCCCGTATAGTTTCCAGATTTAAGTGATCCGGGCCCGGACCCATTGTGGCACGCAGGCCTCCTGTTCCAAACTTTAAATTCATCCGTTGATACCTCGCTTATAAGTATTTGCAGCCCTCCGGCAAGCCGGTAGGTTCCCATTCCTTTTGGCAGGAAGATGCTTTCGCCCTTTGAAAGCGTCAAATTTCCCGTCACGCTTTCCAGGCAGCCCTCTCCATCCAAAACGAGAAGGGACTGAAAGGAATCTTTTACATTTCCTTCCATACATTTCTCTATCTCATAGTATTGTACCACAAAATACGGACATTGCACTAATAAAGTTCTGGAATATCCATTTTTCTGCATCCGCTCCCCCATGGGATGGTGTCCGGCCAGGGGCGGGAGAAAGCCCGCCGCCCTTGCTGCCTTCTCAATATGCAGAGGCCGTTTTTGATGATCTGCATCTTCTCTGTCATAATCGTAGACCCGGTAGGTAATATCCGAGCTTTGCTGGACCTCTGCCACTGTTATTCCTTTTCCTATGGCATGAATCAGTCCCGCTGGAATATAGAAAACATCTCCCTTTCTTACCGGAACCCTTCTGCAAATTTCCAGAATCGTTCCATTTTGAATCCGTTTGCAAAACTCATTCTGCGAGATTCGATGCTTCAGGCCATAGTACAGACAGGCTCCAGGCTCACAGTCCAGGACAAACCACATTTCTGTTTTTCCATTTCCTCCCTCCATCTCCCAGGCAATCTCATTTCCCGGATGCACCTGGATGGAGAGCGCTTCTCTGGCTGTAATAATTTTAATCAAAAGAGGGATCCCTTCGAATCCCTCATGCTGCCAGGAGAGCATCCAGTCTTCTCTTCCCCACAGACAGTTTTTCTGTATCGGCGCCAGTTTAACCGGCCTCTTCTCATTTATCATTTTCTGAATGCTCCTGCTTCGTATTGTTCACAGAACCAGGCATACGTCTGACGGATACCGGATTCCAAATCGATCTTCGGCCGCCAGCCTGTCTGGAATATCCGGCTGATGTCGGTCAGCTTTCGGAGTGTCCCATCTGGTTTCGCAGGATCCAGCCGGATCTCCCCTTCGTATCCCACAACCTTCTTTACCAGCTCTGCCAGCTCCCGGATCGAGATTTCCTGTCCGGATCCCACATTGAAAAAATCATTCCCTTCATAGTGATCCAGCAGATACAGACAGGCATGGGCCAGATCATCCACATTCAAAAATTCCCGCAGGGGTTTTCCACTCCCCCACACCGTCACACTCGGCGCCCCCTGTGCTTTGGCTTCGTGGAACTTTCGGATAAGTGCCGGAAGCACATGGGAATTTTCCAGCGCAAAATTGTCATTTATCCCATACAGATTACAGGGCATCACACTGATATACTGTGTGTGGTACTGGCGGTTATAAAACTCACACATTTTCAGACCTGCAATTTTGGCCAGAGCGTAAGCTTCATTGGTCTTTTCCAGATATCCGGAAAGCAGATATTCTTCCCGGATCGGCTGAGGGCATTCTCTGGGATATATGCAGGAGCTTCCCAGAAACAATAACTTTTGTACACCATTTTGATAAGATGCATCTATCACATTACAGGTTATCTGTAGATTTTTCATGATAAAGTCCGCAGGATACGAGTCATTGGCGTGAATTCCGCCAACCTTGGCCGCTGCCAGTATCACATAGTCCGGTCTCTCTTCCTTAAAAAAAGCTTCCGTTTCTGCCTGTCTGGTCAGATCCAGTTCTTTATGGCTTTGAGTAACAATATCTGCAAATCCTGCCTTCTTAAGACATCGTACCATCGCCGCCCCCACAAGGCCGCCATGGCCAGCCACATATATTTTTTTCTTTCTGTCCAGCGCTCTGCCTTTCATTCCCTTCTCATCCCTCATCCATACACACCTGCTGCTTTCAAATCGTATTCTGTCATAAGTCTTACCAGCTCTGCAAAAGAGGTTTTTCTGGGATTCCATCCCAAAAGCTCTCTTGCCTTAGAGGGATCGCCCAGAAGCAGATCCACCTCTGCCGGACGAAAGAATTCTGGTGATACCTCCACCAGTACCTTTCCTGTTTTCCTGTCAATTCCTCTCTCTTCCATGCCTTCTCCCTGCCAGCCAAGCTCTATGCCGCCATGGTGGAATGCCGTTTCCACAAATTCCCGCACAGTCCGGGTCTCTCCTGTGGCAATGACAAAATCCTCCGGTTTCTCCTGCTGCAGCATCAGCCACATGCATTCCACATAATCCTTTGCATATCCCCAGTCCCTTTTTGCATTCAGATTGCCCAGATACAATTTCTCCTGATGCCCTGCTAAAATCTCTGCCAAAGTCCTGGTAATTTTTCTCGTTACAAAGGTTTCTCCTCTCCGTTCCGATTCATGGTTAAAAAGAATTCCGTTTACTGCGTACATATCATAGGCTTCCCGATAGTGCCTGGTAATCCAGTAACCGTAAAGCTTCGCTGCCGCGTAGGGAGAACGGGGATGAAAAGGGGTTGTCTCTCTTTGCGGAATTTCCTCTGCCTTTCCAAAGAGCTCCGATGTGGATGCCTGATATATCTTTGTTTTTTCGGCCAGTCCGGCAATGCGTACCGCTTCCAGAATCCGCAGCACCCCGATTCCGTCTGCATTGGCAGTATACTCTGGCTCTTCAAAGGACACCGCCACATGAGACTGGGCCGCCAGATTATAGACCTCATCCGGCTTTATTTCCAGCATCAGCCTTACCAGATTCATGGAATCTGTCATATCGCCGTATACCAGATGCAGCCTTGGGTCCCTTCCGGCCCTCTCTTTCAGCAGATGGGCAATGCGCACAGCCGTATTGGTGGAGCCCCTGCGGAACAATCCGTAAACCTCATATCCTTTTTCCAGCAGCAGCTCTGCCAGATAGGAGCCATCCTGTCCTGTAATTCCCGTGATAAATGCTGTTTTTCCCATGTCCTGTTCTCCTTTACAATATCTGGCTCCGTTCAATTTCATCCCATTCAAAGGTGATTCGATGAATGTCGTCATTTCCCACACTGGTTCCCACATGAATCTCAATATATTCAAACCCATGAACCGCTTTTACCGCATGCCGCTGATTCTTCCGGATACATACTGCCTTCCCCTGGGTAAGCAGGATCCGGTTTCCCTCCAGAATCAGCTCTCCGGTTCCGCCAAGAACCGTCCAGATCTCATCCCGGTATTTATGATAGTGATAGCTGGACGTCATTCCGTCATGAATACGGATCTTCCTGGTCAGCGTGGAAAGCCGGGGCGTCTCTGTATCATCCAGGGTCTCCAGGGTACCCCAGCGCCGTTCCTCGAACATAGGGCGTGAAGTAAATGTTTCTGTCAGTTCCTTCACTCTTCCTGTCTGACTCTTTTCCGCTACCAGAATTCCGTCCTGTCCGGCAGCTACAATCAGGTCCCTTGTCCCCATAACCACCACCGGGCATTCCAGCTCATTGATCACCTGTGTATTCTGGCAGCGGTCATCCATGACCACTTTTCCCATGGTATCTGTACTCATCTGTTCCGCCATGGCGTCCCAGGTGCCCAAGTCCTTCCAAAACCCCCGGAATTCTACTGCTGCAAGCCGTTTTGCTTTCTCCAGAACCTCATAGTCAAAGCTGATTCCGGGAAGCCTCTCATAGTTCCTGTACAGCCCCTCGTAATCCGAGGGAACCCCATAAGCCTCTGCCCGTTCCAGCATATCACCAATCTGTACACAGAATACACCGCAGTTCCAGCAGGCCCCCTGCCGCAGAAGCTCCTCCGCCTGTTCCTCACCGGGCTTCTCCACAAATCTCTGAATCAAGAAATAATCTTCCTGCCTTTCTCCCGGCAGCATATATCCGTATTTTGTTGCTGGATACGACGGCGTGACACCCATTAATCCGGCTTCTGCGCCGGAACGCTTTACAACTTCCCCAAGTCTCTTCACCGTCTCAAAATAAACACGTTCCGTAAAGGGATCCACCGGCATAACTGCCACATAATCCTCCCTGGGCGCATCCATACAGCTGTGCAGATAAGCACAGGTGAGAAGCACCGCTCCAAAGGTGTCCCGGCCAGCCGGTTCCAGTGCCGTCCGTGCTCCCGGCGCCTGGCTTTGAATCAATTCTGCCTGCTCTTTCCCTGCCGTAATAATGGTATTTTCAGCCATTCCGGCTTCTGTAAGCTGATCCCATACGCGCTGCAGCATGGAACAGCGCTCCATGGAATTTGTCTCCCGGTTCACCAGTTTTAAGTACTGCTTCGGCCTTACGCTGTTGGACAGCGGCCAGAGCCGCTTTCCCGATCCCCCTGACAGCAGCGCGTAATACATGGATTCATCCCCTTTTCCTTTTTTATTTCTGTTTTTCATTGCTTTTGACAGTATAACCCTGTATATTGGAGATAACAAGTGACGGTATTGCTCAAAACAGGTATTATATTGCTACTATAATTCAATGGAGCGTTGTTCTATATGAAAAATTATTTTGACAAATTCCCGGATTCCTATGTGGAAAACTCCCGGCGCATGATTCAGACTCCCAGCGCTTTTGCCCGCTCTGCTTTCTTTTATGTACAGGAAACAGGTTATCTAAAATTAAAGGAAAGCCACCTGGCTTCCCGCAAGAATTTGAATTCTTTTTTAGTGGTTCTTGTCCTTTCCGGAAGCGGCACGCTTATGTATGACGGGATCTCATACCCCCTCCACAAGGGCTCCTGCTTTTTTATCAACTGCATGGTTCCCTACTATCATCAAAGCAGCAGCTCCGATCCCTGGGAATTAATCTGGGTTCATTTTAACGGTTCCAGTTCCCAGCACTACTACCAGTATTTTTCCTCAAAAAGCGCTCCTGCCTTTTTCCCCGGATCTTTTCCGGAACTGCGGGAAGCTTTTGCCCGGCTTCTGGAGATCAATGAGAATTCCGATCTGTCTGCTGAAATTTCTTCCTCCCAGCTGATTGTGGATATTCTCACGCTCCTGCTGCTGGATATTACAGAGCTTCATGAAGAAAACCATCCCGGACATCAGAAAATCGCCCAGGTGCGCCATTACTTAAATGAACACTTTACGGAAAAATTTTCTCTGGAAGATTTGTCCCAGCGTTTTTATATCAGCAAATTCCATCTTTCGCGGGAATTCCGGGCCCTTTACGGAATCACTCTCAACCATTATGTCATCGCCCGGCGCATTAACCTTGCCAAAAAGCTGCTCCGCTTTTCCGACTATACCCTGGAAGAAACAGCTCACAGCTGCGGCTTCTATGACGCCAGCTATCTGAACCGGCAATTTAAAAAGTCAGAAGGCATCAGCGCTTCTGACTTTCGTAAAAAATGGATCAATTGATACATACAGCAGTTTATTCAACCACCACGCCCTTCTGAAGCATCACATTGGCGTACAGGGCTTTCTCACTGGTCGCAATAATGGCGTAGGCCGTCTTGGCCTCCTCATAGAATGCAAAGCGCTCAATATTGCCCACTGCCGCAGCACCTCTCTCATCGTACTTGGAAACAATGTCCTTGTAGGTATCCCAGATGGGAGTCTCCACATTGTCTCCCGGCATAACTTCCATAAGATTTACCGGATGCTCCACATAGGTGTCCAGCGGAAATAATTTCAGAATCGCATCCAGAAGCTCCGGCACTCCATGGCCGTCACAGCGGATTACGATCGCGTCCTTTCCCATAGTTTCTGCCGGGAAATTTCCGTCCGAGAGTACCAGCCGGTCACTGTGCCCCATCTCACAAAGTATCTTCAAAAGCTCCGGTGATAAGATTTGTGGAATTCCTTTTAACATAACTGTTACCTCCTGTAAGTTTTATATTTTTTATTTTTATTGCCTTTTCTTGGATTGTCTTTTCCGCTGGAATTTTTTCTGTGTTTCTTTCCAAACCTTCTTTCTGCCAGCACAGCCAGAAACAGAACAATCGCCGCCAAAAGCGCCCCAAGCCCTGTAACAAGCCATCTCAGCTTACGGGCCGTTCCCGCAGCCTGTTCTTTTGCTTCTTTTCCGGCTCTATCCTCCGCTTCCCTTCGCGCCTGCTCTTCCGCCTCTTTCCGCGCCTGCTCTTCAGCTTCTTTTCGGACCCGCTCTGCCTCCTGCTCCAGCTCTTCCACAGAGGCACCTTCCTCTATAATTACAGCGCGGTATGTATCGCCTGCCATATCCTGCGCTATAGCATACATTTCACTGCGCAGTTCCTTATCCCTTGTCCTCCAGGCATCATACATTGCCTGCACTTCCTCCAGGGTATAATCTGCCTGATGTCTCATCTCCTCTATCCACATATTGCGGTATTCCAGAACTGCCTGATGCCATTCCCGGTTCCTGGCCTCCATCTGCTGTACGCTCATCTGCAGCGGATGGGCCGCAAGAGTGGACAAATCTATCCCCTCTGCCAGCTGAGCCCCTGTATAATACCCAAGCTCTGCCTCTCCTATCAGCACCTGGTAAGATACATCTCCCGGCAGTCCCTCTGCCCGGAGGGACTCCTGATACAGGTCCAAAACCGGCCCGGAAATTTCCCGGAAAGCCTGAAGCTCTTCCGTATCCGCCACTGGCAGTACCTTCATCTTCCAAGTCCAGCACACACCTTTTTCTCCCCGGTAGAAATCTGTCATCTCATCCCGAAAAGCCTGTACGTCTCCTTCTGCCGGTACCAAAATACCAGACATGCTTTCATTTTCTGCACCCTGTGCCTTTAGAATATAAGATGCTATCAGGAACTGACCTGTCGTACTTGGATGAACACAGTCAATCGTAAGAGAATTCTTGGCATTCTCCGCCTGTATATCTTCTGTCAGTTCCACCATAGGCGTGTGGATATCAAGAAAATGCACACCCCATTCCGCGGTTTTTCCTTCCAGCGCATGGGTATACTCCACCACCCGGCTCTCATAAGTCCAGTATTTATTTCCATTTCTGTCAAAGTTCAAAGAACAGGTCTCATCGCAGACAGGCGGCGATATAATAAGAATATCCGTTCCCGACAGTCCGTCTCCCTTCAGGCGGCCAATCAACTCCTCCATATTGCTCAGATATTCCTCTGCGGGCGTCTCCAAAATAGCCTCGTTAGTTCCCAGCATAATCACGGCTTTGTTGATTCCGCGAAAGGCCGGATCCCGATCGTAGATATTCAGAACATCCTTGACATTATAACCGCCTGTACCCAGATTGCGGAATTCTATGGTCCTTTCCGGAAACCGGCTTAAATAATACTGATAAAGAGCCTCCACATAATTTACAGGAGTATAGACGGCATGTGTAATGCTGTCCCCGATAAAGCCCACCACATCACCCTCCTGGAAAAAGGAAAGGGGGTCCGCCGGGGCGGCGGCTGTCTGTGTTCCAATCCCCATACAAAAGCAGAGGGCACACAGTACAGCCCGGATTTTCCTTACTGAATGTTTCATTTTAAATCTCCTCTGTGCTTTCCTGCTCTCCTCAGCAGAGCCGCCCGTAAACGGATTCCTGAACGTTTGTACTACAGACAGTATACAAGAAAAAAGGGCACACCGCAAGGCGTGCCGCTCTTTTCTATAACTTCACTTTATTTGCCGTAGAGGTTATCCCAGATTGCCGGATCCTCAATGTTCTCAGCAGTGTACCACTGGCAGCCAGTATCGATATCTTCTACTGTCTCGCCGTTTGCTGCTGCATACAGACTCTCAACAAGCTTCTCGCCCATCTGTACAGGAGCCTGAGTAATAGCACCAAGAAGGATGCCGTTCTTTACTGCTTCGATCTGAGCTGCGCCAGAGTCGAATCCAGCTGCGATAACCTTGTCATCGCCGATTCCAATCTCACTGTGGTTATCAGCCGCAGATACGATAGCGTTTGCAGAGTGCTCATTGGAGCCGTACAGTGCAAGGATATCCTTCTCGCCCAGCAGAGAGTTTACATCCTGAAGAGACTTTGCAGAGTCAACCTCGGAAGGTACACGTACATCAAGGATTACATTTGCGCCATCAGTCTTCTCACACTTGGAATCGCTTACATACTTCTCATTGCCGACAACAGTTGCGGTATGGCCATCAGCCACTGCCAGCTCTGCGAACTTGTCGATGAAACCAAGACCTCTGTTTACAACAGACTCAGAAGTAGCATCCTGCGCTACGATACCGATACGAACGGTTCCGTCGATGCGGTCCTTAACAGCCTTGTAAACTTCCTCAGCTGCTACAGCGCCTGCATTGTAGTTGTTGGTAGAGCAGTTGGCCAGTACAGAGCCTTCCGGAGCATCCGGAACACCAGAGTCAAATCCGATTACCGGAATATTGTTATCCAGACATGTCTGAAGCTGATCCTTCACTGCGTCGGTGGACAGAGCTGCCAGACCAATTGCAGTCGGTTTTGCATTCAGTGCGTTCTCCAGCTGAGTTACCTGCTGGTCAATGTTAGACTCACTGTCCGGACCTACAAAGTTTACTTTTACACCAAGCTCTGCTGCCTTGGACTCAACGCCCTGCTTAACTGCCTGCCAGTACTCATGCTGCAGACCTTTGGATACGATCTCAAAGGACATGGCGCCTGCGTCTCCTGCCGGTGCCTCTGCGGGCTCTTCACCTTCGCCTTCAGCCGGTGTCTCTGCGGGTTCCTCAGCTGCGGGTGTGTCTGCGGGTGTCTCAGCCTTGCTGCCACAGCCTGCTAACAGGGTTGCTGTCATTGCTGCACAGAGCAATGCTGCCAAAACTTTCTTTTTCATGTTTTTAGTTCCTCCTTTAATTTTTTCTCCTTATTGGAGCATTTCTATGTAAACTGCTTATGCAGTAAACACCTTACACAAGTTTCTTATTCTTCAATACGTCAATGTAAACAGCTACAATTAATACCAGACCAATGATAATCTGCTGCCAGTTAGCCTGCAGTCCAATCATAGGAAGCCCCGTCTGCAGTATCGACATCAGGAACACGCCAATGATGGTTCCCGATATGGTTCCCGAACCTCCGCTCATGGAAGTCCCGCCGATAATGGCTCCGCCGATAGCATTCAGCTCGATTCCGCCGCCACCGCCAGGTATCATGGACTGGAATGCGGAACTGTATGCCAGCGCTGCCAGTCCTGTAAAGATACCGGAAATCACATATGCAAGGGTCTGATACGTGGCCACATTAACACCGGAAAGCCGGGTCGCCTCCTTATTACTGCCGATCGCGATAATATACCGGCCGGGTCTTGTTTTATTCAGGAAGATGCTCATCACAACTGCCAGTATCAGCACCCACAGAAATCCGATAGGAACCTTCATTCCGCCAATATCCATCTTGAAAATACGCCGGGTCCAGCCAATAGGAGAACTGGAAGAAGGCCAGGTAACACTTGCATTTCCTGTTATAATGGCACCCATACCTCTTACAATCATCATTGTACAGAGGGTCGCCAGGAAAGGAGCATGACCGCCCCTGGAAACAATCAGGCCATTGATGGTCCCCACCAGCAGACCGCAGAATACCGTAGCCAAAATTCCTACAATAACCGGCATATCCTTCTGTGTAATCAGGAAACCTCCCACCAGTGCATAGCAGAACATTCCCGTTCCAATGGAAAGATCCACGCCGCCGGTAATCAGGCAGAACGTAACTCCGATTCCCAAAAGCGCCAGATAATAGGTACAGTCCATAACACTCAACAGCGTTGAATACTGACGGAAGGCAGAACTAGCAGCACTAAAGATGATAAGCATGGCAATCAGTACAAATACAACTACAATTTTCTGTACCCCGATAGCTCTTACTAAGGGATTCTCGGTAAATGCATTTCCTTTTTTCTTCTCTGTCATGATCTCATCTCCCTCCTAATCCCTGAGCGTCGCCGCATGCATAATGCGTTCCTGTGTTGCCTCTGCGATATCCAGTTCGCCGGTCTTTCTGCCTTCACACATAACCACAATCCGATCGCTCATCCGCAGAATCTCTGTCATTTCTGACGAAATCATAATGATGGACTTGCCCTGTGCCACCAGTTCATTCATAAGCTGATAAATCTCGCTCTTGGCTCCCACATCAATTCCACGGGTCGGCTCATCAAAAATCAGGATATCACAGTTGCGGACCAGCCATTTGGCAATAACTACTTTCTGCTGGTTTCCTCCGGAGAGATTGACCACCAGCTGATCTACACCGGGAGTCTTGGTCTTCAGGGCATCTACATATTCCTGAGCCGCCTGATTTTCTTTTTTCTTATCAATAAAGGCGCCTTTCATAAAGTTCTCCAGGCTGGCCATGGTAGAATTCTCCGCAATGGTTTTGGCAACCACGATTCCATACCGCTTCCGGTCCTCGGAGAGATAACCGATTCCGCATTTTACCGCATCCTGGGGGGTCTTGATCTCTACTTTCGTTCCATTTACATAGACATCCCCGCTCTCCTTGGGATCCGCTCCGAAGAGGGCTCTGGCCGTCTCAGTTCTTCCTGCTCCCATAAGGCCTGAGAAGCCCAAGATCTCTCCTTTGCGAAGTTCAAAGCTTACATCCCGGACCATTCTGCCGGCATTCAGATGTTCCACCTTCAAGACTACCGGAGCATCCTCTGGAACTGCACTCTCAGTCTTGGGATCCTCGTAAATAACGCGGCCTACCATCATGTTGATGATGTCATCCTTGGTGGAATCCTTGGTAATCAGCGTTCCCACATAGCCGCCGTCACGCATAACCGTTACACGGTCGGTAATTACTTTGATCTCATCCATACGGTGGGAGATATATACAATTCCCAACTGTTTATCCCGCAGATCCCGGATAATCTTGAACAGCTCTTCAATCTCCGCCTCTGTCAGGGCTGCAGAAGGCTCATCGAATATAATTACCTTCGCCTCATGAGAGATAGCCTTTGCAATCTCACACATCTGCTGTTTTCCAACTGTCAGGCGGCTCATGGTCTCTTTGGGATCAATATCAATTCCCAGCTGTTCAAAAAGCTTCCCGGCTTCCTCATTCATCTTCTTATCATCAATGAGTTTTCCCTTCATAATCTCCCGGCCGATGAAGATGTTCTGCGCCACTGTCAAGTGGCCCATCATATTCAGCTCCTGATGCACAATCACAATTCCTGCGTCCTGTGCCTCTCTGGGATTGGTAAACTCTACTTCTCTTCCTTCATAAGTAATCGTTCCGGAATCCTTGCTGTAGATACCGGTCAGCACCTTCATCAGTGTTGACTTCCCGGCTCCATTCTCGCCCATCAGCGCATGTACTTCGCCTTTCCTGACTTCCAAATCTACATGATCCAGCGCATGTACTCCGGGGAATGATTTGTCGATACCCTTCATGGTTAAAATTACGTCGCCCATTTTCTTCTCCTCCCCCTTCGCTTAATTGCGTTTGTTTCTGCTGCGCAGGTCCGCATATACAACTGTCAGAACAATCAGCCCGGTAATAATATACTGATAGTTAATCTGGAATCCCATGGCCATAATCCCCTCCTGCAGCAACGCAATAATCAGCACGCCGATAAGGGTTCCGCCAATGGACGCCACACCGCCGGTCATGGAAGTCCCGCCCATTACACATCCTGCAATGGCTTCATTATTGAAGGTGTCTCCAAGGCCCGGAAGCACGGTCGTGTTCTTGGCCACATAGAAGATAGCTGCCATTCCTGCCAGTGTTCCACAGATAATATAGGCCAGCGTCTCCCAGCGCTTTGTATTCACACCAGACAGACGCACCGCCTCCCGGTTGCTTCCGATGCAGAGTATGTAACGTCCTGCCATGGTCTTATTCAGAATAACAGCACAGATAACCGATGCAAGGAGCAGCAGCACCAGCCCTGTGGGAATCTCCGTTGCACCTATTTTCACTCCTATCAGATTCCGGAACCAGCCTCCCGGCTCATCGGCCTGCGGCCAGTTTACGGACTGTGTCTTGGTAAATACGGAACCGATACCCTTGGCAAGCATCATACTGGCCATAGAGGTAATGAACGACGGCAGACCCGCATAGGACACCAGCACGCCGTTTAATACGCCGAAAGCAGTTCCCACCAGAATACACAGAACCAGACACAGAATCAGGGGCCACCCCTTTGATGTAAGAAGATATCCTGAGATAAGCGCTCCACAGAACATCACCGGCCCAATAGAGAAATCAATTCCTCCGGTAGCAATAACAAAAGTTACGCCCAAGGATAAGAACCCCATAAAATACGCATATTTCAACAGACTCAAAATACGCGCGAAGCTTACAAAATTTGCATTTTCCTTCACCATGGGCGCGATGAGCGCAAACAGGAGATACAGCAGTATCAGCACGCACATCAGTACAACCCTGTTAAACCCAATCTTTTTCACGATTGCATTTTGTTTGATTTTTTCCACCTTTTTCCCTCCAGTACCCCCGTAGAGAAGGCGACACTAACGCCTTGTCCGCTCGTTGAATTTATGTCTATTATATGTCTAAATTATGAATATAGTAATAGAAAATCCTTTTGGAAAAGGTAAATATTTTACGAAAAACAGTCACGAATACCACAATATGTGAAATTCGTGACTGTTTTTTAGTAAATATAACAACAAACAACAGAGCTTCCAGTTTTTTTCAGACTGGTTCCCCCTGATCTCTCTCAGCAAAAAAGCTCCCGGTTATGAGGATATAATTCCTGATACAGCCCAAACGCCTCCTCATAGTATTTCTGGTTCTCCCGGTTTGGAAGCACTGTTTTGTCCTTCAGGCGGACAGTCTTTTCACAGGCTTCCTGATAGTCTGCATATTCCCCGCAGGCCGCCGCTGCAGTAATGGCCGCTCCCATGCAGGCCTGCTCCTGCTCTTTGTTCGTAAAAATCTCGCAGTCCAGAATATCTGCCTGCATCTGCAGAAACAGACTGCTTCTGGCCCCGCCTCCCGACGCAATCGTCTTGCGGCAGGCAAGTCTCTGCTCCTTAAAGATATCCAGCGATGTGCGAAGGCCAAACACAATCCCCTCCATTGTACTGCGGATCAGGTGGGCCCTGGTATGCTTAAGGGTCATACCAAAGTAAATTCCCTTTGCTGCCGGATCGTTATAGGGCGTCCGCTCCCCGCTTAAGTATGGAAGAAACAGAAGGCCTTCGCTTCCAGCCGAAACAGTCTCCGCCAGCCTGGTCATGGCATCATAGTTTTTCATTTCCAGAATCTGATTCATCAGCCATTTCAATGCAATACCGCCGCTTAAGTTCGCCCCCATCAAAAGCCAGGATTCCGGCGGCACATGACAGAAAGTATTTGTTCGAAACTTTGAATCATAAAGAGGTCTGTCTATATAAGCATTCAGCTGGCTGGAGGTGCCGATATTGGCCGTCAGGATCCCCGGCGCGGCGGCGCCGTTACCCACAGCCTGCATCAGAGCGTCTCCTCCCCCATAGGCAATGGCAGTTCCCGCCTTAAGTCCCGTCTCCTCTGCGCATTGCTTTGTCACCGCACCTGCAATGCTGCCGGACTCACAGCACACCGGGAAAATCTCTCTGTCCAGACCCAGCTCATCGATCAGTTCCCAGGCCCACTGCCGGTTCCCTGTGTCGAATATGGCACTGCCGGAAGCATCCGACCTGTCCGTTCCGTATTCTCCGCACATCCGCCAGCGGATATAATCCTTGGGAAGCATCACCTTATAAATCTGCTCATAGCATTCTGGTTCATTCTCCCATACCCACATAAGAGACGCCAGCAGAAAGCCGGTGCTCAGCGAGTTTAAAACCACATTGCGGTATCTGTCCTTTCCCACCCGATCGTAAACCTTTTGAATCTCATCCGCCGACCGCTGATCTGCCCAGATGATTCCCCTGCGGATCAGCCTTCCCTGTCTGTCCACCATAACCAGGCCGTGCATCTGTCCGGAATAGCTGATCCCCTGAATCCTCCCGGCTTCTGTGGGAAAACGCCTGACAAGAGCACAGATGGTGCTCTTCGCTGCTTCCCAGAGAAGCTCCATATCCTGCTCCGCATAATCAAGCCGTTCCTTCACGATCTCATAGCCCTGCTGTTCCGTCCCAATCATCCTTCCGCCGGCATCCATCAACAGTGATTTTACACTGGATGTTCCCACATCAATTCCCAGATAATAATTCATCCTTTTGGCCGCTCCTTTTCAACACTTATTCTATAGTATAGCAGGATCTCCGCCGGCAAAAAAGGGCTGTCTCAAGAATTATATTACCTAAGACCGCCCTTTTTCCTTTTATTGCGTTTTCTTCCTATGCCTGCAGCCATTTTTCAAGTATGCATAAGCCCATGACAGATGCCGCAAGTCCTCCCATCATCAAAAGCATCATTCAGCCTCACTTCTCCTTTCTGGCTGTTCCATTCCCTGTACGCCGCTTCCGTTATACACTCCAGGAGCTCCGGCTCCTGGGCGGCCAGCTTTTTCAGTTCTCCAAATACTTCAAAATATATACGGCTCCCCCCCTTTACTTCTTTCTCTTTATTTACTATAATTATAATTACTATATTATATAAAAAACATATAAATATCGTCATATTTTATAAATATATACTCATTTTTAATTCTATATTATAGTAATAGGAGCAGATATGAAAATTCGAATTACCGAAAACCAGCTGGAGGAGATCGAAGGCCTCACTACCGAATATCCTTACACCTGCCATCACGTAGATCTGGCTGACACCAGGATTCCCTGGCACTGGCATGAGGAACTGGAGTTTAATTATATCGTAAGCGGAGCAGCCGTTCTCACCACCACGAACCAAAGCCGTGTATTTCAGGAAGGATCGGCATTTTTTATCAATTCCAATATTCTCTGCACCATGAAAAGCCAGACAGAGGGAGAAACCTGCGTGATGGATTCCCATCTGTTTCATCCCGTTTTTCTGGGAGGACACTTTAAAAGCATCTTTTCCACAAAATACCTGGAACCAGTTCTACAGAATAAACATTTAGAAATTTTGGGATTTTGCGGGGAAAATACCCGCCAGAAAAAACTCCTCCAAATGCTCCGGGCTGCTGCCCGGCTGCATCAGGAGGAGAATACAGAATTTCAGACCCGGAATCTTTTCTCGGACATCTGGCTTCTTCTTCTGGAGGAAGTCCGCTGTACCGAGCTTTCTCAGGGACCGGGAAAGCTTGTCAATCAGGATCGTATTCAGACCATGATTGCTTTTATCCAACAGCATTATCAGGAAAAACTGTCCTTAGAAGACATCGCCCGCTCCGCCTCCATAAGCAGAAGCGAGTGCCTGCGCTGCTTTTGCTCCAGCATCAGCAGGACACCTTTTGAATATCTGCTGGATTACCGAATCGAACGCGCAGAACGGCTGTTACGCTCCACAGATCTTTCCGTACTGGACATTGCCCTTCAGACGGGCTTTTCAAGCGGCGCCTATTTTGGGAAAGTGTTCAAGGAGGCCAAAGGCCTCCCGCCAGGACTTTACCGTAAGATAAGGCAATAACCGGGCAGCGCCGCCAAACAGCCCTTTGGCCGGCGGCGCTTTACACTCCGTCATCCCTGCCAATCTTCCCGAAAAACGGAAACAGCAGCTTTTGATTTTCTTCTGAGTACATGTTCTCTTTTGTAATCAACTCCGATCCGGAATCCACATACGTCTCTACATCTCTGCCTCTTGCCGCCCGGACCGCTGTCTCAATTCCAAGATATCCCATATTGAAGGGCTTCTGTATCACAATAGCGTCAAAAATTCCTTCTTCCAGCAGTTGAATCTCCTCAATGGAACTGTCAAATCCAGCCATATGACAGTTTTCCGATATCCCCAGATCCTTCACCGCTCTGGCAGCTCCCACAGCTGAATACTCATTAAGTCCTACAATCAGGTTCATCTTTGGATAATCTTTCAGCAGGTCACAGGTGAGATCATAGGCCTTGTCCTCAGAGGAATCACAGAATACTACCTTTACAATCTGCTTCTGGGCTTCTCCCAGTCCTTCGCGGAATCCCCGCTCCCGTTCCGTGGCCGTAGAACTCCCCCGTACATGGCCCACAACGCCTATGATGGTCTCTTCATCTACAAACTGCTTCATATAAGCCCCCATCTTACTGCCAGCCTCAAAGTTATCGGTGGCAATCAGAGATTCCCCCATCTCCTTCTCCATGGTAGAATCCATCAACACCAGCGTAATTCCTGCCTCTTCAATCTGTTCTGCATAGGGAATCGTTTCCTGGTAGCCGCTGGGCGTCAGCGCAATGGCATCCGGCTTCTGTTCAATCGCTTCCAGAATCATCTGATTCTGAAGCTCTGTCTCACTTTCCTGCTCCGGTCCCATAATCGTCAGTTCCACTCCCAGTTCCCTGGCAGCCATCCGCCCCCCTTCATAAACGGAAGTCCAAAAGTCTGTATCATCTACAGCCTTCTGAATCAAAACAATCCGTAAGGGTTCAAAGCTTCTCTCCCTGCCCTGCCAGAACCAGATTCCAAACAATGCCGCTGCCAGAAAAAGGAGCCCGGCTGTCAGAATTCCCTGCTTATAATTCCCCATCGTTCTCCTCCTTTGCCCCCAGAGGCAGCGTGATAACTGCCTCCGTTCCTTCCTCCAGCCTGCTTCGGAAGCTCAGACCATATCCGCATCCATAATAAAGCTGGATCCGCTCATTTACATTGTTCAGCCCCACACCATTGGAGCGGGTATCTCTTGTATGCTTTTCAAAAATATGTGCCAAGGTATCTGCATCCATGCCTTTTCCGTCATCCTGTACCTGAAGAACTATCTGGTTTTCCTGCCGGAATCCCTGAATACGGAGCATACCCTTTCCTTCCTTATACTTTATGCCATGATAAATCGCATTTTCCACCAGGGGCTGAAGTATCAATTTGATAATCTTTTCCTGCAGAATCTCCGGGTCCACCAGGATCTCATATTCCAGCTTATCCTTATAGCGCATTTTCTGAATGGTCAGATACGTTTCTGTATACTCTACCTCCTCTGCAACCGTCACTGTCTCCTGCTCATTGCTGATGCTGCGGCGCAGAAGCTTGGCCAGAGAAGAGGTCATGCGTACTACTTCCTGATTTTTACCCCACTCTGCCATCCAGATAATAGAATCCAGCGTATTATACAGAAAATGTGGATTGATCTGGGATTGCAGAACCTTCAGCTCCGATTTCCGCTTTATCTGCTGTTCCTGATCTCTTTGCTCTATCAGATTCTGAATTTCTTCCGTCATCATATTGAAATTCCGGCTTAAATGACCGATTTCGTTCTCCTCCCGGACCACCAGCACTGCATGGGCAAAATTTCCCTTTTCCACTTCTTTCATGGATTTTTCCAATGCTTTGATAGGTTTTGTGATCTCATCTGACAAAAGATAGGCCAGAATCAGGGCGGCCATAAATAACACCGCCGCAATCAGAACATAAATCTTCCTGGCGGCATCCACTCTCTGCATCAGCTCTGATACGACAGACACGCCCACAACGATCCACCCTGTCTGTTCCGACCGGGAAATGGTATACAGACGGCCGTCCTTTGTTTCAAAAAAAGAAGTCTCTGCTTCCATCACTTCGGTAATCAGCTCCTGCTTCATGCCACTGTAGATCAGCTGCTGCTGCGGATGGTACACGATGCCCCCGGTTCCATCCAGAATATAAATATATCCCCGGTTCCCAAGGCTGATACGTTCACACAGGTTACTGATTGCACTGTAATTTAAATCAACAAAAAAGACGCCCCCGGCTCCCGGATCTTCACCTCTGGAAATATTGCGGCTCAAAGTCACCACCCAGTCATAGCTTCCATGTATGGCATTCTGTACATGGGAGGAAGAAAGCACCGCCTTTCCTCCTGCCTCCAAAGCGTCTTGATACCAGGAAAGCTCTGAAACATTGATAAACGGATTCAGCTGCGACTTCCCCCGGTTGATCAGGCATTCCCGCTCTTCTGGCAACAGGGCGATGTTGGTAATATCATCCCTGGTATCTGTGATCGTCTGAAAAACCCCGGATATGCGTTCCCGCAGCTCCTTCTGCCGCTCCAAAGACAAATCCTCCTCAAATAAATAATCCCGTACATCCTTGCTGCTGGCCACAATAAAGGAAATATTTTCCATATATCCGATATAAGAATCTATATCATTGTTCACCTGCCCGATCAGCTGGGAAGTATATTCCGCAGAATTTTCCAGAGCTGTTTCCCTGGTCAGCTTCAGCGAAAGAACCAGAAAAATCAGCAGCGCAAAGATAATCAGCAGTGCAAAGGAAAAGATAATGGATGTACGGATACTGCGGAAACGGGTCAGAAAATTTTTTTTCATTCTGGTCGGTTCTCCCTGGCATACTCGGTAGGCGTTCTGCCTGTAGCTTTCTTAAAGGCTATACTGAAATAATGGGGGTCGGAAAATCCAACTTCCCGCGCCACCTCGTAAGCCTTCATAGACGTATTCTCCAGAAGCTTCATGGCTTCTTCCATGCGCTTTTTTGTCAGAGCCTCAATAAATGTCTCTCCTGTACAGCTTTTGAACAGAGTGCTGAAATAACTGGTGCTTATAGCCAGATGGCTGCATACAGAATTCAGGTTGACTTCTGAATTCATGTAATTATCATTGATGTAATCCAGTGCCATCCGGGCCTGCCTTTTTCCATAACTGCCCCGCTGCTCTTCCCAGAGCCTGGATATATGAATGCAGATAGTTGTCACATCCTTTGCCATATCCGCCAGATGTTCCCGCTCATAAATCCGGTTCAGCAGCTCCTTCTCCTCCTCAACAATTGCATTTTCCTTTTCTTTTACCAGATTAGCTGTGCCGATGACGGTCAGCAGCAGATTCTGCATGTAAATAATAGAGCGGTTCCGATTCACATAGGAATCCCGGATTACCTGCGTGAACGTTTCTATGGTTTCTTCTATCTCTTCTCTGCTTCCGCCCTTAATCGCCTGAACGACCCTGCCGGCCCACTGAGAGACATCAATAAACGCACTGCTCTTTGGTTCTTCCATCAGTTCCCACCAAAGTACCTGGCCGCCTCCCGCCAGAAACTTCTGCTCCATGGCCTGCCAGGCGCTCTCGTAAGACTGATTCAGGCTTAAGATATCCGAAACCATCTGCCCCACACCGATCGTTGTTTCAATCAACAGCAGATGCCGGATGATCTGCTGTATCTCCTGGGTGGTCTTCTCTATCTCTTTGTTCACTTCTTTCTCTGTCCTGCCGCAGAAGATAATCACAGTCTTTCCTTCCATATTTTGAAAAGCTGCACCCTGTCCGTTTTTTTCAATCAGCTCCTGAGCAATATTACAGATAGCAAACAGCGCCAGATCATCCCGCACATCTGCATACTGATTCAAAAACGGAGACAGATCATCGCCTTCCACAATGGCCGTATTAAAAAAACAGCCCGGCAGAGAAAGATCCAGTTCCTCCATTTTCTCTTCCAGGCTGTCCGGACGCTCTCCGCCCCGCAAGAGGCTGTTCAAAAAACGTCCCCGCAGAAGGGGCCTGTTGCTCACATAGGCCCCCCGCAGTTTCTTCAATGTCTTTATTCTGTCCAGCTCTTCATCCAGGCTTTCCTTCGCCCGGACCAGAACCTCCATAAGCTCCTTTGGTGTAACCGGCTTTAGAATATACTCCATCACCTGATAGCGTACTGCCTGCTTGGCATACTCAAATTCATCATAACCACTGATTATCACCGTCCGGGTATCCGGGTGGTTCTCGTATACATAACGGGCCAGTTCAATTCCATCCACATAAGGCATACAGATATCGGTTAAAAGCAGATCCGGCGTATTCAGCTTCATCTGCTCCATGGCCTCCCGCCCGTTTTCACAGCTTGCAATCAGTTCATACCCCATATCTCCCCAGGGGATATTTTCACTGACAGCCTCCCTGGTCAGCGCTTCGTCATCTACCAGCAGCACTTTATACATGGCTTTACTCCCTCTCACACCTTAGCCAAACAGCTTGTTAAAAAAACCTACAATCGAATCAAAAAACCGGGTAATAAAATTTCCCACTTTTTCTGTATCAATATCGTCCAGATTAAGCCCCATGCCCTTAAGTTTCTCATACAGATCTCCTGCCTGCTTCGCCAGAGCATCCACATCCAGATCCAGCTTGCTGATCTTATTCATCAGCTTAATCAGCTCCTGCACCTGCTCGTCAGACAGTTCAATGTTAAATTCTTTCATAGCATTGCGGATAATCCGCTCAATATCCTCATCTGTCTCCACATGCTCTTCTGCAATCTGCTGCTTAATATAGGCAATAATATCAGATGCCGCCTCAGAGTCTCCCAGTACATCACCCAGATCTCCTGTTACTACAATCTCATTTACAGCCGCTTCCAGGCACTCCTCGCCTACGGCTTCTCCCGTCATTTCTTCGTAGCCTTTGACTGCACCGATAAGGGCCGCCGTACCGGACAGATTCACAGGCCCTGCCACATATACATCCGCATCCTTCAGCCCCGCGGTTATCAAAGCATTTCGATACATATCAATGGTACAGTAGCTGATATTATAGGTGGTTACATTCAGTCCGGCCCCTTCTTCTGCCGGACGGATCAAAACAGAGGACAGCGCTTTTGTTCCAATAACATCCGCGCTGATATACTGATCCAGATACTGATGCTCCTGCTCATTGGTCACATAAATCACCTTATAGCTGTCAAGCTCTGCCGGATTCACACCCAGCAGATTCAAAACAACTGTCTTCTGCTCCTCTGTCAGGCTGGCTCCCAGAGCCAGAATAGGCGTATCATCCTCTGCCGCAAATGCCGTAATTCCCGATGTCATCAACAGCGCCATGACAAGTATCAGGGATAAAAATCTCTTTTTCATACTTTTTCTTCCTCCTTCTTTCTTCGGGGACAGACAGACTGCTCCCGAAGCCATCCGTAAATATCTTCATATACCTGCTGCCGATCCGTCTCATTCAATATCTCATGCCGATCCGTCTCATAGAGAATTTCTTTCACATTCTCCATACCTGTGTCTTCAAACCTGCGCCTCACCCGCCGGACGCCTTTTCCGAAATTCCCCACCGGATCCTCCTTACCTGCCACAAACAGCACCGGCAGATCCTTTGGCATTTTCCGCAGGTTACGCTCCCTGGATGCCTCCTGAATACTGAAAAACAGATTATCATAGGCATTCAAGGTAAACCGGAATCTGCAGCGCTCGTCTGCCAGGCAGCGATCCACCAGCTCCTCATCCTTGGTAATCCAGTCACGGATCGTCCTGGCTGGTCTGAAGTGTCTATTATATCCTCCAAAGGCCATCATGTCAATGAGCCGGCTTCGGTAATGCCATCCAAATACTGCCGCCATTGCCCTGCAGAACCCTCTGCCAATCTTCAGAAGCGGAATGGGTTTTGTTCCCGTTCCCATAATCACTGCACCATCCAGCTCCTCTCCCCGCAGGCACAGATACTGCCGCAGAAGAAACGAACCCATACTGTGTCCCAGAATATAATAAGGCACCCCCGGCCAGCGCTTCTCTGTAATCCGTTTCAGATGGTGGGCATCGGCCAGCACTGCCTGGTTCCCGTCCTTCTCACAGAAATAACCATAGTCCTTTGGGGATACAATTGATGCCCCATGTCCCAGATGATCGTTTCCAACCACCACAAATCCCTGCCTGGTGAGAAACTCTGCAAACTCCTCATAGCGTCCGATAAATTCAATCATACCGTGGAAGATCTGCAGAACCCCTGTCACCGGCCCTTCCTCCGGCCTCCACTCTACCGCATGAATTTTGGTTCTTCCATCTCTGGAATTATAAGTGAATTCCCTCTTTCCGGCCATATACCTGTCCTTTCTATGCCCATTGCGGGATTTTTTTATCATACAGCAACAGTATAGCACGAATCTTTAGGAAAATCTGAAGATTTTATAAAAATTTCATAGTTCCTCTGACAAAAGAGCGTTAAAAAGAGCAGAATTCCTGTCTTTCAGGAAAAATCTGCTCCTTTTGTACCGCTTTTATTTTGTGATTCTGCCATCCAAATCCCACAGGTCTTCCCACCCGGAAGCCCCTGGCCACAAGAACACCTGCCCCTTTACCAGGCGGCAGTTCTTATCAGCCCCGGCAATACGTTCCATTTCCTCCGGCGTCAGCGGATCCTCTGTAACGCATTTCAGATTGCTCACATACTGAGGTTCCTTTACAGAGAAGGGGATCGGAATCTGGCCCCGCTGCACTGCCCATTTCAGACACACCAGCGCCGGGTGGATTCCGTGCGCTTTGGCAGTCTCCACAATCTCCGGAATCTGCGTATCCGCCACATCCTCCGGCGTTCTGTCCCGCTCCGGTCTGGAAGGAGAACCCAGAGGGCAGTACCCGATGGGTACCATCCCCTGCTCTCTTGCATAATCAAATAATTCCTGCTGCTGAAAACCGGGATGGCATTCCAGCTCCAGAGCTGCCGGGCGGATCCTGCACAGAGGCAGAACCTCTTTCAGCTTGGGAATGGTCATATTTGACATTCCGATGTACCGCACAAGCCCCTTATCTGCCAGCTCCTCGCACTGCCGCCAGGTATCCATAAATTCCTCTGTACAAAAGGGTTTCGAATCCGGATTCCGGGAATCCCCGTCACAGCCGGGAGCATGGTAATTGGGAAAGGGCCAGTGTACAAAATACAGATCAATCATGTCCAGCTGCAGATCTGCCAGACTCTTTTTGCAGGATTCAGCCACCTGCCTGTGACAGTCATTCCAGACCTTGGAAGTAATAAATAACTCCCTGCGTGTTACCACCTGCTCCTCAAAGAGCTTTTTCAGCACATCCCCAATCTCTTTTTCGTTCTGGTATACAGAGGCGCCGTCAATCAGACGATATCCGCTTTTTACTGCTCCATACACCGCAGAAGCAATTTCTTCTGCCTTGTATTTATCGGAACCGAAGGTTCCGATCCCAAGAGCCGGAATCTCCTCACCCGTGTACAGGGTTCTTTTGGGCACCAGGCCCGGATCAATTCGCTCACTCATACTGTTTCTCCTGTTTCCGGGGCAGTTCTGCCGCCCCTGTCCACTTATTCAAATACAACTGCTACTTTTCCACACTGTCCGCCAGCCATCAGTGCATAAGCCTCTCCGGCCTTCTCCAGAGGGAATTCGTGGGTAATCAGATCTTCCGGGTGGATACCCCAGCGCACCAGACGCTCTACCAGCTCTTCCATTTTCCACAATGACGTAACCCAGGAGCCGTAGATAGTCTTCTGTCCATGAATAATATCCGGACTGGGCGTAAAGTTACAGGTTCCGCCTTCCCCCACAAAGGCAGTCTTTCCCCATTCGCGTGTTGCCCGGATAGCAAGCTGTCTGCCCGGATCGCTGGCGCTGGCGTCAATGGCCCGCTCTGCGCCGTGGCCGCCGGTTACTTCCAGAATCTTATCCAGAGTATCCTCACCCGGCTTAAATACATAGTCCACCAGTCCAAGCTTTTTTGCCAGCTCAATTCGATAGTCATTCATCTCCACACCGATGGTTTTCTCTGCTCCCATGGCTTTGGCAATCATCAACGCCGCCAGACCTACCGGTCCAAGGCCGGTTACCAGCACCGCATCATTTCCGCAGACGCCAATCTTCTCGATGGCCTCGTACACGGTTCCGAAGCCGCAGGCCACCTGTGCGCCGTCTTTGTAGGTCAGTTCGTCCGGAAGCTCCACCAGATCCTTTTCATCTGCCAGTATGTACGGCGCCATTCCGCCGTTTCTCTGCCAGCCGTAAGCTGCCCGGTGTTTACTTTTACAGGAAATAAAATAGCCTCTGCGGCAGTCATTGCAGACACCGCATCCGGAAATATGATACACAATCACCCGATCGCCCTTTTTAAACCGCTTCAGCCCCTCGCCTTCTTCCACGATGATGCCGCAGGGCTCATGGCCCGCCACCAGTCCAGGAATATAGCCCTCCGCGCCTTTCCCTGTATGTTCCCGGTAAATACAGCGGATGTCGCTTCCACAGATCGTAGTCGCCTTGGTCTGAATCAGCACCTGCCCATATCCGGGCTTTGGCACGTCAAACTCCTTCAGCTCTACCGTGCTGTTGCCCGGCAGAATCGCTCCCATCATTTTTTCCATACGTTTACCTCCGTCCTTTGTTTTTCCGGCCCTTTGCCTTATAAGTTTATTATACAGATTTCCGTTTTGGCTGTAAGAGAAAAACCAGACATTTTCCTGTTTTTCATGTCGCCTTTTCGAAGCTTTTTTGCATTCTGTCCGCCGGCGTGCTATACTGGTGGATATCGGAGGGTTTTTATATGCGGGAATTATATACGGATCTGAATATCAAATTTCCTGTGGACGGCACAGATTTTTATGCTTTGAATATCTGCTATGAGCGGTTTCTGCGCACAATCCCCAGCCACAGCCATGGAAGCCGCAGCTATGAAATCCACTATATTTCTTCCGGCTGCGGACACGCTAAAATAAACGAAGTACTCTATGATATCGTCCCCAACACCCTCTACATCACCGGCCCCCATGTGGAACACGCCCAGGTTCCCTCCCCGGAGGATCCCATGTGTGAATACTGTGTGTATCTGAAAATGGGAAAAAACCACTCCCGCAGAAAATCGCCTGCTCTGACGCTCTTTGAGGAAACCTCTTTCTGGTTCGGCCAGGACAGCCAGAATGTTGAAACTATAATGAAACAGCTTTTTTTCGAGCTGGAAAATCAGTACACCGGCTATGTAATCCAGGTTCAAACCCTTCTGACCCAATTGATTATTCATGTCATACGGAATTATGAAATGAAGCAGAAGGCTTTGCTGCACTTTGAACCCTCGAACCTGGGAGACAGCAAATTCATCATTCTGGAAGAATACTTCCTCTACGAATACCAGTCTCTCTCCTTAGAAGCGCTGGCCGAACGGCTGGGTTTAAGCTGCCGCCAGACGGAGCGGCTTTTAAAGGACCATTATGGCAAAACATTTCTGCAAAAAAAGACAGAGGCCAAAATGGCTGCGGCCCTTCTGCTTCTCTCAGAACGGCAGCGCAGTATTTCCTCTGTCTCCGATGCTCTCGGCTACTCCTCTGCCGAGCACTTTTCTGCTGCATTTAAACGCTATTATCAAATATCCCCGCGGGAGTACCGTAAACAGCTTTAATCCCTTACTTTTTTCCTTTACATTCCAGTAAGGTAAAGGCAAAATCCTTGATCGCCTTTGCCGCCTGCTCATAGGTCATATCCGTGGTGTTGATACACAGATCGTAGTTGCGCATACTCTCCCACTCGTGTCCGGTAAAGTAGCGGTAATAGTCCCTGCGGTAACGGTCGGTCTTGGTGATAAACTTATCCGCCTTCTTCCAGTCAATCTTCTGGCGGTTCATTTCTTTTTGGATACATTTCTCTCTGGACGCATAGATAAATACCCGTACCAGATTGGGCTTATCGTTCAGCACGTAATCTGCCGCCCTTCCAATCACCACATAGGAGGATACATCCGCCAGTTCCCGAAGGACCTTAGCCTGATAGTTAAAGAGATTGTTGTTGGAGGTAAAATCCTCTTTCTCCGGCGGAATCAGGCCGCCGGTATATGCTTTCTGGGATGCACGGAACAGCAGGCTTTTCTTCTGATCTTCATCTGCCCTGGCAAACAGCTCCTGGCTGATTCCACTTTCATCCGAAGCCAGACGCAGCAAGTTCCGATCATAAAGCTCCACTCCCAAATCCTTTGCCAGAATTCTTCCGATGGAGGTGGCTCCGCTTCCGCAGGTTCTTGTGATAGAAATAACGAAATTATCCATACTCAACACCCCTTACCCGGCACTGCTCTGTGCAGTCCGAAACTCATGTTTTTTTCTTTATTTATCATAAAAGTTTGAGGGGATTTTGTCAATAGGCAGGGAATACACAGGCTTTCTTCCCTTCCTGTCCTTTTATTTAACTGTATCCCCCACAGTAACGAATTGACACATATTTCTGCCAATGCTATTATCAAAAGAAAGTGATTCCCCATCCAACCGGGATAATCTCACAACAGTAAAGGATCCACACCATGAAAAAATATAAAGTTTTTCTTGCAAAAGCAAATATCCGGGTTATTCTGGCCGGTTCATTTCTGCTGGCCTGTATTTTAGAGCTGGCTTTGTTTCAGACCGCCTTCTTTACCCAGCATTTCGGAAATTATCCGCGGACAGAGCTTAACCTGTCCTCACTGGAAGGCTATAACGGCGAGGCGCTGCCCCTGCTTTTGGACAACCCTACCGTTTCCTTTGACGGCCTGTCTCTTCCTGTCCGCAATGTTACGGTACACACCGCCGGACCGGCTCAGGTACTCTCCGGAAATATTGGAATCTGCGACGAGGCCAATGCCTGGCGGACTATGGGCGCGGGAAGTTTTCAGGTGAATCCCGGCGGGCAGAAGTCAGATTTTACCGTGCGCCTTAACAGCCGCGGAAATCTCACACGGCTTCGGATCAATTTTACCAGTGAACTGACGGAGCCCGTATTTCTTCTCTCAGTTGTCTTAAATGAGCGGGTTCCCTTTCAGATGCATCCTTTACGCCTGTTTTTGATGGCTGGGTTTTTCTTTGTTCTGTGGGCTTCTGTGCGTTTCCGCCTTTATGAAGCAGAATACTCCCCGCAAAAGAAAAGCCATCAGCTTATGAATCTGTCTGTCCTTCTTCTCTGCCTTCTGGTCTCCTGCGGTGTTCTCTATGGATCGGATCCGGCCCATCAATTTCTTCGATCCTTCCCTGCCCTGGAAGAGATCCGTTCTCCGGAACTCATTGTGGATGCCTATATGCAGCAGCTGGACGCCTTTGAAAAGGGACAGCTGGAATTAGACCTGGATGTAAATCCGCAGCTGGACACGCTTAACAATCCCTATGACAAAGGAGAACGTGACAAAAAGGATGTTACTTATCACTGGGATCGGGCTTACTACAACGGAAAGTATTACTCCTACTTTGGCCTTGCTCCTCTTTTTACGGTATATTATCCTGTCTACTGGCTCACCGGCATGCTGCCAACAGAAGCTCTGGCCGCGTCTGTACTGTCAGTGTCTGCTATTCTGGCAGTCTTTTTTGCCATCCACGGCTTACTGATCACGTTCCGCCCGCGGGCCAATCTGCTGCTCTTTCTTTTGGGAGAGGCAGCTGTGGTTTCTGCCAGCTTTCTGTATCTTATGCAGGCTTCTCTGAACTTTTATTATCTGCCTCTTATCAGCGCTTTGGGATGGCTGGCTGCTTTTATGGGCTTTTCCTGCTTTGCCTGCCAGAGTGGAGGCCAGGGGCGGATCCGCCGCCCGCTTCTGTTCGCCCTGGCAGGGATCTCCGTGGTGATGCTTGTTCTCTCAAGACCCAATATGGTGCTTTTGGCTGCTGCCTTTGGAGCGCCCCTTTTTCTGCGTATTCTCTTTGACCGTTCGGCATCTCTTAAAGAGAAGCTTTTGTGCGCTGTACCCTTTTTGATTCCGGTTATTCTTGGTGGAGCCGCTGTTATGTACTACAATTATATCCGTTTTGATTCTGTCTTTGAATTTGGCACCACATATCAGCTCACAGAAAGTGATATCCGTTACAACCGGCTTTCTCTGAATCTCCATCATTTAGGCTCTATGCTCTACCATTACTTCTTTGAACCTTTTGTCCGCACGGAATTCTTTCCTTATCTGCGCTTTACTACAGAAAAATGTGTGGACTTCGGTAACTATCTCTACCAGGAATACAGTGCAGGTCTTTTCCAGATGCCCCTGAATCTGGGAATTCTGCTCACCGGCATTACACTGTTTTCCAAAGAAAAAAAGAATTCCCTCAAAAAACATGTCTGTGCTCTGCTTCTTGTGGGAATTGTCATTCTCGGTTATATCGATTTTCTCCTGGGCGGCATTCATATCCGGTATGTCTGTGACTTGAGTCTGGCCGTAAGCCTGCTGGCTTTCCTGGCCCTTTTGGAATATATCCCTTCTCCCCAGACCCGCTCTGCCCGCATCCTCTATGCTTTGGCATTGGGCATGCTGGTTCTGACCGTCGGCCAGGGCTGGCTTACCATCTTCTCCAACGAGACAAATGCAGTTTTGAAGAATAATCCGGATTTTTATTTGACTGTGGGGCGGATGTTTTATCTCTGATTCCTTTTACAGGGTGTTCTGCCACTATAAATATAAAGTAAAATCCCTCGACTGTATGCCATACAGCCGGGGGATTCGTTCTTTTGTTCTTATCTGATATGTGAATCCAATTCAAAATCCACTACAAGCGTTGTAGGATTTTTATACTTCGATACCGTAATCAAATCTATATTTGGATTACTGTCATAGACATCTTGGAGCATCTCCGCTGTGATATATCTGCAGTCTTCCAGGCAGATTTTGATTTGATTGCATTTCCCAATATTCTTCAATGAGCTGATATCTTCCAGATTGGGACATTTCTGTATGTTCAACTGCTCCAAAACCGGACCATCCTCGCCAAACAATTCCTCTATCCCATCCAGGCTGGTCAGATTCTCGCAGCTCTCTGTCCAGTGTCCCAGCTGCAACCGCAATATGTCATATTCTTTAAGTTTCTCAAATCCTGCAAGTATCCTCAAATCCGTAATATTCTCATTGTGAAAAAAGTCCAGGCTATAATCTAAACCTGGTGTTATATAGGGCAGCCACTCCACATCTTCGTCTCTTAACACATCCCAGTCAATAGAGTATACTTTTTCCAGTTCTTCTATAGTGAATCGATCTGTCTCCTCCAGTCCCAGAGACTCGCAGATGTCACGGCAGATCTCCGGATTAGTAATCGTTATGGCATCCTTCATCTTCTCTTCCATATTTTTTTCATACTCATCCGCAAGGCTTTCTATCACGGATCTTGCACCTGCATCATCCACATTATCAATCAATACAGAATCAAGTACTTTATAAATATGATCATAATAGGGCAAATCGTCAAATTCCGTAACCACTACTGTAATATATAATACTGCGGCTGTCTCTCCACTTCCAAAACCAAAGCCAATGGTCTTCTCTCCATGTATACGTCTGCGGGTAGTATAAGAACCCTCATTCAATTCTTCTCTATAAATAGATTTATATGTACCCTCATCTCCAAAAGGAGCAACAACAGGCATACATAAATAATCATTTTCGTCTGGATATCTTTTCTCAAGAAGCTCTCTGGGACCTCCAACCTGATCCAGGGAGTAAACAGTAACCTCTAATTCGAAATGCCCTCTGCCTTCACCTGTAAGATAAAAATCCGACTTAAAAGAACTGCCGGTCTGGGCAGACCCTTCCTTTACATACTCTGCAGGCATCTGGAGTTTGACAATATTCACGTCACTGTCAATATAAAATTCAAATATATCCCCATTTCTGACCTCGTTTTGAGTTGTCTCTTCGTTCATTTTATTCACGACATCACTAATCTCTTCAGGGGAGGGAATATACGTATCCTCATAGGATTCTTCTGCAATTTCTGGTACTTCTGATTTCCTGCCGCATGCAGCCATTATAAAAAGTGATGCAAGCAAAATGCATCCTGCCACACAAAGCTTTCTTCTTTCATTTATTGTTATCATAGCTGTCTTTCTCCTTTAGTTAATAATATCTTTTAATATGTCAGTTCCGGCATTTAGGTAATAATGATATCTACAGTACCCATCTTTATAAATTTCATCGTCACAGTCACTGGCCCTGCATGTATCTGAATTACATGCAATGAGCTGTAATGTCATAACAAATACTGCAAATACGCTTAACAGCTTCTTTTTCATTGGTTTAAATTCCTTTCTTTTTGTATACAAGCTTATTTTTGTGTTATTATATCATCTTTACGCATAGTTTTCAATGCTTTTAGCAAACTACTCATATCCCAAAGCAAATTGATATCACGTACAATTCCTATGTGGAGGTGCTTACATGATAAATGGATTAGGGCCGCGGCTGCAGAAACAGCGCATTTTACGAAATCTTTCTCAGAAGCAGGTTGCTTCTTCTATTGGTGTGTCTGCCTCCGTCATATCTAATTATGAAAGTGGTGAGAGAACGCCCAGTATTGAAATACTCATATCCCTTGCGCATTTATATCACTGCTCTGCTGATTTTCTGCTTGGCATTGACAAAGCGGATACAGTCAAACTGCTTGATGTGTCTATGCTGAATGACAAACAGTACCAGCTTTTGCAGTCTTTTTTACTAAGCTTACAGGAATGACAAAGCTATATCCGTATTACATACCCTGCCATACCGTATTCTTTTCTTTTGTACTCACTCTGGCATATCCAATCTTCATAACGTATGTTCTTTTCTCAGCCAGACCATTAAAAATGAGACACCAGAAATTTTTTATTTTTCAAAGAAATATTCTAAAAATCTATCCCAGGTACATGCGAAACAGTCAAACACTTTACACACATTAAAATAAAAATGCCTGTATCAATTTCAATACCCTCTCTTGACAAGAGTATACACGGTCGAAAAAGAGTACAAAAAAACATGGCCTTTTAAGAAGACCATGTTTTCAAGGAAACATCGGCGTGACAGGATTTGAACCTGCGGCCTCTACGTCCCGAACGTAGCGCTCTACCAAGCTGAGCCACACGCCGTATTCAATTGTACTTGCTTTCAGCACTGATTATACTATCATAGAATCAAACATTTGTCCAGTAAAAAATATCATATTTTTGATTTGGCTGTCATTTAACTCTACTCCTCCGGAGCATAGTTCCAAGTATAAGAGAATATATGATCCCCGATAATCAGGCCGCTGAGGGCCGGATTGTTCCGGTGTGTCCGGAAGAATACCCGGTTTCCCACGTTGGATTCCCCGGCGATGGCCCGTCTGGCCGCCTCAAAGCAGGCCGGGCTTACACTGTCCAGGTCCTGGCCCAGTACCAGATCAAACCGTCCGGAGGTTACCGGCGAAAACTGTCCCGGTGCCCGGATGACACTCATAATATCTCCCTGGGCAAACCGCGGATCCCGAATGCGGTTCATAACAACAGCTCCTACAGCCAGACGGCCGGCATCACCCTGGTTGGCCGCCTCACAGTGAATCAAAACAGCAAGAGCCGTCACTTCCTCTTCCGTGGCCCCATAGCTTCCATACTGCACATTATCCGTCTCTGTGGTCTGCACACCTGTCACATCACCCAAAGACTCATTAATCTCTGCCAGCTTTGCTGCCTCAATCTGTGCTTCCAGCCGTTTTTTCTCAGCGATCAGTTCCTTTAGAATCTCTTTCTGATTTTCCAGACTGTCTGTCTTTCCATCCAGATCTGCCTGGGCGGCCGCAATCGCATTTACATGCTGGCCGATTTTACCGGAAGTACTCTGGGCCAGTGCGGAAACCTCTTTCTGCTTCTCCACCACAGAAGCATGGAGCTCGTCCAGGGCTTCCTTTTCCCCCTGAAGCTCCGCCTCCTTATCCTCGACAGCCTCTTTCTGGGCCACATAATTCTCCATCATCTTCCGATCATAGGCCGCGATACTGACAGCGTGATCTGCCCGGTTAAGAGCCGTGGCAAAACTTCCCTCTTCCAAAAGAATGGTGAAAAAAGAGTCCTGAGAATGCTCATACATATACTGAATCCGGGTTTTCATATCCTCATACTGCTTTTCTGCTGTCCGTTTTGCTTCTTCTAACTCTGCCTGGGTTTCTACTATCTCCTGCTCCTTCGCTTCGATTTTCTGGTTCAAATCCTCAATCTGCTCGCCGATGGATGCATACTGATTGTTGAGCTCCTTCAGCTGAGCCTCCATATTAGCTTTGGCCTGCTCCAGCTTCTGCTGTTTCCCTTTTGTCTCATCTATTTCCCGCTGAGTCTGATCAATCTGGTCCTGGGTCTCATCAATCTGGTTCTGGGTCTCATCCAGTTCATCCTCCATATCCTCCCTGCTTGTTGCATGGGAAGCAAACCCAAGCATTAATGCAAGGGCCAGTCCCGCCAGACTATATAAGATTTTACTCAGCTGTTTGTTTTTCATCCTGTCACCAGTCTTATTCCCAATCGTATTTTGTAAGCTTTCCTTCTAATCTCATCTGTGCAAATCCGTTCTGCCGCAGAGCCTCATACAAAACTATCGCCACTGCATTGGACAGGTTCAGAGAACGGGTATCTCCCATCATGGGAATCCGTATAGCTGTCTCCTGGTGCTGAAGCAGCAGCTCTTCCGGAATGCCCGCGCTCTCTTTGCCGAACATCAGATAGCTGTCCGGCTCCAGCCGGACCTCCGAATAGATCTTTGCCCCTTTGGTGGTTGCCATATAAATCTTTGCTCCTGGATTCCGTGCCAGAAAGTCCTCGTAACAGCTGTATGTAGTTACGTCCAGCTCAAACCAGTAATCCATTCCGGCCCTTCGCAGTGCTTTTTCATTCAGGTGAAAGCCCAGAGGCTCTATCAGATGCAGGCGGCTTCCAGCCGCCATACAGGTACGGCCGATGTTTCCGGTATTTGCCGGAATTTCCGGCTCCAGAAGCACAATATTAAATGCCATGGCCGGTTATTTCCCCTCTTTTTCTTCCCGCAGACGGCTTACGAATCTGCCCAGGCGTCCAAAGGCTTCCTTCAGATCTTCCAAAGAATAGGCATAGGAAAGCCGCAGAAATCCTTCTCCGCAGGCGCCAAATGCCGTCCCCGGAACTACTGCCACCTTCTCCTCCTCCAGAAAACGCGTTGCAAATTCATCGGAAGTCATGCCAAATTCCTGAATGCTGGGGAATACATAGAATGCTCCAAAGGGTTCAAAACACTGAAGTCCCATCTCCCGCAGAGTATGTACCACATATCTTCTTCTCTGATCGTAAGACTCCCGCATCATGGCCACGTCTCCGTCACCGTTTCTAAGGGCATCCACCGCTGCAAACTGGCTGTTGGTAGGAGCGCACATAATGGCAAACTGATGAATCTTTGTCATCTGTTCAATGATATCCGCAGGACCGCAGGCATAGCCCAGACGCCAGCCGGTCATGGCATAGGCCTTGGAAAATCCATTGATCAGTATGGTCCGCTCCCGCATCCCCGGAAGAGATGCGATAGACACATGATCCCCATTATAGCTCAGCTCTGAGTAAATCTCATCGGACAAAACCAGGATATCCTTTTCAATCAATACTTCCGCAATCTCCTCCAGATCCTTTTGATCCATTATGGCACCGGTAGGATTGTTGGGAAAGGGAAGCACCAGGATCTTTGTCTTCTCTGTAACCGCCTCCAGAAGTTCCTCTTTCGTCAGCCGGAATTCATTTTCTTCCTTCAGGTTAATAATTACCGGCACACCACCGGCCAGCACGGCGCAGGGCTCATAGGACACATAGCTGGGCTGTGGAATCAGCACCTCATCTCCCGGATCCAGCACAGCGCGGAACGCCATATCAATGCCTTCACTGCCTCCTACTGTAACCACTGTCTCTTTCATGGGATCGTAGGTTACATGAATTCTGCGCTGAAGATATGCGGAAATCTCCTCCCGCAGCTCCTTCAGGCCTGCATTGGATGTATAAAAGGTCCGCCCCCGCTCCAGAGAATAGATGCCCTCTTCCCGGATATGCCAGGGTGTGTCAAAATCCGGTTCCCCCACACCCAGAGAGATTGCATCCGGCATCTCGCTTACAATATCAAAAAACTTCCGGATGCCTGAGGGTGGAATGTTTACAACTTTTTCAGCCAAAAAATTTCTCACAGTGTCACCAGCATCCTTTCATCTTTTGATTTATGTACCATAATAGACCCATGGTCTTTATACTTTTTCAATACAAAATGGGTGGCTGTGCTTAATACGGTGTCAAGAGGAGACAGCTTATCAGATACAAACTGGGCCACATCCCGCATGGTCTTTCCCTCGATCATCACCATAAAATCAAAGCCGCCGGAGATAAGATAAACACTGTCTACTTCTGCATAATTGTAAATACGCTCTGCCACTTTGTCAAAGCCCAGGCCCCGCTGGGGTGTTACTTTCACTTCAATCAATGCGGTCAGCTTTTCCTCTCCCGTCTTCTCCCAGTCAATCAGTGTGTGATAACCGCAGATAATCCCTTCTTTTTCCATATCCGCGATTTCATTTGCCACCGTTACCTCATCTACGCCCAGCATTACGGCCAAATCCTTCAGATTTACCCGGCTGTTCTTCTCAATAAAGGTTAAAATTTTTTCCCGCATGGTTCTTCCTCCTATTCACGCACCTGCTCTTTGCACCTGTCAAATCTATCTATAAAATACGATACAGTTCATCCGTCCGGGGACGTTCCAGATAAGCCTCCTCTTCCCCGTTGAGAATCCTTCTTGTCTTTCCTTCCACTGCTTTTCCAATCACTGCTGCCGGAATTTTGGCCTTCTCAAGCTCCCGTACCAAATCGTGGCCCCGATCGCCTGCCATCAGCATACAGCCGCTGGAAATGAGGTAATATGGGTTTAAACCAAAATATTCACATATTTCTACCGTTTCCTGCCGGATGGGAATCGCTTTCAAATCAATCTCCAGGCCTATGCCCGACGCCTCTGCCATCTCCCAGAGCGCTCCGTAAATTCCGCCCTCTGTCACATCATGCATGGCGCTGATACCGAATTCTGCTGCCAGAGCCGCCTCCGGCAGAACGGAAAGATAGGTATCAAAACCTTTCGCCCGTTCCACAAAAGCACCGGAAAATCTGTTCCGCAGCTCTTCTTCTTTTTCTTTGGCAATAATCGAGGTTCCCTCAATGCCAATCCATTTAGTTACCAGAATATCCTGCCCTGCCCTGGCTCCGGAAGTTGTCACCAGTCTGCCAGCCTTCGCTTTCCCGACGCCGGTAACGCTGATGATTGGCTGATTTACGGCTTTGGTTACTTCTGTATGGCCTCCCATTACCTGTATCTGAAATCTGGAACATGCTTCCTCCACCTGTCCCATCATTTCCCTGATATCTTCCTCCGTAATGTTCTCCGGCAGCAGCACAGTCAGCATCACGCCTACCGGCTCTGCTCCGCTTGACGCCAGATCGTTTACTGTAACCTGGACTGCCAAAGTTCCTATATCCTTCACGGTTCCTGTAATGGGATCCGTGGAGAGTACAAAAATCTCCCCTGGTTCCAGCTTCATTGCTGCGCAGTCTTCTCCCACACCGGCTCCTAAAAGTACTTCCTCCCGTCTGGTCCGGATCTGTTTAAATATGCTTCTTTTTAAAATCGTCTCTGAGACCTTGCCTGCTTTCATCTATGTCCCTCTTACTGCATTCTTGCCAGGCAGGATGCCAGTACTTCATTTACCAGCGCCTCGTCCTGTGTGGCGATGGCCGCCTGCAGCTCTGCCGACAGCCCTTCGTCTCCGGCCACGCCGAATATAACTGTCCGGGGAGATGCATTGTAGGTACTTTTATTTACCTTTGTTACGCTTTCCTCCACACCATTCACATAAACATGCTTGTAAAGCTCTGCCTGCACACCCTGATGGGCCCCGGACGCAGTCCGAAAACCAATAGGCTGTCCCGGATCCGGCACAATCACGACACCGGGATCCGTTGTGCTTAAGGTCTTGCTTATATATTTCACGGTCCGGCTGGCCGGACGGCTTTCCTCGCCGTAAATAGTAAAGGTTATATGCTTGTCAGCGGTGGTTCCCTCAATGTAAACCGGCGCCTCTGTATCATTACGGAACTTAAAGTCCTTGTAGGTTCCGGCAATTGCCGCATCTGCAGAAGGATCTACATAGCTGACAATCATGGAATGGGGAGACCGCTCCACCACTTCCAGCTCTGCCAGAAGCACAGCATTGTACAGGGTCGTTGATACCTGGCAGATTCCGCCGCCCAGGCTGTCCACCACTTTTCCGTTTAAGTAAGAGCCTGCCAGCTCATAGCCGTTTTCTGTAGTAAAGGGACTGACAACCTCGTATGCGGAAAAGGTGTCACCCGGATACAGAACCGTTCCGTTGATCAGCTTTGCGCCGTTAGACACATTCTGGCTCCGGTTCCCATTGGAAGTTGTATAGCTCGTAGTAAAGGTTCCCAGCACATCCTTCACCCGGCTTAACTCTTCCTTGCTTCCTCTGGGATAATCCGTTTCCACCGGAAGCTCAACCGTGCCATTTTCTTTGTCCCACTCACTTTCAATATAATCCATTATCTTTTGAACAGAGCCTGCTGTATCCAGCTTGGTTCCCGTTCTTCCGTCTACGATCTGAAAAGCGCCGTTTACTCTCTGAAGCGTCGCGTCCTCTGCTTCCGCGTCAAACTTTATACATTCTGTATTTACAAAATCCCGCACCAAAGCAGAATCCAGGGTCCACTCCAGCTCATAAATCTTCTTTTCATGTTCCAAGTCCTTCCGCTCTTTATAGCGTTTGATGATATTTCCCTTTTTTCCAAGGGCTGCCGCCTCATCGATCACATCCGGATTGGCACATTTAAAGCCCAGATCCTCCAGGCTCACCTGCAGCTGCTGATCAAAGATCTTCAATGTCAGCGTTTCCTTCGCCAGTTCCCTGCTGTAGTCCTCTACTTCCTGCTTTGCCTCTGTCACTGTCATTCCCGACAGTTCAATCTCGTCCGCATAGACGCCTGTGTGAATCGCTGTGTCTTCTTTTTCTTTTGCCAGAGTCTCTCTGCCTCCTGCAAGTACCAGGACCAGTGCCAGAAGGAAACCAAATCCAGCATATTTTTTCATCATTCTTTTCCTCTCTTCTGCTTGTGAATGGCCGCCTTAAAAAATAGCGTAAGATAAAAGGGGCACCACCATTGCCAGCACTACAATTACAATAATAATGGTTGAAATAATTTTCCTTGTCTTTTTGCTGTACCAGTTCATTTTTGAATCCTCCCATGTTCCAGAATTATCCGGTCAATGATACGAGATGCTTCATTTTTCGTCAGAGCGTCCACAGACACCTCCAATGTTATTTTATGATATTTTATCAGATCATTCAAGTACCCTTTTTGCGCCGGGGTAACAGGCCCCTGCTTTTTTACCTTTCGGACCAGCTGCCTGGGTTCAAAGAGCTCCCTGGGGCTGTCCGGAAACTCCCGGCCCATACGCTGGTACAGCTCCATGGCGGACAGCGCATCCGAAACCGCCCTGTGGGCCCTCTCCTGCGTAATCCGGTAATAACAGCAGAGCGCCTGCAGGCTTCTGTGCTCCATATCGGGAAACAGCGTTCTGGCGATCTTTAAGGTATCTATCCCCTCTTTCTCAAATTCCAGATTCAAATTTACAGCATTCTGTTTAAGAAAACTATAGTCAAACATAATATTGTGTCCCAAAAGCGGGAGATCCTCGCAGAATTCTACCAGGCCGGTTACTGCCGGGCGGGTATCTATGCCGTCCGCAGCCATTTCATTGGTAATTCCGGTCAGCTCTTCTATCCGTCCACTGATCCGCACTCCGGGATTTACCAGTGTCTCATACGTTCCTTGTATCTGTCCTCCTTTGACCTTTACGGCTCCGATTTCCAGAATCCGATCCTTTGTGGGATTTAAGCCGGTGGTCTCCAGATCCAGTGCAATATATGTATCTGTCATACAACTTCTTCCTCTGTTTCTATAAAACGCGTTACAAGTGCGTCTTTTGTCAGCGGGTCCCTCTTTTCATAATCAAATACCAGATAAACCGGGCGGTAAGACCAGGCTGTCAGTACTTCCACATGGCACCGTTTTCCCACATGGCTTCTTATCTTCCGGATTTGCTTCTGATAGGGACTCTGATCCGTTCCAAAATCCGGACGGCTCTTAAGTTTTTCCCGGCGGTACAGATCTACCGTCAGCAGTTCCCTGTACCGGTTCTCCTCCTCAGAACATACAGTCCGTATAAATGCAAGGAGAATCTCGTAGCGCTGGATTCGGGAGTGGTTTCTTCCCTTCAGCTCCTCCTGCTCATAAAAGCCTGCCAGCTTCTCAAAAAAAACGAAGGGAGACGGAAAAACCGGAATCAGGCGTTCCAGAGTATACTGGAATTGATGACTATTATAATAGATTTCCACCATTTCTTCAATCGCCTTTAACTGCAAAATTTCCGAAAAAGAAATCCATCTGGTATACAGCACCTCATAGGGCGCTTCCTCCCTGCAGACAATTCCGTATGTTTGCGCTTCCTCCTTCAGAACCGTTCCATCCAGAACCTTTAAAAACCCCAGCTGCAGCTGATCCGGTTTCATCGCAAACACCTGGTTAAAGGATTCCCCAAAGCTTCTATAATCCTCATAGGGCAGTCCGGCAATCAAATCCAGATGCTGATGAATTGTTCCCATTCTGCGTATTTTTTCCACATAATTCTTCAGGTTTTCCAGATCCGTTTTCCTGTGGATGGCTGAAAGTGTCTTCAGGTTTGTGGACTGCACTCCTATCTCCAGCTGAATCAGTCCCGGCCGCATCCCTGCCATCAGCTGAAGCTCCTCCTCATTCAGCAGGTCCGCCGCAATTTCAAAATGAAAATTGGTTATGCCGTTATCATGCTCCAGCAGATATGTCCAGACGGCCATGGCATGGCGGTGGCTGCAGTTAAAGGTTCTGTCCACAAATTTCACCTGGGGAACTTTTGCATCCAGAAAATACTGAAGCTCCTGCCGGACCAGTGTCAGATCCCGGAACCGGACTTGTTTTTCAATGGAAGACAGGCAGTAGCTGCAGGAAAAGGGACAGCCCCGGCTGGATTCATAGTAGAGAATGCGGTGTGTAAAATCAGTCAAATCCTGATAGGGGAAGGGCAGAGCAGACAAGTTAAGAGGTCTGCCTGGTGCATTAACCTGAATATCTTCCGCATCTCTTGCATCTGTTCCCTTTCTGCGGAAAACCGCTCCCGGTATCCTTTCCCAACTGTTCTTTTTGTTTACATAACATTCCGCCAGTTCTCGAAAGCTTTCCTCTCCCTCTCCTGTAAGAATGCCCGTCACCTGCGGATATTCTTTCAAAAGTTTCTCTGCCGAGAAGGACACCTCCGGCCCGCCAAGCCAGATAGGGGTTTCCGGAAGAACCTTCCTGCATTCCAAAATCAGTTCCTTTACCTGCCGGATATTCCATATATAGCAGGAAAACAGCAGAACGTCCGGTTTTCTCTGATAGATTTCCCGCAGTATTTCTTCTGTCCGGTGGTTAATGGTAAACTCTGCCAGCTCCACATGGGCGGACAGTTCTCCTGCCGCAGCCTTCAGGCTGTAAACGGCAGGGTTGGAATGAATGTATTTTGCATTGACTGCTGTTAATAGAAGCCGCATGTTCGTTTCCTCTTCCTGTTTGTCTTGTTTTATGCAAAAAAGGAATTACTGCATATGCAATAACTCCTTTCTTAAGTCTTATTATAATCCGCGCATCCTGCTTTGAACTTGAAACAGCATCAGTTACCTCTGCAGCCGGCTCGGCCCAGGCTGCCTCGCGGCACACAGAAGGTTCTGCTTAGGGCTGCTCCATTCCTGACCTGACCCGGTTCACAGATTTCTGTTGCGCAAGACCCAAGCGTCAGTGCTGCTTACAGAGGGCTGAATGTTGTTCCAAAGCCCTGGGCAGGATATCACCCCCGCTGTAGCGGATTGCGGGTACAGGGCACCGCTGACTCCCCGGCTGCGCGGAAATTTGAAACAATTTCAGACTTTCAGTATAGCGGGTATGGGCAGGTTTGTCAATGAAAAAATCTGGTCTTTCCGGCTCTGCCGGCTGAATTCAGCGTTATAAAATATCGATATACTCTCCGGCCAGCGCTTTGTTCATACTCCGTACCGCGCAGAATTTCCCGCACATACTGCATGTATCGCTGTGATCATTCTCCGGCAGGCGGGCGTCTCTAACCGCCCTGGCTGTATCCGGATCCAAAGCACAGGCAAACTGGGCCTCCCAGTCCAGCGCACGCCGGGCCTCCGCCATGCGGTCATCCAGTTCTCTTGCCCCCGGAATTCCCTTGGCAATGTCCGCCGCGTGCGCCGCGATTTTGGAAGCGATGATCCCACGCTTCACATCCTCCACATTGGGTAGCGCCAGATGCTCTGCCGGCGTTACATAGCAGAGAAACGCTGCTCCGCTCATGGCTGCCACTGCTCCGCCGATAGCTGCTGTAATGTGATCATAGCCGGGTGCAATATCTGTCACCAGCGGTCCAAGCACATAGAAGGGCGCACCCATACAGATGCTTTTCTGTATCTCCATATTCGCTGCCACCTGATTAAGAGGCACATGGCCTGGTCCCTCCACTATCACCTGCACATTGTGATCCCAGGCACGTTTCGTCAGTTCTCCTAAGCGCACCAGCTCCTCGATCTGGCACACGTCCGAAGCATCTGCCAGACAGCCGGGACGGCAGGCATCTCCCAGAGAGATGGTTACATCATGTTCCTCACAGATTTCCAGTATTTCATCAAAATATTCATAAAACGGATTTTCCTCTCCGGTCATGCTCATCCAGGCAAATACCAGACTTCCGCCCCGGCTGACAAGGTTCATTTTCCGTTTGTGCCGGCGTATCTGCTGGATGGTTTTTCTGGTAATACCACAGTGGAGGGTTACAAAGTCCACGCCGTCCTCTGCATGCAGACGGACCACATCTACAAAATCTTTTGC